>NZ_PSRU01000088.1:0-663 GCF_003000935.1 Escherichia sp. R1
CGGCTGGTCCGGGTCCCCGTTCAGGAAGTCCACTATCACTTCCTGACCCACACGCGGTATCGCCAGGTTACCGAACCCCGGCCCCGCCCACGCCTGTGACACCCTCACCCAGCACGAACTCTCCTCCGTCATGCCGTTATACCTGTCCCAGTGAAACTTCACCCGTACCCGCCCGTGTTCGTCGCAGAAGATTTCCTCTCCTGCGGGACCGGTGACAATGGCGCTCTGTGGCCCGTCCACCTTCGGTTTGCTTTGCTGCCGTGGACGCCACGTCCGGTCCGCCGGTATCACCTCTAACTGATTGCCCAGCGTGGTTCCTCTCCCCTGGCTGCCGTGAAGCGCCTGCGGCTGGTCTCCTGACAGAATGCTCTGTACCACCTGCCATTCACGGTTCAGCATCTTCTGCGGATGCCCCGTCAGCGTAAACCGCGTTCCCGGCCACAGCTTCGGCGAATTACTCTGCCCTGTGGCCTTTTCCGCATCACTGCGCAGGCTCTCCATCTGGTACAGCGTGAAATCCTTGCCGTGCTGCTCATCCTTGAACCTTCCCGGATAATCAAATATTTCATACTGTTCAAGCTGTCCGTTCAGGCTCTCACCCTGCTGCTCATACATCCCCGGCCAGTCCGGCACCTTAAACGTGTAATCCTGGCTCTGCACCGA
>NZ_PSRU01000089.1:0-624 GCF_003000935.1 Escherichia sp. R1
ACGGTGAAACTAATGAAAAAAAACACAGATGATGGGGCTAAAATTTACACACCACTTACCCTAAAGCTTTATGACTGGTGGGTTTTGGGAGTATCAAATCGGCTTGCATGGGGATGTCCTACAAAGGAACACCTTCTTCCACACTTTCTGGAACATTTAGGTAACAACCATCTGGATATTGGCGTTGGAACTGGGTTTTACCTTACTCACGTACCTGAGAGTAGTCTGATATCTTTAATGGATTTGAACGAAGCTAGCCTGAACGCGGCATCGACAAGGGCTGGGGAATCAAAAATTAAACATAAAATTAGCCATGATGTTTTTGATCCTTATCCCGCGGCGTTACATGGTCAATTTGATTCCATTTCCATGTTTTACCTTCTTCACTGCCTGCCTGGAAATATATCTACAAAAAGCTGTGTAATACGCAATGCGGCGCAGGCCTTAACTGACGATGGAACTCTATACGGAGCCACAATTCTTGGTGACGGCGTTGTGCACAATAGCTTCGGTCAAAAACTGATGCGCATTTACAATCAGAAAGGCATCTTTTCAAACACAAAAGATTCCGAAGAAGGCTTAACACATATACTCTCAGAGCATTTCGAGAATGTTAAAACCAAG
>NZ_PSRU01000010.1:0-186328 GCF_003000935.1 Escherichia sp. R1
GCACAATAGCTTCGGTCAAAAACTGATGCGCATTTACAATCAGAAAGGCATCTTTTCAAACACAAAAGATTCCGAAGAAGGCTTAACACATATACTCTCAGAGCATTTCGAGAATGTTAAAACCAAGGTTAAAGGTACTGTAGTAATGTTTTCCGCTTCAGGGAAAAAATAGCATCCAGCCGCAGCACGTTCTTGCGCACGACGTGCTGCGGCATAATCCCAATGATTACTCTCTGACAGGGTTCACAGGCCACTCAATATCAGGGGCAGTTGATGTATCAACTCGGTTCAGCAACACCCGATACATCTTACAGGCTTCCAGCAACGAGGTTTCTTCCTCCGTATCCTTTATCCATGATGTGCCGTTCCACTTCTGAAACTCCCCTGCCGGGGATAACCAGGTAACATTTTCCGGTAACGGACCGAGCTCAGAAATAAATAACGCGTCCCCTGATGCCACGTCATAAACCGTTTTACCCCGATGGTCTTCAACGAGATGCCACGATGCCTCATCACTGTTGAAAACAACCACGAAGCCAGCCGGAATATCTGGCAGTGCAATATCAGTACTGTTTGCAGGCAAACCTGTATGAGGTGGAATGGCACAAGAGACTTACAAAAGAATCAGGAAAAACGCCTGATTGATGAGAGCCCCAAACCACTGAAATCTGTCGTCAAATTTGCGCTGGTAACTGTTCTGAGAAAGTCGAACATCATAAATCTGGAGTGGCAACAGATTGACATGCAGCGACAAGTTGCCAGGGTGAATCCAGAAGATAGCAAATCAAACTGCGCCATTGGTGTGGCGCTGAACGATACCGCCTCTAAAGTGTTGCGTGATCAAACAGGCAAGCATCACAAATGTGGGTGTACATACCAGGGCGGCTAAGCGAGCAGATGGAACATCAATGCCTGCGCTCAGGAAGATGCGCATTGACAGCAAGACAGCATGGCTATCAGCTTGTCGTCGTGCAGGAATTGAAAATTTCCGTTTCCATGACCTCAGACATACCAGGGCAAGCTGGTTGATTCCGTCAGGCGTCCCATTATCAGTGCTTCAGGAAATGGGCGGATGGGAGTCCAGAGAAATGGTTCGTAGATATGCTCACCTTGCGCCTAATCATTTGACTGAGCACGCGAGGAAAATAGACGACATTTTTGGTGATAATGTCCCACTCTGGAATTATAGAAGAAATAAAGAAGGCGTAACTGATTGAATTTTAATGGCGCGCCCTGCAGGATTCGAACCTGCGGCCCACGACTTAGAAGGTCGTTGCTCTATCCAACTGAGCTAAGGGCGCATTGATACCACGGTGTGCTGTAATCGCGTGAATTATACGGTCAACCCTTGCTGAGTCAATGGCTTTTGAACCAGTTGCTGAACAAGTGTACGACCGCATCTGATGTAGCTCACTATGGCGGCAAACCAACGACGGTTATCATGATAGGTGTGAATCAGCCAGGTACAGAAGGTTTTACTTTTCAGAAAACGAAAACTGACAGCGCGCCACGCTTCTGACAAAATAGACGCATCCCCTTCGACCTACGTAACAGATGGAATCCTCTCTCTGATGGCAGCAAAGATTATTGACGGTAAAACGATTGCGCAGCAGGTGCGCTCTGAAGTTGCTCAAAAAGTTCAGGCGCGTATTGCAGCCGGACTGCGGGCGCCAGGACTGGCCGTTGTGCTGGTGGGTAGCAACCCTGCATCGCAAATTTATGTCGCAAGCAAACGCAAGGCTTGTGAAGAAGTCGGGTTCGTCTCCCGCTCTTATGACCTCCCGGAAACCACCAGCGAAGCGGAGCTGCTGGAGCTTATCGATGCGCTGAATGCCGACAACACCATTGATGGCATTCTGGTTCAACTGCCGTTACCGGCGGGTATTGATAACGTCAAAGTGCTGGAACGTATTCATCCGGACAAAGACGTGGACGGTTTCCATCCTTACAACGTCGGTCGTCTGTGCCAGCGCGCGCCACGTCTGCGTCCCTGTACCCCGCGCGGTATCGTCACGCTGCTTGAGCGTTACAACATTGATACCTTCGGCCTTAACGCCGTGGTGATTGGCGCATCGAATATCGTCGGTCGCCCAATGAGCATGGAACTGCTGCTGGCAGGTTGCACCACCACCGTGACTCACCGTTTCACTAAAAATCTGCGTCACCACGTAGAAAATGCCGATCTACTGATCGTTGCCGTCGGCAAGCCGGGCTTTATTCCTGGTGACTGGATCAAAGAAGGCGCAATTGTGATTGATGTTGGCATCAACCGTCTGGAAAATGGCAAAGTTGTGGGCGACGTCGTGTTTGAAGACGCGGCTAAACGCGCCTCATACATTACGCCTGTTCCGGGCGGCGTTGGCCCGATGACGGTTGCCACGCTGATTGAAAACACGCTACAGGCGTGCGTTGAATATCATGATCCACAGGATGAGTAACATGGCGACATTTTCTTTAGATAAACATCCGCACGTTGAGCTGTGCGACTTGCTGAAACTGGAAGGCTGGAGCGAAAGCGGCGCGCAGGCGAAAATCGCGATTGCCGAAGGCCAGGTGAAAGTCGACGGTGCGGTTGAAACGCGCAAACGCTGCAAAATCGTCGCCGGTCAGACAGTGAGTTTTGCAGGTCACAGCGTACAGGTTGTTGCCTGATCCCTTTCCCGGCCTGTATCAACAGGCCGGTTCTCTTTTCAGACTTTTGCCCTCTACGCCCCGTTCATCCATGCTGATAGCATCGACATTTTGCCGAAGCGACCATCATGCCAACCGTTATTACGCACGCCGCCGTTCCCCTATGCATTGGTTTAGGGTTGGGTTCGAAAGCCATCCCTCCGCGTCTGTTATTTGCCGGAATCATCCTGGCGATGCTGCCCGATGCTGATGTATTGTCGTTTAAATTTGGCGTTGCTTACGGCAATGTTTTTGGTCATCGCGGGTTTACCCATTCGCTGGTGTTTGCGTTTGTTGTCCCGCTGTTATGTGTGCTGATTGGACGTCGATGGTTCAGGGCTGGGCTGATTCGCTGCTGGCTGTTTTTAACCGTCTCGTTGCTATCGCACAGCTTGCTGGATTCGGTAACCACTGGCGGTAAAGGGGTTGGCTGGCTGTGGCCGTGGTCAGATGAACGCTTTTTCGCTCCCTGGCAGGTGATTAAAGTCGCGCCGTTTGCATTGTCTCGTTACACCACGCCGTACGGGCATCAGGTGATTATTTCTGAATTGATGTGGGTGTGGTTGCCGGGGATGCTACTGATGGGAATGTTGTGGTGGCGCAGACGATAACCGGATGCGAAAACTCGCATCCGGCAATAGCGCAATTACTTACGACGCCAGGTGGTCCCTTGCGGGCCATCTTCCAGCACGATCCCCATCTCGTTAAGGCGGTCACGCGCCGCATCTGCCGCCGCCCAGTCTTTCGCTTTACGGGCATCCAAACGCTGTTGAATTAACGCTTCAATCTCAGCCACTTCGCTGTCGTCTGCCTGCGCACCGCTTTGCAGGAACGCTTCCGGTTCTTGCTCCAGCAGGCCCAATACGGCAGAAAGTTTACGCAGGTGAGACGCCATTGCATTCGCCGCTGCCATATCTTCTGCTTTCAGACGGTTTACTTCACGCGCCATATCAAACAGCACGGAATAGGCTTCCGGGGTGTTGAAATCGTCGTCCATTGCTTCAATAAAGCGCGCTTCAAACGCTTCGCCACCGGCAGGCGCAACGGTTTTGTCTGTGCCGCGCAAGGCAGTATAGAGACGTTCCAGCGCCGCACGCGCCTGTTTCAGGTTCTCTTCGCTGTAGTTCAGCTGGCTGCGATAGTGACCCGACATCAGGAAGTAACGCACAGTTTCCGCATCGTAGTATTTCAGCACGTCACGCACGGTGAAGAAGTTACCCAGCGATTTAGACATCTTCTCGCGGTCAACCATCACCATACCGGAGTGCATCCAGTAATTCACATACTGGCCATCGTGCGCACAGGTGGACTGGGCAATTTCGTTCTCGTGGTGCGGGAACATCAGGTCAGAACCGCCGCCGTGGATATCAAAGTGGTTACCCAACTGTTTGCAGTTCATTGCCGAACACTCAATGTGCCAGCCAGGACGGCCCGCGCCCCACGGAGACGGCCAGCTCGGTTCGCCCTCTTTCGACATCTTCCACAGAACGAAGTCCATCGGGTTGCGTTTGTCGTCGACCACGTCAACGCGCGCGCCTGCCTGCAGCTGATCGAGATCCTGACGCGACAGCACGCCATATGTCGGATCGGTCGGGACGTCGAACATCACGTCGCCGTTGTCCGCCACATAAGCGTGACCTTTAGCGATCAGTTGTTCAGTGAGTTCAATAATTTCGGCGATATGGTGCGTCGCGCGCGGCTCCATATCCGGGCGCAGAATGTTCAAAGCATCAAAATCTTTGTGCATTTCGGCGATCATGCGATCCACCAGCGCCACAAAGCTTTCGCCATTTTCATTGGCGCGTTTGATGATTTTGTCGTCGATATCGGTAATGTTGCGCACATACTTCAGCTTATAGCCGAGGAAACGCAGATAGCGCGCAACCACGTCAAAAGCAACAAAAGTACGCCCGTGACCGATATGACAGAGATCGTAAACGGTGATTCCACACACGTACATGCCGACTTCCCCGGCGTGAATAGGCTTAAATTCCTCTTTTTGGCGTGTCAGAGTATTGAAGATTTTTAGCATCGAAGATTCCGTTTAGACATGTGTGGGTAATTGAGTTGCGTATAATACCCATATTTCCCGCGCGAATCAGCATACATTGCGTGATGATCCGATCGTGCGGTTATGCTATAACACCACCCTATATATGACCCGAACCGGGTTGAAGCACCAATCAAACGGAACAGGATGCAAAAATGGTTACTTTCCACACCAATCACGGCGATATTGTCATCAAAACTTTTGACGATAAAGCACCTGAAACAGTTAAAAACTTCCTGGACTACTGCCGCGAAGGTTTTTACAACAACACCATTTTCCACCGTGTTATCAACGGCTTTATGATTCAGGGCGGCGGTTTTGAACCGGGCATGAAACAAAAAGCCACCAAAGAACCGATCAAAAACGAAGCCAACAACGGTCTGAAAAATACCCGTGGTACGCTGGCAATGGCCCGTACTCAGGCACCGCACTCTGCAACTGCCCAGTTCTTCATCAACGTGGTTGATAACGACTTCCTGAACTTCTCTGGCGAAAGCCTGCAAGGTTGGGGCTACTGCGTATTTGCTGAAGTGGTTGAAGGCATGGACGTGGTAGACAAAATCAAAGGTGTGGCAACCGGTCGTAGCGGTATGCACCAGGACGTGCCAAAAGAAGACGTTATCATTGAAAGCGTGACCGTTAGCGAGTAATCGTGGCGACACTCTTTATTGCAGATCTTCATCTCTGCGCGGAAGAACCGGCGATCACCGCCGGTTTTCTGCGTTTTTTAGCGGGGGAGGCCCGCAAGGCCGATGCGCTGTATATTCTTGGCGATCTGTTTGAAGCCTGGATCGGCGACGACGATCCCAACCCACTTCATCACCAGATGGCCGCAGCGATCAAAGCGGTATCCGATTCCGGCGTTCCCTGTTATTTCATTCATGGCAACCGTGATTTTCTGCTCGGCAAACGCTTTGCCCGTGAAAGCGGCATGACGTTATTGCCGGAAGAAAAGGTGCTCGAACTTTATGGTCGTCGGGTGTTGATTATGCATGGCGACACGCTGTGCACCGATGACGCGGGTTATCAGGCTTTTCGTGCCAAAGTCCACAAACCCTGGCTGCAAACGCTATTCCTCGCCCTGCCGTTGTTTGTGCGCAAACGCATTGCCGCGCGAATGCGCGCGAACAGTAAAGAAGCCAACAGCAGTAAATCGCTGGCGATCATGGACGTTAACCAAAACGCGGTGGTCAGTGCGATGGAAAAACATCAAGTGCAATGGCTGATCCACGGGCATACCCATCGCCCGGCGGTGCATGAACTTATCGCCAATCAGCAAACGGCTTTTCGCGTGGTACTGGGTGCCTGGCATACAGAAGGTTCGATGGTGAAAGTCACGGCGGATGACGTTGAGCTAATCCATTTTCCTTTCTGACCACGAATGGACAGATTCTGAAAAAGCACCGAACTAACGCAACCTGTATATCTTTTTTAAAATCAGCAAGGTAATAATCTCTGAGTGAAATAACAACAGGGAATATTATTATGCAACGCTGCAACGGATTTTTGATTTCTGGCATCGCCCTTACGGCAGGAGCGCCACTGTGTATTAGCTGGTTCGGTCTTGTCGGCTTCTATTTTGGCGCATTGTCACTGGTAGCTGCGGCGGTCATTTCCTGGATAGTCTATTTCTGGCTCATTTATTTAGTACTCACCCGCCCCCATAACCAACGTTTTGTAGAAAGATTTATATTGATTGTCGGTATTTGCTTTTTTCCATGGAGCATTGTGTTGATATGGGCATTCTTTGCCAATTCAGCCAGAGCGCATAATCAACACGCAGAACAAATTAAAAACTCAACAACTGACGGTTAATTCCGCCTACGCAACCGTTTTCCTTGCACTCTTTCCGTGCTATTCTCTGTGCCCTCTAAAGCCGAGAGTTGTGCACCACAGGAGTTTTAAGACGCATGTCTTCCCGCAATAATCCGGCGCGTGTCGCCATCGTGATGGGGTCCAAAAGCGACTGGGCTACCATGCAGTTCGCCGCCGAAATCTTCGAAATCCTGAATGTCCCGCACCACGTTGAAGTGGTTTCTGCTCACCGCACCCCCGATAAACTGTTCAGCTTCGCCGAAAGCGCCGAAGAGAACGGTTATCAGGTGATTATTGCGGGCGCAGGCGGCGCAGCGCACCTGCCTGGCATGATTGCCGCCAAAACGCTGGTGCCGGTGCTGGGCGTGCCAGTACAGAGCGCCGCACTGAGCGGTGTCGATAGCCTCTACTCCATCGTACAAATGCCGCGCGGCATTCCGGTGGGTACGCTGGCGATTGGTAAAGCTGGCGCGGCAAACGCGGCGTTACTGGCAGCACAAATTCTTGCGACTCATGATAAAGAACTGCACCAGCGTCTGAATGAATGGCGCAAAGCACAAACTGATGAAGTGCTGGAAAACCCGGACCCGCGAGGTGCGGCATGAAACAGGTTTGCGTCCTCGGTAACGGGCAGTTAGGCCGTATGCTGCGTCAGGCAGGCGAACCGTTAGGCATTGCTGTCTGGCCGGTCGGGCTGGACGCTGAACCGGCGGCGGTGCCTTTTCAACAAAGCGTGATTACCGCTGAGATCGAACGCTGGCCGGAAACTGCATTAACCCGCGAGCTGGCGCGCCATCCGGCCTTTGTGAACCGCGATGTGTTCCCGATTATTGCCGACCGTCTGACTCAGAAGCAGCTTTTCGATAAGCTCCACCTGCCGACCGCACCGTGGCAGTTACTTTCCGAACGCAGCGAGTGGCCTGCGGTGTTTGATCGTTTAGGTGAGCTGGCGATTGTTAAGCGCCGCACTGGTGGCTATGACGGACGCGGTCAATGGCGTTTACGCGCCGATGAAACCGAACAGTTACCTGCTGAATGCTACGGCGAATGTATTGTCGAGCAGGGCATAAACTTCTCTGGTGAAGTGTCGCTGGTTGGCGCGCGCGGTTTTGATGGCAGCACCGTGTTTTATCCGCTGACGCATAACCTGCATCAGGACGGCATTTTGCGCACCAGCGTCGCTTTCCCGCAGGCCAACGCACAGCTGCAGGCGCAAGCTGAAGAGATGTTGTCGGCGATTATGCAGGAGCTGAGCTATGTAGGCGTGATGGCAATGGAGTGTTTTGTCACCCCACAAGGTCTGCTGATCAACGAACTGGCTCCGCGTGTGCATAACAGCGGTCACTGGACGCAAAACGGTGCCAGCATCAGCCAGTTTGAGCTACATCTGCGGGCAATTACCGATCTGCCGTTACCGCAACCAGTAGTGAATAATCCGTCGGTGATGATCAATCTGATTGGTAGCGATCTGAATTATGACTGGCTGAAACTGCCGCTTGTGCATCTGCACTGGTACGACAAAGAAGTCCGTCCGGGCCGTAAAGTGGGGCATTTGAATTTGACCGACAGCGACACATCGCGTCTGACCGCGACGCTGGAAGCCTTAATCCCACTGCTGCCGCCGGAGTATGCCAGCGGCGTGATGTGGGCGCAGAGCAAGTTCAGTTAATTGATGCTCATTTTCTTGCCGCATGCGGCGTGAACGCCTTATCAGGCCTACCGTTCCAACACCGACTGTAGGCCTGATAAGATGCGCCAGCATCGCATCAGGCATGGTGTGCCGATTGCCGGATGCGGCGTAAACGCCTTATCCGGCCCACCGCTCCAACACCGACTGTAGGCCTGATAAGATGCGCCAGCATCGCATCAGGCATGGTGTACCGATTGCCGGATGCGGCGTAAACGCCTTATCCGGCCTACCGTTCCGACACCGCCTGTAGGCCTGATAAGATGCGCCAGCATCGCATCAGGCTGGATGTGCCAATTGCCTGGTGCCCATCACTACAGCGAAATACAAGTCCCCGCTTCGCCCGCCAGCGTCTCTTCAATCCGCGATAACGCCCCAATCCACGCGGGTTTACCACGGCTTCTGACATAGCCACTCACCGCCGTTACCTTCGGCCCCATCGAACCATCGGCTTTGGCAAATGGCGCTAACTCATCCGGTGTGGCATGGCGAATGGCACGTTGCTGCGGCGTTCCCCAGTTTTCATATACCGCATCAGCATCGGTGAGGATCACCAGTCCATCGGCATTAATCTGCTCGGCGAGCAACGCAGCGGCGAGATCTTTATCAATCACCGCTTCACTCCCTGCCCCGTCTTCCGTCACAGGCACACCGCCGCCGCCACTGCAAATCACCACATGCCCCTCTTTGAGCAACAACTCGATGGCTTCGCTGTCGAGAATTTTACGCGGTTGCGGAGACGCCACCACCCGGCGTAAATATTTACCATCACGTTTCATCTGCCAGCCGTAAGCCGCTTCCAGTGCCTCTTGTTCTTCTGGCTGATAAACCGGACCAATAAATTTCTCTGGCTGTAAAAACGCCGGATCATCAGGCGAAACCTCAATGCGCGTCAGCACCGTCGTGACAGGCGGCATCTGCGGCTGTGCGCTCAAGCTCTGCGCCAGCATATAGCCAATCATCCCCTGGCTTTCCGCCACCAGTACATCCAGCGGATACGGTTCTACCTCTTTCCACGCCAGATTCTGTAACGCCAGCAGCCCCACCTGCGGTCCGTTGCCGTGAACAATCGCCAGCCGATAAGAACGGGCCAGGCGCGCCAGCGCGGGTACAGCACTGGCAATATTGCGATATTGATTTTTTGCCGTCAGCGCCTCACCGCGCTGGAGTAAGGCGTTGCCCCCAAGAGCCACAACCAGTGTTTTCATGGTTTCCCTTGTAATAATTGTTGGCCAAGCCAGAACCCCAGCAGCGTATCGGCCCCTGACGTATGCCCCAGCGCCAGCAGCGAATCGATCGCCGCTGCGGTACGTTTCGGGCAACTCAGAGCATGAACAAAGTGCAGGAGTGGCGAGGCGAAATATCCTTGCGCGGCATAACGTAAATAACTGACGCTCACCGCAGTGGTAACGAGTTGAAGATTGTCGGAACAGGCAAAAAACGGGCGACCGGAGCGCGCATCTAAAGCCCCATAATACCAGGCCGCCAGCAGCATTCCGCTCAGCGTGTCATCATGACTTGGCGTTAATCCGGGGCCTTTACCCAGCCAGTGCCGCCAGTCGGTCTTAACGCCATTGAGCGCGGCCTGAAAACAGTGACGAAACTGGCGTAATTCAGCAGGCAGCGGATCGCTTGTCGCCAATGCCAGTGGCCCGAAAAGCCCGGTTTCCTCCGCGCGTTGCATCCATGCAACGGCAAGCGGTTGAGGATGCGCAGGCGGCGTAATACGTAGCAAACAATAACGCTGTGGCTGT
Organism: Escherichia sp. R1; assembly: GCF_003000935.1. NCBI lineage: Bacteria > Pseudomonadati > Pseudomonadota > Gammaproteobacteria > Enterobacterales > Enterobacteriaceae > Escherichia > Escherichia sp. R1. The sequence continues at coordinate 9,977 of NZ_PSRU01000010.1, forward strand.
TTAACCGTGAAACGCCCGAGACGAATCCCTTGTGCCACAACCTGTGGTCGTTCATTGCCGCATAATCCACCGCATAACGCATCGAATTGCGCGCGGCGAAGCACCCATCCGCCGGGGCCGAAACCACTCCCCTGACGATGCAGCGTTAACAGTTCGCCGCTTTCCGTCATCAGGTTAATCGCCCGCCGCCACACTCCCGCTAACCGCCAGGACTGGCGATAATTCGGTGCGCTACGGCTGGCAAGTAGAGGATGGATGATCGTCATTGTGCGTTCCTCAACCAATCCCCATGCTTTCAGCCAGTGCTTCCAGCGCCTGTTCAAAGCACGCCAGCGGTGCCCGCACGGTGCCTGCGCCAATCTGCCCGATCCCCGCCTCTTTATGGGCGATACCGGTATTGATGAGTGGCGTAATGCCGGTTTCTACCACGCGACGAATGTCCAGCCCCAGGCACGCCCCCTGGAAATCCCAGCCGGGGATCTGCAACTGCATATTGCGTTCAAGGTAAATTTCCGCCATCTCTTCAGATACCGCTCTGGCCGCTTCCATGCCACCCGCACCGACAAAGCGTGTTACGCCAGGTGCGGCGATCATTGCCGCACCTCCGATACCAAAGGTTTCGGTAATCGCGCTATCGCCCATATCCGGGTTCGCCTGCTCCTGCGAGAAGCCGGTGAAAAACAGACCTTGCGGAGTGTTTACAGGCGCAGTAAACCAGCGTTCACCCAGCCCGCTTACCCGAATCCCGAACATATTGCCGTTGCGGGTCATAGCCGTAACGATGCTGCCTGCGCGGATCATCGCGCCTACATCCATCGCCGCCTTGCAGTAGGCCATCGCGAGGTTGAGGAAGAACTGATCGGTCACGCTGAGGAAATCCATCACTTCCGCAATGTACTGTTTATCATGATCGAGGCGAGCAATTTGTGGGGCCAGCGCACGCATTAACAGTGCAGAGGAAGCAATATTGCGTTGATGGAACTCATCGCCCATGGTAATGCCCTGCGCCATCATCGCGGTGAGATCGATACCGCGCTCCATGCGCCCCAGCGCCGCACTTAATACTGGCATTAACACATCGCGCATCCAGCGATGGCGAGTCAGGACATCTTCGCCGTAAGCGCCAAAACGCATCACTTTGCCGATACCTTCGTTGAGGTTGCAGTACGCCCGGTTGCCGTCGGTCACGTTCTCGACCACCAGCATCGGCATACTGGCAGAAGTAATGCCGCCCATTGGCCCGACAGCATTCACATGGTGACAAGGAATGAAGTTCACTTCCCCCTGCTCCAGCATTGCCAGTGCCTGCGCTTCATCTTTCGCCCAGCCTTCAAACAGACATGCGCCCACACATGCCCCTTTCATGGGTCCGGTCATCTCCTGCCAGCGCATTGGCGGCCCGGCGTGAAGCAGTGTTTTGCCCTTGTTTAGTTCGCTGATAAGTGAAGAAGCCGGTTGCACATCCAGCCAGTGTGGACGAGCGCGACGAATTTGTTCGATAACCGCAGCATTGGCTTGCGCCACTGATGTAAACATGGGAACCCCTTATTGCAAACGTTCTAATAAACGAGCCAGTTTTTTATTGCCGCCGGCGACTGGCGACCATTGGTAATGCACAACCGGTTTGCTGGCGCTTTGTAGCTCCAGCGCAAAGCTGCGTAATCCGATGTTAATCACGGCGACGTTTTCCAGTAATGACGGTGTGTGTTGCTGTGTGGCAGGCGAGAGCGGATGAATTAACGCCGCAGCCAGCAAGGTGGCTTCCGGTAGCGAACTCACTACCGCGATCCCCGCATCTTCCAGCGTGGCGATTTGCTGCGAGCGGCATTGCGGGTCACGTTCAGTGCCTGTCACCGTGGCAATGGCATACAGTGGTTGATTGTCTGAACGCGCGGCACAGGCTTTTTGCCAGGCGCTCACCAGCGAGGCGGCAGGATCGGCGGTCGCACCGAAGCCAATCACGACATCAAGCAGCAACACGCGCACTTGCGGTTTAGCGCCGAGATCGGCAATTAACAGGTTGCGTAAGGTCGGGTCGATCATCGGATGGGGACGCCCGACGGTGTAAAAATCATCGCCCAGGTCGAGGATCTGATGTCCGTCGGCGTCCAGCATCATGCCATGTTGATGGGTATCGTCGGCTTCCACGCCAAGGTGTCCGGCAAGTAATCCCGCCGCTTCAGCAGCCAGCGTACCGCCGGTATACAAACCGCAAATAAATCCGCTGCTGACAGGCGCTATCGCGTTACGTCGCGCAGTGACGCGTGAAAGCAGACAAGCCAGACGAGCGGCCTCATCCAGCGAGGAGGCAAACCAGACATTCTCGTCGCGGGCCACCGCCGGGGTATAACCTAAAAACAGCGCCACCGTCGGTTTGCCAGTTGCTTTCATGGCATTAACAATTTTCAGACGCACAGTTTCGGCAGGTGGTTTTGAAACAAATGCCAGCACTTCGCTTTTCTCGTCTGCACTGAGCATTTCCAGCGCCGTTAGCGCACTGATGCCGCCCACTTCACGGCTGAGATCGCGCCCGCCAAGACCAATCGCGTGAGTAATTCCCTCCCCTGCCAGCGCAATCTGTGAGCACAGCTCCTGAATCCCGGTACCGGAAGCGCCTATGACGCCAATGTTGCCTTCCGGCATCACGTTAGCAAAAGCCAGCGGCGTGGCGGCAATCATCGACGTACCGCAGTCTGGCCCCATCACCAGCAAGCCTTTTTCCCGCGCGCGGGTTTTAAGTTGGATTTCATCTTCCAGCGTGACGTTATCGGAAAACATCATCACGTTGAGGTTGCGATCCAGCGCCTGGTTCGCCAGCTCCGCCGCATACTCACCAGCCACTGAAATCAGCGCCAGATTGGCATCGGGTAATTTCTGACAGGCACTGTCCCAGCGACGCACCTGCGTCAACGCCTGGCTGCTGCCTGAACCCTGCGCCAGTTGTTTTAGCGCCTCTTCAAGCTGCTGCATAACCGCCTGCGCGATCCCCGCATCCGCCGCTTCGCTACGAATTGCCACGCAAATATCGTTCGGCGTGGCGTTATTAAAATCGTCATGCCAGAAACCTGTAGTATCTAATAACGCTTTATTGGCGGGCGTACCCATCATTACGGAAACATCATCAACATTTTCTGATTCGCTGAGTTTTCGTGAAATAATCATTAAACTGACCGAATCCTGAAAACACCCTTTTTTAATAAAGGCGTGGATCATAACAACTCCTTAAAAATTGCACCCATGGCAATTGCACGAGCAGTGTTAATGTGGCGATTACGGTATCGATGACAACGAGTAAATAAGGTGATGAATATCACACGTGGATTATTAACAAAAGAATTCAAATAACCGCCAGACTATTACGCGTTATTTTTTAATAAGCATGGTTGTTTTAAAAACCAGGTTAAAAGCACGAAGATTATCAAATAAATTCTAACTATATTTTTTTGCCTGTCTGGATCACATAATCCAGATATTTTCCCTGTATGTTAATTGCAGTCATGCTTCACACCGTCGTTAAAAAGGAAGACAGATGAAAATCAGTCGGGAAACACTCCACCAGCTAATCGAGAATAAACTCTGCCAGGCTGGGTTAAAACGTGAGCACGCTGCAACCGTGGCTGAAGTATTGGTTTACGCCGATGCCAGAGGGATCCACTCTCATGGCGCGGTGCGCGTTGAATACTACGCCGAACGCATTTCAAAAGGCGGCACCAACCGCGAACCGGAGTTTCGTCTTGAGGAAACCGGACCGTGCTCGGCAATTTTACATGCCGACAATGCCGCCGGACAGGTCGCAGCGAAAATGGGTATGGAACATGCCATCAAAACCGCCCAGCAAAAAGGCGTTGCGGTGGTCGGTATCAGCCGGATGGGTCACAGCGGCGCAATCTCATATTTTGTGCAGCAGGCAGCCCGCGCCGGATTAATTGGCATTTCGCTGTGCCAGTCCGATCCAATGGTGGTGCCGTTTGGCGGCGCGGAAATTTACTACGGCACTAACCCACTGGCCTTTGCCGCGCCGGGAGAAGGCGATGAGATCCTTACCTTCGATATGGCGACTACCGTACAGGCATGGGGAAAAGTGCTCGACGCCCGCTCGCGCAATATGTCTATCCCGGATACCTGGGCAGTCGATAAAAACGGTGCACCAACAACCGATCCGTTCGCGGTACATGCTCTGCTCCCCGCCGCTGGGCCGAAAGGGTATGGCCTGATGATGATGATTGACGTCCTCTCAGGCGTCTTACTCGGCTTACCGTTCGGGCGACAGGTTAGTTCGATGTATGACGATTTACACGCCGGGCGTAATTTGGGGCAATTACATATAGTTATTAACCCGAACTTTTTCTCCTCCAGCGAATTATTCCGTCAACATCTTAGCCAGACCATGCGCGAATTAAATACCATTACCCCCGCGCCCGGTTTTAATCAGGTTTATTATCCCGGACAGGATCAGGATATTAAACAACGCAAAGCCGCCGTCGAAGGCATCGAAATTGTTGATGATATTTACCAGTATTTAATTTCCGACGCGCTTTATAACACGTCATACGAAACGAAAAATCCCTTTGCGCAATAATTATTGAGACAGGACTTTCTTATGATTACACATTTCCGTCAAGCTATAGAAGAAACGCTGCCCTGGCTTTCCTCTTTTGGCGCTGACCCAACCGGCGGTATGACCCGTTTACTTTATTCGCCGGAATGGCTGGAAACCCAGCAGCAGTTTAAAAAAAGAATGGCAGCAAGCGGGCTGGAAACACGTTTCGATGAAGTGGGGAATTTATACGGTCGCCTGAATGGCACCGAATATCCACAGGAAGTGGTTCTGAGCGGTTCGCATATCGATACCGTGGTTAACGGCGGTAACCTCGACGGGCAATTCGGTGCGCTGGCGGCGTGGCTGGCTATTGACTGGCTGAAAACGCAATACGGCGCGCCGTTACGTACGGTCGAAGTGGTGGCGATGGCAGAAGAAGAAGGCAGCCGCTTCCCGTATGTTTTCTGGGGCAGTAAAAATATTTTTGGGCTGGCGAATCCTGACGACGTGCGGAATATCTGTGATGCCAAAGGAAATAGTTTTGTCGATGCGATGAAGGCTTGCGGATTTACTCTGCCGAACGCCCCACTAACTCCGCGTCAGGATATTAAAGCCTTTGTCGAACTGCATATCGAACAGGGCTGTGTGCTGGAAAGTAATGGGCAATCAATTGGCGTGGTGAATGCAATTGTCGGGCAGCGTCGTTATACGGTGACGCTGAACGGTGAATCAAACCATGCAGGCACCACGCCGATGGGCTATCGTCGTGATACGGTTTACGCTTTCAGTCGCATTTGCCATCAGTCTGTCGAAAAAGCGAAAAAGATGGGCGACCCGCTGGTTCTGACCTTTGGCAAAGTAGAGCCGCGCCCGAATACGGTGAATGTAGTGCCGGGTAAAACCACGTTCACCATTGATTGTCGTCATACCGACGCTACCGTGCTGCGCGATTTCACCCAACAGTTAGAAAACGACATGCGGGCGATTTGCGATGAAATGGATATTGGTATTGATATCGATTTATGGATGGACGAAGAACCCGTGCCGATGAATAAGGAGTTGGTCGCCACCCTGACAGAATTGTGTGAAAGCGAAAAACTGAATTACCGGGTGATGCACAGTGGTGCCGGGCACGACGCGCAAATTTTCGCGCCTCGCGTGCCGACCTGCATGATTTTCATTCCCAGCATCAACGGGATCAGCCATAACCCGGCGGAACGCACCAATATTACCGACCTTGCCGAAGGGGTCAAAACGTTGGCACTCATGCTTTATCAACTTGCCTGGCAGAAATAAGGAGTTATAAATGGGATATTTAAATAACGTCACCGGTTACCGCGATGATTTACTGGCTAACCGTGCGATTGTGAAACACGGTAATTTCGCACTGTTAACACCAGACGGTCTGGTAAAAAATATTATTCCGGGCTTTGAAAATTGTGACGCGACAATCCTCTCCACGCCAAAGCTGGGTGCCTCTTTTGTTGATTATCTGGTCACACTGCATCAAAACGGCGGCAACCAACAGGGCTTCGGTGGCGAAGGCATTGAAACGTTCCTGTATGTGATCTCTGGAAATATCACTGCCAAAGCCGAAGGGAAAACATTTACCTTAAGTGAAGGTGGCTATCTTTATTGCCCGCCAGGCTCCTTAATGACGTTTGTTAACGCCCAGGCCGAAGACAGCCAAATCTTTTTATATAAGCGTCGCTATATTCCGGTAGAAGGTCATGCGCCGTGGCTGGTTTCTGGCAATGCCAGCGAACTGGAACGCATTCATTATGAAGGCATGGACGATGTTATTCTGCTGGATTTTCTGCCCAAAGAGTTAGGTTTTGATATGAACATGCATATCCTCTCTTTTGCACCAGGTGCCAGCCACGGTTATATCGAAACCCACGTTCAGGAACACGGTGCCTATATTCTTTCCGGTCAGGGGGTTTATAACCTCGACAATAACTGGATCCCGGTGAAAAAAGGCGATTACATCTTTATGGGCGCTTATTCTTTACAGGCTGGTTATGGCGTAGGGCGTGGTGAAGCGTTCAGCTATATTTACTCGAAAGATTGCAACCGCGACGTAGAGATTTAAGTCATACCACTCGCCTGATTATTTTTAGCTATGTTGGATTTTGCCACGGTTTATACCGTGGCTTTTTTTGTAGTCAATTCAGGTAAAAAAAGATGCGATATAAATCGCATCCGCTTTAAAGGTAATAGTCAGTTTTTAATTCCCTGACCTATTTTAATGGCGCAGGCAATATTTCGCGCACTGTTGAAGAGATTGGTTTCACCGCTGGCGAGCACTTCGGCTAAAGGTGCCAGACGTGGCAAAATGCTGAATACCGCATCAATGCCGTACTGGTGCACCACTTCCACGCCATCACCCAATACGCCAGCAATCCCAATCACCGGGACATTAAACTGCTTCGCCACCGACGCCACGCCCAGCGGCGCTTTACCGCCTGCCGTTTGCGAGTCGATGCGCCCTTCCCCGGTGATCACCAGTGCTGCACCCTGCACTGCCTGCGCAAGATTGACCGCATTCAACACAATCTCAATACCCGGTTTAATATCCGCATTGAGGAATACCGCCGCCGCAATGCCCATACCGCCCGCCGCGCCACCACCCGCCATCTGGCAGACGTTGATTTCAGTTAGCTGTTGTAAAACACGGGCGTAATTTTGCAGCCCCTGTTCCAGCTCTTCGACCATCTCCGGCGTTGCCCCTTTTTGCGGGCCAAACACTGCCGCCGCGCCGCGTGCCCCTACCAGCGGGTTATCAACGTCACATGCTACTTCAATATGACAGTTCGCCAGACGCGGATCGCATTCATTCATCTCAATGCTTGCCACGCGCGCTAAATTGCCGCCGTTAGCCGCCAGCGCCTGACCGTCGGCATCAAGGAAACGCACACCGAGCGCCTGCGCCATGCCCATACCGCCGTCGACCGTCGCACTGCCGCCAATGCCGAGAATAATATGGCGAATGCCATTATCCAGCGCATGGCGAATTAACTCCCCCGTACCAAAACTGGAGGCCAGCAACGGATTACGCTTTTCAGGCGCGACCAGCATCAGGCCACTTGCTGCTGCCATCTCAATCACCGCCGTTTTCCCGTCGCCGGTAAGGCCATAAAAAGCATTCACTTTTTCGCCCATCGGCCCGCAGACTTCAAGCTTCACGATGTTACCGTCCGTCGCGGCGACCATCGCCTCCACCGTCCCTTCGCCGCCATCCGCTATCGGCAAACAGATATAGTGCGCATCGGGAAATATGGTCGAAAACCCGGCTTTAATTGCCTGACAACATTTTTCTGCACTTAAGCTCTCTTTAAAAGAGTCTGGCGCAATGACAATCTTCATTATCAATCCTTTTTCAACAAATTATTCGATGCGTTCCCACGGAATAAGATTATCCATAAGAACAGCCAGTAAAATTCCGACCAGTAAGCCGTTACTGAGCAGAGGACGAAGCGTTAATGGAAGGTCTTGCAGATACACAGGCGGTAATGCCATTAAAAATATGCCGACAAATAACGGCAATGCGAGTCGATAAATATTGCGAGCGGTAAACGTTATTTGCTGGCTAAACACCAGCGCGGAAAAGAGTAAAGGCAGATAAGAAACCAGCATGACCGCACTACTCACGGGTAAAGGGATACTGCAAAACAGTCGCGTGAGTGCCGGAACCAGCGCCACCAGCAGGCAAATAACGCTGCCATAAATAAACGAACGCCGCGTGTAATCGCCAGTCTGGGTTAATAAACCAATGGATGAAACAAACGGTGAAAATGGAATTACCGCCAGCGGCACGGTTATCAGTGTCATAAATCCGGTCGCCACAAAGCTGCGACGATAACGCGTATTCCCCGCGCCCTGCTGCGGATAAAAAACATCCGTGCCCCGAATCGCACCGTAGGTATTGCTGATATTTACCAGACCTGTAATCACCGCCGTCAGAATAATCCCCGGCGACAAAGCACCGCCACTGCCGAGCGGGAACCACTGCCAGTGCAACTCACCGGAGAGCGAATGCGAAGAAGGAAAGCAAAAGTACCACAACAACCAGCCGGTTATCGTACCGACCAGCAGGCCGTAACGGGCAAAACGTTGTGGCAGGAAAATAATCATCGCCAGTACCAGGCACATCACCGCCACCGAGAGCGCGAACGGCGGTAATTGAATTTTAAAATTCGGGTCGGCTATGCCAAACGGCAGCCCGAGCATACCTTTGAAAAAGATAGTGGTCAGTTGCGCACCCAGCATCAACATAAACAAGACCATCACCGACGGCGTAAATAACCGTGCCAGGCGATGGCCTAATCCGCTAAAACCAATCAACATCGTCAGCACGCCGGAGAGCGCAATCCCCACCGCCAGACTGGTAGCGATATCGTTGATCGGTGTCCCGCGCGATGCTTCGCCAAGGGTGATAGTCAGGATGGTTCCCCACCACAGGCCGCCCGGCCCCTCCATAATAGCGCGACGATGACCGCAGAACGCCTGAGCGAAGCAGGCCAGTGCGGTAGCAAGAAAAGCATATTGCGTGAGCGTAAGCAGGCTACTTTGCGGCAACTGAAAAGCAGAAAGTAGCGTAGGAGGAACCACAACCGTGTTGCAAAAAATAAAGAAAAACCACTGGAATCCTGATAACAGGCTTTCGCGGCCCACTGCAAAATTGAACATAAACACACCTTAACCGGAGAATGCCCGCCACAAGGACGGGCATTGCAGGGCCAGATTACTGCTGATGTTTAAGGATAAATTGACCTTTCGGCGCAACAGGGAAGCCCTGTTCGATATCGTAAATCACATCACCACGTAAGATGGTTTTCGTGATACGCGCGCCAATAGTACGGCCAACATACGGGCTGACTTTGTGGCGATATTCCAGATCGTCATTGGTAAGAACATAGCTGCTATTCGGCTGAATGAAGACGAAGTCGGCATCTTTTCCTGGGGCGATACGGCCTTTTTGCTGCAGACCGAAAATATCTGCTGCGTTAGTCGCCATTAATTTGCCGAACATTGGCAGAGACATTCCGCGTTTCTGTACCGCTTCATCGAACATCACGTCCATGCAGCTTTGCAGACCAGCGATACCGCCCCACGCTTTCATGATGTTACCGGCTTTCATTTCCGGCGGGCATGGAGAGTGGTCGGAAACCAGGCAGTCTATTTCACCGTTAAACAGTTTTTCCCACATGCCTTTCTGGTTTTCCAGATCGCGGATCGGCGGTGAACACTTCGCCAGAGTACCGATTTCTTCGAACTGATCGGTATCCAGCACAAAGTAATGCGGGCAGGATTCACAAGTAACATCCTGACCTTCCTGACGTGCACGAGTCACTTCCTCAACACCTTCCGGGCTGCTGACGTGGCAAACGTGCAGACGGCAACCAGCGACTTTCGCCAGGTACAGTACGCGGCGAATCGCTTCCACTTCGGTAAATACCGGACGCGAAGCCACATAGTCATGGGCAGTTACGCGACCTTCACGCTTCGCTTCTTCGCCCAGTGCGTCACAGATCAGCGCGTTTTCGCAGTGCACCAGCACCGGCTGGCCTAGTTCACCCAGCTTCTGCGCGCCTTTGAAGAATTGCCAGTCATTGACGTCACGGAAGTCGTTGTCGATACCGCGATCGCCACAGGTCGCAACGAAGCATTTGAAACCGACAACACCCACTTCATCCAACTCATGCAGACGGTCAATGTTGTAAGACACCAGGCCACCGAGTTGTGCCGCATCGATAGTCAGCTTTCCTTTAGCGGCATCGAACTTCAGTTCAATTGAGGCGCGGTCAACCGTTGCAGGCAGCTGGTTGAGCGGCATTTCGATCATGGTGGTGATACCACCTTTTGCTGCTGCGCGAGTACCGGTTTCATAACCTTCCCAGTGGCTGCGACCCGGTTCAGAAATATGGGTGTGCGCATCAACCATGCCCGGCGAAACCACCAGACCAGACGCATCCATAACGTCTTTTGCATCGCCCAGATCCTGGCCGATAGCAGCAATTTTTCCGTCTTTAACGGCGATATCTACAACGCGAGCTTCGTTTTCTAAAATAACGGTGCCGTTTTTAATGATTAAATCAAAAGACATAACAAACTCCTTGTAAAATACAGATTGGTTTTTAACTCAATGTTCAATATCGTGATTAATTAACCTATGGTTTTTTGTTCTCCTGTTTTTTCTGCTGTTGTACGTTTCTTTAATAAGGCGTAGGCCGCAAAGGCGACGATGACGCCGACAAACCATGAAACACGTGATAACGGTTCCATAAAGGGAATAAACTTACCGCCAAGAGATAAAATAACGGCCACCAGAGTTACTGAAAACGCGGTGAGGTTAAAACCGTTATCGTAATATTTATAATCGCCAGGTGCGGTGTACAGTTCATCAAGATTAATTTGCCCACGCATCACCACAAAATAATGCGCCATCATCACACCAATTACCGGACCAAGCATTCCGCCGATAATATCGAGGAACAGATAAATACTGTCCTGATTTTCCATTAATTTCCACGGGCAGATCAGCAGGCTGATAATACTGGCAATCAGTACGCCGTTTTTATAGGTCAGTTTCGTCGGTGCAATGGCGGCAATCTGATAACCAGCCGGAATAATATTACCGGTGGCGTTAGTAGAGATAGTCGTCATCAGAATAACCAGTACCGCAAAGAACGAGGCGAACAGGCTGTCCCAACGCTGAACAATATCCAGCACGTTCCAGGTGTCAGCGCCGTAATGAATACTGGCTCCGGCAATAATACATACCCCGGCGACCGCAAACAGAATATAGGCCACAACTAAACCCAGCGTTTGCCCCAGCGCCTGCTCACGAAACGAGTGGGCGTTTTGCGTAAAGTCGGATGCGCTCACCGCCGGTGCCGCCCAGACCGCAACCACCGCGTTTATCACCACCAGAAACAGGAAGCCACTGTTTTCTGCTTTCTGAATACCGCCCGGAATGTAGTCAAAGATTGGACCGATCCCGACCAGCGAAATCGCCCAAATCGCCATACCGCCGAAAACGATATAGATGCACGGGTTAAGAATGGCAGTGAATTTATTTAAAACTTTTCCGCCGCCAAAACCAATACCAACGTTAACCAGCCAGAAGAGTAAAAAAGTAATTAAGCCCGGTAGAGAAAGGCCTAACAGCGTGAAATCGCCACCGAGAGTCAAAAATCCCGGCCAGATTTTGCCAATCAGAATCAAGCAGGCCAGTGACCCCGCGTAACATTGCAGGCCAAACCACATAATGGCAGCAATACCGCCTCTTAATAATCCGGGAAACAGTGCACCACGTACGCCGTAAGAAGCACGCAGGATCATGGCAAACGGTACGCCGTATTTACTGCCCGCAGCACCGTTTAATACCATTACCGCGGCAATGAAAAAGGCACTGAGGATAATTGCCAGCATAATACTAAAGGTAGACAGGCCGAGAATAAAAAAGCCGCCAACCATCACATAATTGGGAACGTTATGAACCGAACCCATCCATAAGGTAAAATAGTTAAATGTTTTCCAGGTCCGCTGACTTTGCGTTTTCGGCAGTAGATCTTCGCTATAGCCGCGTTGCTGGAATAGTTTTCTCTGATGTTCCATAAATCCCTCTTAATTTCACGTATCGAATAACGTTGTTTTAATCTAGCTATGAGGAACAAATAAAATAAAAATATTATTTTTAATACTGAAGCAACATCTTTGGCTGCTTTCTTTTTTTAATATTGCTGGCCGATTCATTTTCTGATATCGGCCATTTTTATTGCGGGTATCAAGTCAGTTTATGGTTAGCCATTAATTCCAGCGCCTGCACTAACGCAGAGTGATCCAACTGGCTGCCACCGTTTGCCGCACATGTATTAAACAATTCCTGGCAGGTCGCGGTGTTTGGCAGGTTCAGCGCCAGTGCTTTCGCACTTTGCAGTGCCAGGTTGAGATCTTTCTGGTGCAGCGCAATTTTGAAACCTGGATTAAAGGTGCGTTTAATCATGCGCTCACCGTGAACTTCCAGAATACGTGAGGAAGCAAAGCCGCCCATCAGCGCCTGGCGCACACGTACCGGGTCCGCACCGGCTTTTGAAGCAAACAACAAGGCTTCAGAAACCGCTTCAATATTGAGCGCCACGATAATCTGATTTGCCACTTTGCAGGTTTGACCGTCGCCGTTACCGCCCACGAGAGTGATATTTTTACCGAGCAGTTCAAACAGCGGTTTTACACGTTCAAATACTGCTTCATCACCGCCAACCATAATCGATAACGTCCCTTCACGCGCGCCGATTTCACCGCCGGAGACTGGCGCATCGAGATAATCGCCGCCCAGTTCATTCACCTGACGAGCGAAACGTTTAGTTTCAATCGGGGAAATGGAGCTCATATCAACAATGGTTTTGCCCTTCAGCGAGGCTTTGGTACAACCATTTTCACCAAACAGAACGTCTTCAACCTGCGGTGTATCCGGCACCATAATAAAAATGATGTCCGATGCATCTGTTACCTGGCGCGCAGTTTCAACACTAACGGCGCCCAGTGACAGTAATTCATCAGCAACCGGACCAATGGTTGTGACATGCAGTTGATGATCGGCACGCGCCAGATTAATGGCCATCGGTGTACCCATAATGCCTAAGCCAATAAATCCCAGTTTCATAATTAACCTCTTTTAAATTTCGCTTTTCCTGAATTCAGACAACACGATCCCCTGCCAACTTAGCGGCCTAAAAAAGCATTGTCTGAATAGCGTTACGTTTTAACGGTACGGCTCCATCCAGCGTAAACCGGCTTCCGTGGTGGTTTGGGGTTTATATTCACAGCCAACCCAACCGTTGTAGTCAGAATTTTCAATTACCGTAAAGAGATATTCGTAATTAATTTCTCCGGTTCCCGGTTCGCCACGATGCGGATTATCAGCAATTTGCAGGTGACCAATTTTATCGGCCCACTGAGTCATGGTATTAGTTAATTCACCTTCCATCCGCTGCATATGATAAATGTCATACTGAATTTTCAAATTGCAGCAACCAACATCGTCAATCAGTTTCAGTGCCTGCCGGGTTCCGGTGAGATGGAAACCAGGAATATCAAAATGGTTAATAGGTTCAATCAGTAATAAAATATCTTCTTTCATCAGCATATTCGCGGCATAACGCAGGTTTTCTACAAGCGTTGTGTGAATCTGTTCACTGCTGAAACCAGTCGGCGTTTTACCGACCAGACAGTTAATTTTTTTATTACCCAGAGCACGAGCATAACGAATCGCTGCTGCTACGCCATCCCGAAACTCTTCTTCACGGCCAGGAATACAGGCAATACCCCGCTCGCCCGCCGCCCAGTCACCTGCCGGTAAATTGTGCAGCGTATGTTCGAGTTTATTACTCGCCAGCACCTGTTTTAATTCTTCAATGTCGTAGTCATAAGGGAACATAAATTCAACGCCGCGAAAACCACACTGCGCAGCTTTCTCAAAACGGGCGAGAAAATCATATTCACCAAATAACATCGATAAATTAGCAGAGAAACGTAACATTATTTATCTCCCTTATTCATAGTGCATGAAACAGGTTTCAGTCGGTGCATCCGCTGCGTTATCGGCGATATCTTCAAATTCCATGACGTTATCCAGTTCACTGCCCATCGAAATATTAGTCACACGCTCGAGAATAACTTCCACGACTACCGGTACCCGATATTGCGCCATTAAGACTTTTGCCTGTTCAAAGGCTGGTGCAATGTCTTCCGGTTTGAAAACGCGAATTGCTTTACAACCTAAACCTTCCGCTACTTTTACGTGGTCGACACCATAACCGTTCACTTCGCTGGAGTTAATATTTTCGAACGCGAGCTGTACGCAGTAATCCATATCAAAGGCACGTTGCGACTGGCGAATCAGACCCAGATAGGCGTTATTGACCAGTACATGGATGTACGGAATGTTGAACTGTGCGCCAACGGCTAATTCTTCAATCAGGAACTGGAAGTCGAAGTCACCGGAAATCGCCACCACATTGCGCTCTGGATCAGCGGCACAAACCCCCAGCGCCGCCGGAATCGTCCAGCCCAGCGGGCCTGCCTGCCCACAGTTGATCCAGTGGCGGTCTTTAAAGACATGCAGCATTTGTGCCGCAGCGATTTGTGACAGGCCAATGGTGGTGACATAACAAACATCGCGGCCAAAGGCTTTGTTCATCTCTTCATACACGCGCTGCGGTTTCACCGGCACGTTGTCGAAGTGGGTTTTGCGCAGCAAAGTGCGTTTGCGCTGCTGGCAGTCGGCGACCCACTCTTTACGACACGGCAGACGACCCGCTTTTTGCATCTCCTGCGCCACTTCAACCAGCAGCGTCAGCGCCGCTTTAGCATCAGAGACAATGCCAAGATCCGGACACAGTACGCGGCCAATTTGCGTCGGCTCAATATCGATATGAACGATTTTGCGCCCTTCGGTGTATTTCTCTACCGAACCGGTATGACGGTTAGCAAAACGGTTACCGATACCAAACACCATGTCGGACGCCAGCAACGTTGCATTACCGTAACGATGCGCGGTTTGCAGGCCCACCATCCCGGCCATCAGTTCATGATCGTCCGGGATACAGCCCCAGCCCATCAGCGTTGGGATCACCGGAATGCTGGTCAGTTCAGCAAACTGTTGTAACAGTACAGCTGCGTCAGCATTAATTACCCCGCCTCCGGCAACAATCACCGGACGTTCGGCCTGGATTAACATTTCTACAGCTTTTTCGATCTGCATACGGCTGGCAGCAGGTTTGTAGACCGGCAGCGGTTCGTACATATCAGGATCAAACTCGATTTCCGCAACCTGTACGTCGAACGGTAAATCCACCAGTACCGGACCCGGGCGACCAGAACGCATCAGGTGAAACGCCTGTTGCAGCACACGAGGCACCAGCGCCGCTTCACGAACTGTAACCGCCATTTTGCTGACCGGTTTAGCAATTGCTTCAATATCAACGGCCTGGAAATCTTCTTTATGCAGACGGGCGCGCGGAGCCTGGCCGGTAATACACAGAATAGGAATGGAATCAGCAGAAGCGGAATAGAGCGCGGTGATCATGTCCGTGCCCGCAGGACCGGAAGTCCCCAGACATACGCCGATATTCCCTGCCGTTGCGCGGGTATAACCTTCCGCCATGTGCGAAGCACCTTCCACATGACGCGCCAGAATGTGACGAATACCGCCGTGCTTACGCATCGCTGAGTAGAACGGATTGATTGCAGCTCCCGGAACACCGAAGGCGGTGGTGATACCTTCTTTCTCCAGCACATACATTGCCGCGTCAACGGCTCTCATTTTTGCCATTTTATTCCTACCTCTATTAATTGGAAAAATTTTCCAACTCTCAAATTTTGTCAAAAAAACCCGCTCCGCAGAGCGGGATACGACAGACACTATGGATGTGCTTTCAGTCCCAACGCCGTGCTGATATCGCGGGCGGTGTCTCTGACCAGCTCACCCTGACTGACAAAACGATCTTCTGTCAGTCTTGACGAAGGCCCGGAGATGGAGATAGCGGCAACAACACTACCTACATCATCGTAAATTGCTGAAGCTATGCAATTCAGGCCGACAACATGCTCTTCTTTATCTACGGTATAGCCCAGTTCACGCGCTTGTTCCAGGTCCTTCAGCAAGGTGGGCATATCCACAAGCGTCGTTGGCGTAAACTGCTGCAAACCGGTTTGCAGAATGATGCTCATCAACTCTTCTTCCGCCAGCGGATAAAGCAGCGCCTTGCCCGCTCCGGAAGCATGCAGCGGCAGACGACTGCCCAGCGGCGCACACATCCTGACCATCGATTTACACTCTAACTGACCAATTAATACCGCTTCATTGCCGTTACGGATCGCGACATTGACCGTTTCGCCGGAAAGTAACATCAGGCGGCGCATAAACGGCCCGGCGACGGAGAGTACATCGCGGTTATGGATGTACGCTGCACCGACGTTAAAGACACCTAATCCTATATGCCACCAGCCTAACTGACTGTCCTGATAGACAAAATCCGCTGCCTGTAAAACCTTCAGCAAGCGAAAGGTCGTGGAGAGCGGCAAATCCAGATTGAGAGAGATATCGCTAACCGACGAACTTCCCCCACTTTTTTCCAGATATTGCAGAATCGCAATTCCCCGCTCTAACGCCTGTGCACCCTTCTGTGCCACAGGCTCCGCCTGTCCTGGCCTGCCGCGCCGTCTAACTTCCGTCATACCTACGTTAACTCCGACCTACAAATGAGCATAAACAATGAACAATTCGTTTATCTTATGCAAGTCGGTTGCAGGCGTCACGCAAAACAGAGTTCCTGTTCAGGAATACTTTCAACATCACAGTTGTCACTGCCGCCGCGATCGATGGTCAGAAAATCGGTGACGCGCTGCCAGGCGAAAAGTGGGTGATGCCAGACGTTACGATGGTAATTCACTCCCTGTTCGCCGTTGGTAATAAACGCCCGCAGGGTTGACAGGTCTGGTTTGTCGTCACCTAACGCCACGACTACCACAAACACTTCACCTTTCATCGGGATAAAGGCCTGAGTGCCCAACGGATGACGTTCGAGTTCGTGAATAGTCAGCGGCAGATTCGCCGGTTGCGCGCGGTTAATGCTGATAAGCGTACGGTCTTGCTCAAGAATCTCAACCAGCGCTAAATCGTGATAGCGCTC
Source organism: Escherichia sp. R1 (assembly GCF_003000935.1). Taxonomy (NCBI): domain Bacteria; kingdom Pseudomonadati; phylum Pseudomonadota; class Gammaproteobacteria; order Enterobacterales; family Enterobacteriaceae; genus Escherichia; species Escherichia sp. R1. Next base: position 27,215 of record NZ_PSRU01000010.1, read on the forward strand.
CACCAGGCCATTGTTAATATGGAAAAAATCCCGTTTCTGCGTTTCGATTACGTCGCCATAAGCACAGAAGGCTTCCTGACTTAACGGTAATACCTGAAGTTTCATCTTTTTGTCCTTGTAACATAATTCCGTTCAACCACCGCCGACCGGTCAGCTTGGTTTCAATAACAGGCAATCTAAAACCTTAAGAGAACAACATCAACACAAAAGTTGGAATATTTTTCCAAAACTAGATTTAGTCCACAAATTGAACAGGGTTATCATGTAAAAATACTGATAAATCAGAGGATAAGAAAATCACGCAACTTGCGGATTTAAAAGGGGATACCTGAAGATGTTCGATCCAGAAACCTTGCGGACTTTCATTGCGGTTGCTGAAACAGGAAGTTTTTCAAAAGCGGCAGAACGATTATGTAAAACCACGGCGACGATCAGTTATCGCATTAAACTTCTGGAAGAGAATACCGGAGTGGCGCTGTTTTTCCGCACGACTCGCAGCGTGACGTTGACGGCGGCTGGCGAGCATCTACTTTGTCAGGCCAGAGACTGGCTGAGCTGGCTGGAAAGTATGCCCAGCGAGTTACAACAGGTGAATGATGGCGTGGAACGCCAGGTGAATATCGTCATCAACAACCTGCTCTATAACCCCCAGGCCGTTGCCAGGCTGCTGGCGTGGCTAAATGAACGTTACCCGTTTACCCAATTTCACATCTCCCGACAAATCTATATGGGCGTCTGGGACTCGCTATTGTACGAAGGTTTTTCACTGGCTATCGGCGTCACGGGAACCGAGGCGCTGGCAAATACCTTTAGTCTTGATCCCTTAGGATCGGTGCAATGGCGCTTTGTCATGGCGGCGGATCATCCGCTGGCGAACGTTGAAGAGCCGCTAACAGAAGCACAGTTGCGGCGCTTTCCGGCGGTCAATATTGAAGACAGCGCCCGTACATTAACCAAACGCGTCGCCTGGCGATTGCCGGGGCAAAAAGAGATTATTGTTCCCGATATGGAAACGAAAATCGCCGCCCATCTGGCGGGCGTGGGCATTGGTTTTTTGCCAAAATCACTTTGCCAGTCAATGCTCGATAATCAACAACTGGTCAGCCGGGTAATCCCAACGATGCGCCCTCCTTCGCCATTGAGTCTGGCATGGCGCAAATTTGGCAGCGGCAAAGCGGTAGAAGATATTGTGACCTTGTTTACCCAGCGCAGGCCGGAAATCAGCGGATTTTTAGAAATTTTCGGCAACCCACGCAGTTAAAAATCAAGTTTCCTTGCGCGTTGGCGCGTAAAATAGCGCGCAAGCTGATTTGAGGTTCACTTTTTACTATGCAAGAGAGACACACGGAACAGGACTATCGTGCCCTGCTGATTGCTGATACGCCCATTATTGATGTTCGCGCCCCCATCGAGTTTGAGCAAGGCGCAATGCCCGCCGCTATCAACCTACCGTTAATGAATAACGATGAACGCGCCGCCGTTGGCATCTGCTATAAACAGCAAGGGTCAGACGCGGCGCTGGCACTGGGGCATAAGCTGGTGGCGGGTGAAATTCGTCAGCAGCGTATAGACGCCTGGCGGGCAGCGTGCCTGCAAAATCCGCACGGTATTCTCTGCTGCGCCCGTGGCGGTCAGCGCTCGCATATTGTGCAACGCTGGCTGCATGACGCGGGGATTGATTATCCGCTGGTGGAAGGCGGTTATAAGGCACTGCGCCAGACCGCGATTCAGGCGACTATTGAACTGGCACAAAAACCGATAGTGCTGATTGGCGGTTGTACCGGCTGCGGCAAAACGCTGTTAGTGCAACAACAACCGAACGGTGTTGATCTGGAAGGGCTGGCGCGCCATCGCGGTTCTGCTTTTGGTCGCACGTTACAACCACAACTTAGCCAGGCGAGTTTTGAAAACCTGCTGGCTGCCGAAATGCTAAAAACCGACGCCCATCAGGATTTGCGCCTGTGGGTGCTGGAAGATGAAAGCCGGATGATCGGTTCGAATCACCTGCCGGAATGTCTGCGCGAACGAATGACTCAGGCGACGATTGCGGTGGTAGAAGATCCGTTTGAGATCCGTCTTGAACGCCTGAACGAAGAGTATTTCTTGCGTATGCATCATGATTTTACCCACGCTTATGGCGACGAACAGGGCTGGCAGGGGTATTGCGAATACCTGCATCACGGGCTTTCGGCGATTAAACGTCGGCTGGGACTACAACGCTATAACGAACTGGCTGCAAGGCTGGATGCGGCGCTGACAACGCAACTCACCACCGGCAGCACCGACGGTCATCTGGCCTGGCTGGTGCCGTTACTTGAAGAATATTACGACCCGATGTATCGCTATCAGCTTGAGAAAAAAGCGGAAAAAGTTGTCTTTCGCGGTGAGTGGGCGGAAGTGGCGGAATGGGTTAAGGCGCAGTGATGGGGGATTCTGTGCACGCTGTTCATGCCGGATGCGGCGTGAACGCCTTATCCAGCCTACAGGTGAGTGCTGTTTCGTAGGCATGATAAGACGCGCCTGCGTCGCATCTGGCATCGGCGCACAACTGCCGGATGCGGCGTGAACGCCTTATCCGGCCTACAAAATTTCGAAAACTCAATATATTGCACGATCTTCGTAGGCCTGATAAGCGTAGCGCATCAGGCAATCTAACACCTGTCATCACCCCGCAAACTGCCTGAACAGCGCCTTACCCTTAAGCAGTCGCGCACCCAGCCAGCCGCCGCAAAGCGACAGCAGTAGCGCACCGCTGCACGGCAGAACAATCCACAATCGCCAGTCTGGCTCCCACGGGAAATCAAACACTTTCGATTGCAGTACCGCCAGTGCCGTTTCCGCACCAATTGCGGCCACCAGGCCGGATACAAACCCGAGCATGGCGAACTCACACCACAATGTCGTGCGCAGCAGTTTTTTGCCCGCACCGAGAGTGCGCCACACCACCAGCTCCTGATGACGCTGACGCATTCCCACCTGCACCTGTGCCAGCAACAACAACATACCGCAGGCGGTGACCAGCACCACCATCACTTCCAGCGCCCGACTTACCTGCTCCAGCACCTGACCGACCTGTTTTAAAATCGCGCCAATGTCTAACAGGCTAATGGTCGGGAACTGGCGGTTGAGTTGCGTCAACATGCCGTTGCCATTCTCCCAGCGGAAACTGGTAAGCCAGCTCTGCGGTTGCCCGTCTAATGCCCCTTCCGGGAAAATAAAATAGAAATTAGGCCGCAGACTTTCCCAGTCCACTTTGCGCAGGCTGGTCACTTTAGCGCGGAACTCCTGGGTATCGCCCATAAAAGTCACGGTATCGCCGAGGGCAACGTTTAAGCGTTTCGCCAGCCCCTCTTCCATCGACACTTCATCGGCTTTTGGCGGCCAGTTACCGGCGACGATCGGGTTATGATCAGGCCGCGTATTTTGCCAGGTGAGATTCAGCTCGCGGTTGAGCGCCTCATCTCCATTGCCTTCTGTCGGCTTGTCGTTAATCGCCGTCAACCGCGCCCGCACCACCGGATAAAACGATTCCGGGACTATCTGATGTTCCGCGAGAAACGCTTTCAGCGGCGTAACCTGTTCCGTAGCGATGTTGATTAAAAAGTAGTTCGGGCTTTCTGGCGGCAGTTGTTGTTGCCAACGGTCGAGCAGATCGCCACGCAACACCAGCAACAGTGCCAGCAGCATAAAGGAGAGCGAAAATGCCGAAAGCTGGCTTAACGTTGACCACGGCTGACGTAACAGGCGGCTAACCGCCAGGCGCAGAGGTAGCGATTTCAGCGTCATGCGGCGAAGTACATTCAGCAGCATCCAGCCCAGCACACCGCACAGCAAAGCCAGTACTACCGCGCCCGCCAGCACCGCCCAGAGCAGCATACTGCCACCCATCAGTCCGGCGAGCAGCAGCACAACCACCACGGTGACAATCGGCAGATAAAACTTCAGCGGCCAGACGTTCGCGACCACATCATTACGTAATACGCGTAAAGGCTGCGTTGCCAACAACAGGCGGTATGGTCGCAGCCCCACCAGCAGCGAGATGACTGTCATGGTGCCGAGCGCCCACAGCCACGGCCAGAGGCTGGCAGGCGGTAGTGCGGCAGGCAGAACGGGCTTGAGCAGCACCATCAACACGTTTTCGAACAACAGGCCTATCGCCCCACCGGTAACGGCTGAAAGCGCCAGCACCATCAACCACTGACCGACGATTAACTTACGCAGTTGCGCTCGCCCTGCCCCCAGCGTCTTGAGGATCGCCACCAAGTCGTAGCGACTGCGACAGTAATGATTCATCGCCACCGCAACCGCCGCCACCGCCAGCAGCAAGGTCAGAAGCGCCGAAAGCAGCAGGAACTGTTGCGAACGTTCTATCGATCGCCCCAGCGCGCCTTCGTCCTGTTCCAGACCGTACCAGCGTTGTTCAGGTTTAAGCTGGGGTAACAACCATTTCTCATAGCCGTCGAGCTGGTTCTCGCTGCCGCCGAATTTATAGCGCCAGGTGACCCGACTCCCCGGCTGCACGGCTCCGGTTTTATCGACATCCGCCAGATTCATCATCAGACGCGGAGCCATCTGGAAGGGGTTAAAACCGGAATCCGGTTCCTGAATCACTTCTCCGGCAATCCGCAAGGTGGCATCGCCCACGTCAATGGTGTCGCCCGTTTTCAGGTTAAGCAGTGCCATCAGGCGTGGGGCCAGCAATACGCTGCCCGCCTGCGGTTTCAGGCCAGGGGGATTGGTTTGCAGATCGCCATACATCGGGTAGATATCATCCACCGCTTTGACGTTCGCCAGCTGCGGTGTGTCGCCTGCAAAGGTCATTGTGGCGAAAGTCAGCTGCTTGCCAACTTTCAGGCCGCGCTTTTGCGCTTCCTCCAGCCACGCTTGCGGCACTTCGCGTGAACTGCGCAACGCCCGATCGCCCGCCATAAACTCCCGGCTTTGCTGGCTTAAGCCCTTCTCCATGCGATCGCTGATATTGCCCAGCGCCAGCACGCAGGCCACCGCCAGGCTTAGCGCCAGCCAGACAATTAATAGCGACGGCGAACGCCATTCGCGCCAGAACCAACGTGCAATCATACTTCCTCCTGCAACTGCCCGTTCACCAGCCGTAAGCAGCGGTCGCAGCGTGCCGCCAGTTGCAGGTCGTGGGTCACCATAATCAACGTGGTGCCATGCTCACGGTTGAGGGAAAACAGCAGGTCGGCAATTTTATCGCCGGTCTGGCGGTCAAGGTTGCCGGTGGGCTCGTCGGCAAACAGCACATCAGGTCGACCATTAAAGGCTCGCGCCAGCGCCACTCGTTGCTGTTCGCCGCCAGAAAGCTGTGCCGGAAGATGATCAAGACGTTTACCCAGCCCTAACTGTTCGAGCAACGCTTTCGCCCCGTTACGACTTTCTGCGCTACTCTCACCGCGCAGCAGCGCCGGAAGCTCGACGTTTTCCAGCGCGTTAAGGGTAGGAATTAACATAAATGACTGAAAAACAAAGCCTACGTGCTTCGCGCGCAACTTTGCCCGCGCTTCTTCGTCCATATTATGTAGCGGTTGTCCCACCAGACTCACTTCGCCACTGCTGCCGTCATCCAGCCCTGCGAGGATCGCCAGCAAGGTTGACTTACCCGATCCCGACTCGCCCACCAGTGCAATGGTCTCACCACGTTTGACAACCAGCTCAACTCCGGTGAGGATGGAGAGTTCATGCTCCCCCTGACCGACGGACTTCTTAAGATGATGAACTTCAACAATGTTTTCCGCTGGCATTTGCCCTTCCTGTTCCTGGTCCTGTTAACCTTCCGTGCCGCCGCAGCGGACACGTTATTGATTCTGGGTGATAGCCTGAGCGCCGGGTATCGAATGTCTGCCAGCGCGGCCTGGCCTGCCTTGTTGAATGATAAGTGGCAGAGTAAAACGTCGGTAATCAATGCCAGCATCAGCGGCGACACCTCGCAACAAGGGCTGGCGCGCCTTCCGGCTCTGCTGAAACAGCATCAGCCGCGCTGGGTGCTGGTTGAACTGGGCGGCAATGACGGTTTGCGTGGTTTTCAGCCACAGCAAACCGAGCAAACGCTGCGCCAGATTTTGCAGGATGTCAAAGCCGCCAACGCTGAACCATTGTTAATGCAAATACGTCTGCCTGCAAACTATGGTCGCCGTTATAATGAAGCCTTTAGCGCCATTTACCCCAAACTCGCCAAAGAGTTTGATGTTCCGCTGCTGCCCTTTTTTATGGAAGAGGTCTACCTCAAGCCACAATGGATGCAGGATGACGGTATTCATCCCAACCGCGACGCCCAGCCGTTTATTGCCGACTGGATGGCGAAGCAGTTGCAGCCTTTAGTAAATCATGACTCATAAAGCAACGGAGATCCTGACAGGTAAAGTTATGCAAAAATCGGTCTTAATTACCGGATGTTCCAGTGGTATTGGCCTGGAAAGCGCGCTCGAATTAAAACGCCAGGGTTTTCATGTCCTGGCAGGTTGCCGGAAACCGGATGATGTTGAGCGCATGAACAGCATGGGATTTACCGGCGTGTTGATCGATCTGGATTCGCCAGAAAGTGTTGATCGCGCAGCCGACGAAGTGATCGCCCTGACCGATAATTGTCTGTATGGGATCTTTAACAATGCCGGATTCGGCATGTATGGTCCCCTTTCCACCATCAGCCGTGCGCAGATGGAACAGCAGTTTTCCGCCAACTTTTTCGGCGCACACCAGCTCACCATGCGCCTGTTACCCGCGATGTTGCCGCACGGTGAAGGGCGTATTGTGATGACCTCATCGGTGATGGGATTAATCTCCACACCGGGTCGTGGCGCTTATGCGGCCAGTAAATATGCGCTGGAAGCGTGGTCAGACGCACTGCGCATGGAGCTGCGCCACAGCGGAATTAAAGTCAGCCTGATCGAACCTGGTCCCATTCGTACTCGCTTCACCGACAACGTCAACCAGACGCAAAGTGATAAACCAGTCGAAAATCCCGGCATCGCCGCCCGCTTTACGTTGGGACCGGAAGCGGTGGTCGGCAAAGTGCGCCATGCTTTTATTAGCGAGAAGCCGAAGATGCGCTATCCGGTAACGCTGGTGACCTGGGCGGTAATGGTGCTTAAGCGCCTACTGCCGGGGCGCGTGATGGACAAAATATTGCAGGGGTGAGTTGAAGCGCGCGCTTAAGCCCCCATGTCAAAGAAAATATCGACAACAGAGAGCGACTCCATGTCCGTAGAAAATATTGTCAACATTAACGAATCTAACCTGCAACAGGTTCTTGAACAGTCGATGACCACTCCGGTGCTGTTCTATTTTTGGTCTGAACGTAGCCAGCACTGTTTGCAGTTAACCCCAATTCTGGAAAGCCTCGCGGCGCAGTACAACGGGCAATTTATTCTGGCGAAGCTGGACTGCGACGCGGAGCAGATGATTGCCGCCCAGTTTGGTCTGCGCGCGATTCCGACCGTATATCTGTTCCAGAACGGGCAACCAGTAGACGGCTTCCAGGGGCCGCAACCGGAAGAGGCGATCCGTGCCCTGCTGGATAAAGTGCTGCCGCGCGAAGAAGAGCTGAAAGCGCAGCAGGCGATGCAGCTGATGCAGGAAGGCAATTACACCGACGCCTTGCCATTGCTGAAAGACGCCTGGCAGTTGTCGAATCAGAACGGGGAGATCGGCCTGCTGTTGGCAGAAACGCTGATTGCGCTGAACCGTTCTGAAGATGCAGAAGCGGTGCTTAAAACCATTCCATTGCAGGATCAGGACACCCGCTACCAGGGACTGGTGGCGCAAATCGAACTGCTGAAGCAGGCGGCAGATACGCCGGAAATTCAACAGTTGCAACAGCAGGTGGCAGAGAATCCAGAAGATGCCGCACTGGCAACGCAACTGGCACTGCAACTGCACCAGGTTGGGCGCAATGAAGAGGCGCTGGAGTTACTGTTTGGGCATCTGCGTAAAGATCTCACCGCCGCAGACGGTCAGACACGTAAAACGTTCCAGGAGATCCTTGCTGCGCTGGGTACGGGTGATGCACTGGCGTCGAAGTATCGCCGCCAGCTGTATGCGTTGTTGTATTGATGTTTTGTTGATCGGCACATGAACCACAACGCCGGATGCGATGCTGCGCATCCGGCATTGCATCATTTCTTCTTCAATTGCGTCACCACCAATTGGTGGCGCGAATTATAAAATTTACGATAGGTTAAATAGCAGGCAATAATGGTCGACAGGCTGGCAGTTGAGAGCAGCATAAAGGTCACCATAATCTGATATTTAATCGCCTTCACCGGATCAATCCCGGCAAATATCAGCCCGGACATCATTCCTGGTAAACTCACTAAGCCAACCGTTTTTGCTGAATCGACCGTCGGAATTAAAGCCGCGCGAATACTGTCGCGAATCAATATCGCTGAAGCCTGTTTCGGCGTCGCGCCAAGACTCAGTTTCTCCTGAATCTGTTGCTGTTCGCTAATAACCCGTTGCCCTAAATTGTTGTAACACAACCCCACCGCTACCATGGCGTTACCGGCTATCATCCCGGCGATAGGGATCACCTGCATCGGGATAAACTCAATCGATCCCGATAAAATCAGCACCGCCAGAGTAATTCCCGCCCCGACCGTAATGGCAATAAACGATGAGATAAAAGCTTTAGCAATATATTTACTGCGTTTTTGCGCGTTCCACGCCGCATTAAAGCAGATAAATAACACCATCAATAATGTCAGGCTGGCATCATCCACGCTGAAAATATACTTCAGCACATAGCCGACAATAATCAGCTGAATTATCGCGCGCCCGACGCTCCAGAGAATATCTTTCTCCAGCGCCAGTTTTTCTTTATGGCTAATTAAGATTGCCACCACCACCAGCATTAATGCCAGTGCCAATGATTCGTTAGTAATATTATGCGAGTTCATAGCGTGCTTCCTGCATTTCTCCGGCATGCGGTTGCAGTGTAATCACTTTATCCGCATGATTAATTTCGTCTTTATCGTGTGTCACCCACAGCACGGCAATATTTTGCTCGTGCACATAACGATGGATCATCTCATTAACGTTATGTTTATTACTTTCATCCAGCGCACTGGTGATTTCATCCAGCAATAAAACCTTCGGCATAAATTGCAGGTTACGAATCAATGAGATGCGTTGTTTTTCACCCCCAGATAGCTCGGCGATATTTTTCGTCAAAATGGTGTCCGGCAAAGCGAAGCGTTCGAGAAAATCGAGAAAAATGGCTGGGTCAGGCTGCTGGTTACGGATCTGCCAGGGAAAGATCAGATTATCGTATACCGTATCGCCAAACAGCGTCGGCGTCTGGGCGCAGTAAGAGACTTGCTGGCGGTAGATTTCTGGCTTTAGTGTGCTGACATCCTCACCTTCAAACAGTAACGTTCCGCTGGTTGGGCTGATCAATGAAGCAACTATTTTTAGCAGCGTACTTTTGCCACAACCAGAAGGACCGGTAATTAACTTAAATTCGCCAGCACGCAGCGAAAAATTGATGTTATTAAGAATCTTCGCATCACTCGCCAGATATCCTACGTTTTGTAGCTGAAGCAAAGGACTATTTTCCTGCATCACTGTTCCCTTTTTCTGATTTTTACTAAAAACAGTTTATCCTTCGCAGGAATAAGGGGGAACTCTCTTTCAGTAATCAGGTATAATTTGTTTAATCAAGCAGCAATTTTGCTGATTATGGACGGTACAACAGGAGGTTTTTCCGATGCTTATCTTTATCCCTATTCTCATTTTTGTCGCGCTGGTCATTGTCGGCGCGGGCGTCAAAATCGTGCCGCAGGGCTATCAATGGACGGTAGAACGTTTTGGTCGCTATACCAAAACGTTACAGCCGGGGCTCAGTCTGGTGGTGCCGTTTATGGATCGCATTGGTCGCAAGATCAATATGATGGAGCAAGTGCTCGACATCCCTTCCCAGGAAGTTATCTCGAAAGATAACGCCAACGTTACCATCGACGCTGTGTGCTTTATTCAGGTGATTGACGCGCCGCGCGCGGCTTATGAAGTCAGCAATCTGGAGCTGGCGATCATCAACCTGACCATGACTAACATCCGTACCGTGCTGGGTTCAATGGAACTTGATGAAATGCTCTCTCAGCGCGACAGCATTAACTCGCGTCTGCTGCATATTGTCGATGAGGCCACCAACCCGTGGGGGATTAAAGTCACCCGTATCGAAATTCGTGATGTGCGCCCGCCCGCAGAGCTTATCTCTTCAATGAACGCGCAGATGAAAGCGGAACGTACCAAACGCGCTTACATCCTTGAAGCGGAAGGGATCCGTCAGGCGGAAATCCTCAAAGCCGAAGGTGAAAAACAGTCACAAATCCTGAAAGCGGAAGGCGAACGTCAGTCGGCGTTTTTACAGGCTGAAGCGCGTGAACGTTCCGCTGAAGCAGAAGCCCGCGCCACCAAAATGGTGTCTGAAGCCATCGCCTCCGGTGATATTCAGGCGGTGAACTACTTCGTCGCACAGAAATACACCGAAGCGTTACAGCAGATCGGTTCGTCCAGTAACAGCAAAGTGGTGATGATGCCATTAGAGGCCAGCAGCCTGATGGGGTCGATTGCCGGGATTGCTGAGCTGGTGAAAGACAGCGCCAACAAACGGACTCAGCCATGATGGAGTTAATGGTCGTTCATCCACATATTTTCTGGCTAAGTCTCGGCGGTTTGCTGCTGGCAGCCGAGATGTTGGGCGGCAATGGTTATCTGTTGTGGAGCGGCGTGGCAGCAGTGATTACCGGTCTGGTGGTCTGGTTGCTGCCGCTGGGTTGGGAGTGGCAAGGGGTAATGTTTGCCGTCCTGACGCTGCTCGCCGCCTGGCTGTGGTGGAAATGGTTGTCGCGGCGGGTGCGCGAACAAAAGCACAGCGACAGTCATTTAAACCAGCGCGGGCAGCAGTTGATTGGCCGACGTTTTGTTCTGGAATCTCCGCTGGTCAACGGGCGTGGTCATATGCGCGTCGGTGACAGTTCATGGCCTGTCAGCGCCAGCGAGGATCTCGGCGCTGGTACGCATGTTGAGGTGATTGCGATAGAAGGAATAACGCTGATTATCCGTGCGGTCATCGCCTGATGCGACGCTGGCGCGTCTTATCATGCCTACAAAATATGCCCGAATCGTAGGCCAGATAAGGCGCTTGCGCCGCATCCGGCATATAGCCGAGTAGAGGAAAAATTACTCTTCCCGGCCTTTACCCATACTTTTTTGGTCTTCATCCGGATAGTGTTTTTTTAGATATTCCAGGACGTTTTTATTGACCTTGTGTTGGGTATACACCCACCCTTTCCAGTAATCAGGTTGGTCCAGGTAAACTTCTGGCGGAATGGTGAAATCAGAAAGCGTTAACCATTCGGCTAACAGATCGGGGTTTCGTTTCTGGATCAACTGCAACAGCATAATCAGCGACATGGCAGAGGCAGGAGCCGTACTATCGCCGCTTAAATACTTCCACACTGTCGACCGGTTCGAACGAAAAAGGATCGGTAGCAATGCCCGGTCCAGATTCATTTCATTAAAAATCTTCTCAAATTCATTCATTTAAATTTTCCTGCCTGCCGTAAACCTCTTAAAAATTGAGATTTATCAAAGAAACGCATTCTAGCACACATCAGGAACCGCTTCACGTTTAGCACAGAAACAACATTTATTTCGCTCATCAAAACAAGTCTTTACTATTTTTTACATTGAAAAAGCACAAAATGATTTCCTATTTTATTTATATAAGAAACATTTTTTGTTTCTTATCGGTGGTAATCACGCTTACACCAGACAAAAATGCGCTTTACATCACACAAATGGCGGCGTAGATTTCGATTAAATTGCAACGCAGATCAATTCTCATAACAACACTTTACGTTGCTTATAGAAACAAATGTGTGACTTACTTTGAACGAGAAAAAATGCATGAATACTGTAAAGTTGTCTTTACTGGCTGTCGTTGTTGCTACCGCGGTAAGTCCATCTGCGTTTGCGGGAGATACTGTTGAGGCGGCAGCGACAGAATTAGCGGCAATCCAGCCAGGAATGTCGCAAATGGAAATTGATCAGAAAATTGGGCGATTTTTAGAAAGGACAGAAAATAGCGCAGCCGCACAAAATTATCTGATTGCGCATGATTACCAGACAACGACGCCTCAGGAAAATAGAACTTCTTCTCCCGTACAGCCCGCCAGTACGCTGAACCCGATAACCAATCAAGCGCAGATCGACCGCGACAATGGGCAGGATACCGCCATTCAGAACGCACAGCACACAGCCAACTGGGCATCGCTGAAAGCTGATGACGCGCAGCACGCCATTATGGTGGCGCAGACGGATATTGATACCAATAAAGCCTCCATTGCCGACACCCGCAGTGATGTCTCCGCAGTGCAGTCAGACGTCACCAACATAAAAGGCGATGTCGCACATGCCCAGTCAACGGCTGACCATGCCAACGCTAACGCCAACACCGCTCTGATGAACGGCGTCAAACTCTCCTCTGCTGTGACAGAAAACAAAAACAATATCGAGCAGAACCGCAGCGATATTGCTGACCAACAGAAACAGCTCGACGAAACCCAAAAAACCGTTGCTGCCACCGGTGATGTACAGACTGCCGCCCGATATCAGAGCATGATTGACGCCAGACAGACAGCCGCTGCCAATGCGCAACAGGAACAAGCGGACACCCAGCAGCAACAAATTACCGATCAGCAGAAGCAAATCGACGCCACACAAAAAACGGTTTCCGCACTTGGCGATGCCCAAACCAGCGCACACTATCAGGAAATGGTTAACGCCAGACTGAGCGCACAAAATGATGCAAATGCGCGTACTGCTGCAGAACAAAAACAGAAAATTGATACCCTTGCGACCAACCAGGAAACGCAACAACATATCGATAGTGTGCAGTACGGGGAACAAATTCAGCGTCTGGCGCAAGACTCAACGCAAACGCATGAACAAATTGACAGCCTGACACAAGACGCAACCCAAACGCATCAGCAGTTAAGCAACACGCAAAAACGGGTCGCAGATAACAGCCAACAAATTAACACGCTCAATAACCATTTCAGTTCGCTGAAAAACGAAGTTGAGGACAACCGTAAAGAAGCCAATGCGGGAACTGCATCAGCCATCGCTATCGCCTCACAACCACAGGTGAAAACCGGTGACTTGATGATGGTGTCAGCGGGAGCGGGAACCTTCAACGGTGAATCTGCGGTGTCTGTCGGAACATCTTTTAATGCCGGAACGCATACGGTACTTAAAGCCGGTATTTCTGCGGATACGCAATCTGATTTCGGCGCAGGTGTCGGCGTAGGATATTCGTTCTAATATTTCAATCCTCAATATAAATAAGAGCAAGGAAGCTTGCCGGGTTTCACCTCTTCATTAATTCGCACATTATTTAAGGTTAACAATGATGAATAGCTCCATTAAATCGTTTTCCCTGCTGGCGGTTATATTACTGACTGGCTGTAGTTCACCCACTTCCCGCATCGCAGATTGCCAGGCGCAGGGCGTCAGCCATGACACCTGTTATCTCGCAGAACAACAGCGTCAGACGGCTATTTTAAGTGCATCCGAGGCGCAGGCATTTAAAAATGCAGAAGCCGCACAACATGCCCAGGCGGCAAAGAAAGCCATTTATAAAGGATTTGGCATGACCTTTAGAATGAGCAGTAAGAACTTTGCTTATCTCAATGATTCATTATGTGCAATTGATGAAGACAATAAAGATGCCACTGTTTATCAGTCAGGTCTTTATAACGTCATTGTTTATCACCATACGGGAAAAGTCGCCTTAATGAAGGAAGGTCAGTTTGTGGGTTATTTAAAATGAAGGAGCAAAGGAAAATCCCCCTGACGCATATTATGATTATCGGTGCGTTTATTTTTGCCTTCTTGCAAGTGGTGTTATTAGCCTCCCTGGTTCACGCTGTGAATGTTAACAACGAAATCCAGGAAGGCTTATTTCAGTCGGGGCGCATTATGGTAGAAAGTTTGCAGCATATTCTTTCGGTGCAAACGGAGATTAACTGATTTTCACCCCGCCCGATGATGACAGCAGCCGGAGAGATTTTCGATAATCGGGCAGTCGGCGCTGTCATCGCCAGGGCAGGCATTCGCCAGCGCCAGTAGCTGGTTGCGCATGGATTGCAGTTCTTCGATATGCCGTTCGATCTCCGCCACCTTCTCCAGCGTACGACGTTTGACGTCGGCACTATGACGCTGCGGATCGTTAAACAGATTCACCAGTTCGCCGCTCTCCTCCAGGTTAAAGCCCACCTGGCGTGCCTGGCGCAGTAAGGTCAGTTCGTTGAGATGCTGCTGCGTGTAGGTGCGATAACCGTTTTCGCTGCGCATCGGCGGCGTCACCAGCCCCTTCTCTTCATAGAAGCGAATGGCTTTGCTGGTCAGGCCGGTAATTTTTGCTACATCGCTAATGTTCATCGTTCGCGCAACGCCTCCTGTGCTTTGTTAAAGGGTTTCAACAAATATTCAAGCACGTTTTTTTGCCAGTGCGAATATCGACCGCCACCACAATAATACAGGAAGTACTGCGCACAGAGAGATGTTATACGGTTTTATTGCGCTTCATGACCATTGCCACAATAAGGCTGAGTAAGAGTGCGCCAATAATCCATATCAGCGCACGGCTGCCCTGGGACCAGAGACTGTAGATAAAGCCAACGATCACCAACAACATAACCAACGTACCAACGATAAGAATCGGCAACGAGGCGTGAATATCATGACGCAGGCGGATCGCCACCACAAACACCGCCAGATAGCAGATCAAAAAGGTGGCGCTGGCAACGCTGGCGAGTGAGCCTAAATTCAGCGCCGCCGTCATCAGCATAATCAACACCACGACGATGATGTTGCCCCAGGTACTCTGCCGCCACAGAGGTTTATTCATTAGCTTCGGCAGTTCGCGTTCGCTGCCCATGTTGTCCATGATGTTAAACACGGCGAACAGGTTTGCGTTGATGGCTGAAGCCGTCGCCAGTAAAGCGCCGATGACGACGATCACATACCCCACATGCCCGAGGAGCGGAGAAGCAGCCTGCGCTACGGCGGTATCGGCATATTTTTCTAACTCTAATGCCGATACATCGCTAAGCAAAACCAGCGCCAGCGAGATATAAAGCAACGTGGTAACGCCAATCGCCACCAGAAACGCCCGTGGCATTATGACCTCCGGATCTTTCACTTTATCCGCCGCGTTCGCCATCATGCCAAAGCCCGCATAGGCAAGGAAGGTTATCCCGATACAGGAGAAGAACGCCCCGGAACTGGGGGGCGCAGAAACGGAAATATGCGCCGGTTGCAGCGACCAGACACCGGCAATAATCAGCAATAACAGGATCATCATTTTAATGCCGACGAGGATCACTTCCAGCCGCCCTACCGCATGGTTGCTTAAGGAGTTGAAAAGCGTCATCACCGCAATGATCCCCAATGCGTAGAGCAAAATAAGGTGCTCCTCCTGGCTGCCTTCATGCAAAAACTGCACGGCATAAGCGCCAAAAGCACGGGCGACCATGGCGATACTCACCGCCAGCGTCAACAGGTACAATAACGAGAGCGCCAGCGAAAAAACGCCGTTGCCTAATCCGCGACGAAAGAAGTCGATAATACCGCCATTGCTGGGATAGCTCGCCCCCAGACGCGCATAGGCATAACCGGAAAACATCGCCACAATACCGCCAAAAGCAAAGGCGACCCAGGTCGAGGCTTCCATTAGCAACGCAGCCTGCCCCAGCAGCGCGAAGATCCCCGCCCCCACCATTGCCCCAATGCCGATGGAAACGACGTTCCATAGACCGAGGGGTTTGTTACCGTTATTACCTTCCGTGTTCATCATGATCAGTCCTTAAACACGTTATAGCCGAGTTGCTTAGCGACCGATGCCACCATTTTTTGACCGCGAACACTGTTGCCTTCTTCGTCCAGCGGTGGTGAAAACGCGGCAATTCCCATCACGCCAGGAACGACCGCCAGAATACCGCCACCTACACCGCTTTTGCCCGGTAAACCAACGCGATACGCCCAGTCACCGGAGCGACCATACAGCCCTTCCATCATCATTTCGGCCAGAATGTACGGCACATTGTCGGCCTGAAGAACGCGTTTATGCGTCAGCGGATTCACACCACCCGCCGCCAGCGTCGCGCCAAGCGTTGCCAGTTCAATAGTATTGATGAGCGTGGAGCACTGACGGGTGTACACGTCACAGGCTTCCATTGCATCACAATAGAGATATCCGGCGGAGTACAGCAGCCAGGCAATGGCCCGGTTATGGAAGTTGGTTGTTTGTTCCGACTGGTTGACTTCATCAGAGAGCGCTACCTGCTCACCAGCCAGTTGTTGTTGGATATGTAAAATTCGCTGCCAGCGTTGTTCAGTATTTTCAGCGTTAATCAGGCTGGTGGTGGCAATAGCGCCAGCATTTACCAGTGGCGAAAGCGGTTTGCCGCCATGCAACTCTAAGGCGATAACTGAGTTAAAGGGCAATCCGGTCGGGTCAGCGCCAACTTTGTCCTGTACCGCCTGCGGGCCGACATCTTCTAACGCAAGGGCTAACGTACAGACTTTCGAGATGGATTCCAGCGCAAAGCGGTAATCACTGTCACCCGCACTATAGACGTTGCCATCGCTGGTCACGATAGCCACTGCCGCCAGTTGACCAGGGACATTCGCCAGAAAGGGAATGTAATCGGCATTTTGTCCGCCGTTAAGTGAGTGAAATTGGGTGTAAGCCTGATCCACTGCCTGCTGTAATTTGTTTGCATCTAACATCTTTTGTTAACTCCTTTTTATAGATGCGGGAGGTAATTCCTCACCCCGGTGCCGATTTTCATGCATCCTGATTTAACTTAGCACCCGCAACTTAACTACAGGAAAACAAAGAGATAAATGTCTAATCCTGATGCAAATCGAGCCGATTTTTTAATCTTTACGGACTTTTACCCGCCTGGTTTATTAATTTCTTGACCTTCCCCTTGCTGGAAGGTTTAACCTTTATCACAGCCAGTCAAAACTGTCTTAAAGGAGTGTTTTATGTCACAAACTATCGACCTGACCCTGGACGGCCTGTCCTGCGGTCACTGCGTTAAACGCGTGAAAGAAAGTCTCGAACAGCGCCCGGATGTTGAACAGGCGGATGTGTCTATCACTGAAGCGCACGTTACCGGGACTGCCAGTGCAGAACAGCTAATCGAAACCATCAAACAAGCGGGTTATGACGCATCTGTAAGCCACCCAAAGGCTAAACCGCTGGCTGAGTCATCAATCCCGTCGGAAGCACTGACAGCGGTTTCTGAGGCGCTTCCGGCAGCGACCGCCGATGACGATGACAGCCAGCAGTTGCTGCTGAGCGGCATGAGCTGCGCCAGCTGTGTCACCCGCGTACAAAATGCGTTGCAAAGCGTACCGGGCGTCACTCAGGCACGGGTAAACCTGGCGGAGCGTACTGCGCTGGTGATGGGCAGTGCCTCCCCACAAGATTTAGTGCAGGCGGTGGAAAAAGCGGGCTACGGCGCGGAAGCGATTGAAGATGACGCTAAACGCCGCGAGCGCCAGCAAGAAACCGCCGTCGCTACGATGAAGCGCTTCCGCTGGCAGGCAATTGTCGCGCTGGCGGTGGGTATCCCGGTGATGGTCTGGGGGATGATCGGCGATAACATGATGGTCACCGCTGACAACCGCAGCCTGTGGTTAGTTATCGGCCTGATAACCCTGGCGGTAATGGTTTTCGCCGGCGGGCATTTTTACCGCAGCGCATGGAAAAGCCTGCTGAACGGTGCGGCGACGATGGATACGCTGGTGGCGCTGGGAACGGGTGTTGCGTGGCTCTATTCGATGAGCGTCAACCTGTGGCCGCAGTGGTTCCCGATGGAAGCGCGACATCTTTATTACGAAGCCAGCGCGATGATTATCGGTCTGATCAATCTCGGCCATATGCTGGAAGCGCGCGCACGTCAGCGTTCTTCTAAGGCGCTGGAGAAATTACTCGATTTAACCCCACCGACGGCGCGCCTGGTTACTGACGAAGGTGAAAAAAGCGTGCCGCTGGCGGAAGTGCAGCCAGGTATGTTGCTGCGCCTGACGACCGGCGATCGCGTACCGGTAGATGGTGAGATCACCCAGGGCGAAGCGTGGCTGGATGAAGCGATGCTGACGGGCGAACCTATCCCGCAGCAAAAAGGCGAAGGCGATAGCGTCCATGCCGGGACAGTGGTGCAGGACGGTAGCGTGCTGTTTCGCGCCAGTGCGGTTGGCAGCCATACTACGCTGTCGCGGATTATTCGTATGGTGCGCCAGGCCCAGAGCAGTAAGCCAGAAATCGGTCAGCTGGCGGATAAAATCTCAGCCGTATTTGTGCCGGTAGTGGTGGTGATTGCGCTGATCAGTGCGGCAATCTGGTATTTCTTTGGTCCGGCACCGCAGATTGTCTATACCCTGGTGATTGCCACCACGGTGCTGATTATTGCCTGTCCGTGTGCGCTGGGACTGGCGACGCCGATGTCGATTATTTCCGGCGTCGGGCGGGCGGCTGAGTTTGGCGTGCTGGTACGGGACGCCGACGCGCTGCAACGCGCCAGTACGCTCGACACCGTAGTGTTCGATAAAACCGGGACGCTGACCGAAGGGAAGCCGCAGGTTGTCGCAGTAAAAACATTTGCTGATATTGATGAAGCGCAAGCATTGCGTCTGGCGGCGGCGCTGGAGCAAGGTTCCAGCCACCCTCTGGCACGGGCGATCCTCGATAAAGCAGGTGATATGCAGCTACCGCAGGTCAACGGTTTCCGCACATTGCGCGGGCTGGGCGTGAGCGGTGAAGCTGAAGGTCATGCGTTATTGCTGGGCAATCAGGCGTTGTTAAATGACCAACAGGTCAATACCAAAGCAATTGAAGCAGATATTTCAGCTCAGGCATCGCAAGGGGCAACGCCTGTGCTGCTGGCGGTTGACGGGAAAGCAGTAGCCCTGCTGGCTGTACGCGATCCGTTGCGTAGTGATAGCGTGGCGGCGCTGCAACGCCTGCATAAAGCGGGATATCGCCTGGTGATGCTAACCGGGGATAACCCGACCACCGCCAATGCGATCGCTAAAGAAGCAGGGATTGATGAGGTGATAGCCGGCGTGCTGCCGGACGGTAAAGCCGAAGCGATCAAACGTCTGCAAAGTGAAGGACGTCAGGTAGCAATGGTGGGCGACGGCATTAACGATGCGCCAGCGCTGGCTCAGGCGGATGTCGGTATTGCGATGGGTGGCGGCAGTGATGTTGCCATTGAAACCGCGGCGATTACCCTGATGCGCCATAGCCTGATGGGTGTTGCGGATGCGCTCGCAATTTCCCGCGCAACGCTGCGCAACATGAAGCAGAACCTGCTCGGTGCGTTTATCTACAACAGCATTGGTATTCCGGTCGCCGCCGGTATTTTGTGGCCGTTCACTGGAACACTGCTTAACCCGGTGGTTGCCGGAGCGGCAATGGCGCTCTCGTCGATCACCGTAGTGAGTAACGCCAACCGCTTGCTGCGGTTTAAACCGAAGGAATAAGTACATCATTGCGGATGCGCTGCTTTAGGGTGGCGCATCCGTTATAGGGAAATTATTCTACGCGACCTTTTTTGCACGCTCTTCACGGCGTGCCAAATATTCAGCCACTGTTTCAATCCGTCCCAATTCTTCCTGGGTACGCATGTTGTTTTCAACTTCCCAAAGATCAACTGCCGCCTGGAGGTTTAGCCAAAAATCGACTGTGGTATCAAAAACTTTCGCCAGACGGAATGCCATCTCAGTGGTGAGTTTACGATTGTTATTGATCAGTGCACTGACGCTATTACGATGAACATGCAGCAACTCTGCTAACTCATTGATTTTCAAATCGAGCGGTTCCAGATATTCATAGAGAAGAATATCTCCGGGTGTCGTCGGTTTTCTTGTTGCCTGTTTCATAGTTTTACCTTTCTCGTCAATACGACAGCTATGTTTTAGTAGTTGTGTGGGTCTAAAAACAATTCTTCGGCCTTGCCATTAACCCATTTAAAAATCAGTCGGTACTGTTTATTCACTCTAATGGAGGAGTATTCCTGTAATTTCCCGGATAACTCTTCGTATCGGTTCCCCGGAGGGGAGCGTAAATCCCGATGAGAAGTGGCAGCATTAATGATGTCCAACTTTCGTGATAACGTGGTATGGATTTCAGCAGGGATCTTTCGATGTGGCGTTGAATGGACAAAAAAATCAGCCAACCAGGCATCACGAAAACTCCTTATATTTTTCTTTTGAGCCATTCCTCTCTCATCTCCTTGTCCATTATTCAATCATTGTAATGCACACAAGCACTGTGCGCAAGTGCAACAATCAACTCCATTTGCGCCATCCCTCCCCGCGCGCTAGCATGATATTTCACAAAGGGAGGTCGTATGGATCTGTTGTACCGGGTAAAAACGCTTTGGGCCGCGCTGCGCGGTAATCATTACACCTGGCCTGCTATCGATATCACTCTTCCCGGCAATCGCCATTTTCATCTGATCGGCAGTATTCATATGGGTAGCCACGATATGGCTCCCCTGCCCACCCGTTTGCTCAAAAAGCTCAAAAACGCCGATGCGCTGATCGTCGAGGCGGATGTTTCCACCAGCGATACGCCTTTTGCCAATTTGCCTGCCTGCGAGGCACTGGAAGAGCGCATTAGCGAGGAGCAACTCCAAAACCTGCAGCACATTAGCCAGGAGATGGGCATTTCTCCGTCGCTCTTTTCTACCCAACCGCTGTGGCAAATCGCGATGGTTCTTCAGGCGACGCAGGCGCAAAAACTGGGGCTGCGGGCAGAATATGGTATTGATTACCAGCTATTGCAGGCGGCGAAGCAACAACATAAACCCGTGATTGAACTGGAGGGCGCAGAAAAGCAAATTGCCATGCTGCTCCAGCTCCCTGACAAAGGACTGGCGCTGCTGGACGACACGCTGACCCACTGGCACACCAACGCACGGTTGCTGCAACAAATGATGAGCTGGTGGCTGAATGCACCGCCGCAAAATAATGAAATAACGTTGCCCAATACGTTCAGTCAGTCGCTGTACGATGTGCTGATGCATCAGCGAAATCTCGCCTGGCGGGATAAATTACGCGCCATGCCGTCGGGGCGCTATGTGGTCGCGGTCGGTGCACTACACCTGTATGGCGAAGGGAATTTGCCACAAATGTTGCGCTAAAAAAATGGCCAATATCGCTATTGGCCCGTCAAAGAGGAATTTCATTTTTTTATTATTATGCCGTCACTTTAAGCGACGGTGTAACTCGATTGTCGCTCAATCTCACCATCCTGCCAATACTCTTAGGCAAGATGACTCTTTTTTTTGGACCGCCATCAGGCGTATGCTTGCTTCGTTTTTTTGTTTAAGGCAGGAAAATTACCATGACACCCGCAGTTAAATTACTCGAAAAAAACAAGATTTCGTTTCAAATCCACACCTACGAGCACGATCCGGCTGAAACCAATTTTGGCGATGAAGTCGTCAAAAAATTAGGTTTGAATCCGGATCAGGTCTACAAAACGCTGCTGGTCACAGTGAACGGTGATATGAAACACCTTGCCGTGGCCGTTACGCCGGTCGCAGGTCAACTGGATCTTAAAAAAGTAGCAAAAGCGCTGGGTGCCAAGAAAGTTGAGATGGCCGATCCGATGGTCGCGCAGCGTTCGACGGGATATCTGGTTGGAGGGATTAGCCCACTGGGGCAGAAAAAACGTCTGCCAACGATTATCGACGCCCCCGCACAAGAATTTGCCACTATTTATGTTTCCGGCGGCAAGCGCGGTCTGGATATCGAACTGGCGGCAAGCGACCTGGCAAAGATACTCGATGCCAAATTTGCTGATATCGCCCGTCGCGATTAAGCATTGTGCCGGATGCGAACATCCGGCACTTTCGGATTACTGCCAGCTCACCTCACCTTTCGGTTCATAAACACTCACATCCAGCGGCGAGCTTTTCTGGATATACGCTTTCAGCACTTCGGCATCAATAAAGCCGGTATTCACATAGCCCGGTTTGTAATCAAGGCGCGGATAGCCATCACCGCCGGTGGCATTGAAGTTTAATGTCGCCATGCGGTAAGTTTTCGCCGGATCGACCGGTTCGCCTTTGATTTTCAGGTCGTTCAGTTTACCGTCTTTCGCCACAAAGCTAACGTTGGCAAATTGCGGGTAGGCACCTGAATCTGGCTTCATCTGCGCGACGGCGGTCAAGTAATCAATCACCTCTTTACCGGTCATGTCGGCATACACCACCACATTGCCGAATGGCTGCACTTTCAGTACGTTTTTATAGCTGATATCACCTGCTTCGATAGAATCACGAATTCCGCCTCCGCTCATCACCGCAAAGTCGGCACCAGTGCGATCCATTTGTGCTGCCAGAATCAACCGCCCCATATTGGTCTGTACAAAACGCACTTTGTCACGATCGCCTTCCAGACGACCATTGGTTTCGCCTATTTTCACTTCCAGCTGCGCTTTGCCTTTGTTCTGGAACGGTGATAACAGCGAGATCATTTGCTGGTTTTCAGCGATTTCAGGGGTGTACAGCACGCGCTCGCTTTTCCCGTCTTCCCAGGTCACTTTCTTCTTCAGGTTCACCGGAATCAGCTGGTAGTTAACCATTTTCATTTCGCCATTACGAAACTCAAAATCAGCCCGTCCCACGTATTTGCCCCACTCATGCGCCTGCACAATCCAGATGCCGTTTTGTTGATCCGGTTTGCATGGCGTACCCGGCACGTAATCGACCTGTTTTTTGTTTTCTGCCGCCATACAGACCGGATCTTGCGAGTGACCACCGACGATCATCGCCAGCGATCCGGCAGGCAGCGCGCGTGCCATCTCCACATCGCCCGGTGCGTTAGAGCCGTGCTCACCATTGTCGTAATGCCCCATATGGGTCGCCGCGATAATAATGTCTGGCTTTTCTGTCTGTTGCAGCTCCTGAATCACCAGCTTCGCTTCATCAGCGGGCTTACGAAATTCGATATCAGTGAAATATTCCGGATTACCAATTTTGGCTGTGTCATCCGTCGTCAGGCCAATAACGGCAATTTTCAGATCCTGACGCTTAAACAGCGCCCATGGTTTAAACAGGCGCTCGCCGGTACTTTTCTGGTAGATATTGGCGGAAAGCAACGGGAACTTAGCCCACTTTTCCTGCTGGCGTAATACGGTGAGCGGGTTATCAAATTCATGATTACCGATCGCCATCGCGTCATAGCCCACCAGATTCATACCGCGAAAATCAGGTTCGGCATCCTGTAAGTCGGACTCGGGCACGCCAGTGTTAATGTCGCCACCGGAAAGTAGCAGCACGCTACCGCCTTCAGCCGCAACCTCTTTGCGGATACCATCCACCAGCGTTTTTTGCGCCGCCAGACCATATTCACCATATTCATTGCGCCAAAAATGCCCATGATGATCATTGGTGTGCAGAACTGTAATTTTGTAGGTTTTATCCTGCTCGTACGCCAGAGCAGTTTCACTCGCCAGTGTAAATGTGGTTAACAGTGCTAACGCCACGCCCCGCTGCAATAATTTCATACTTCTCTCCCTGACCTGATTTCAACGTGTTGAAAAATAGTATGACGCGACATCATAAACAAGTCTGCGTCCGGTGAAGATAAATCTGCATCCAGATTAGAAATTCTGTATTCCGCGTTGAGACTTCCTTCAGGCGGCGCATACAGGTATGTTAGTCGGGTAATAATCACAAATAAGATCATTCTTTACATCGCAACCCTGAAAAAGTGACTTTCCTATGGCAATGAGTGAACAAACCCAGCCTGTGGCGGGCGCGGCTGCGTCAACGACTAAGGCCCGAACATCGTTTGGTATTTTAGGTGCTATCAGCCTCTCACATCTGCTGAACGACATGATCCAATCGCTGATTCTGGCGATTTATCCACTGCTTCAGTCAGAATTTTCTCTGACATTTATGCAGATTGGCATGATAACCCTCACCTTCCAGCTCGCCTCTTCGCTACTGCAACCGGTGGTCGGCTACTGGACCGATAAATATCCGATGCCGTGGTCGTTGCCGATTGGCATGTGTTTTACCTTAAGTGGTCTGGTGCTGCTGGCGCTGGCGGGCAGTTTTGGCGCAGTTCTGCTGGCAGCGGCGCTGGTCGGTACCGGTTCATCGGTCTTTCATCCGGAATCTTCTCGCGTGGCCCGTATGGTTTCCGGCGGGCGTCATGGCCTGGCGCAATCTATCTTTCAGGTCGGCGGCAACTTTGGCAGTTCCCTGGGCCCCTTGCTGGCGGCGGTGATTATCGCGCCTTATGGCAAAGGCAACGTTGCCTGGTTTGTGCTTGCGGCACTGCTGGCGATCGTGGTGTTGGCGCAAATCAGCCGTTGGTACTCGGCACAGCACCGAATGAATAAAGGAAAACCCAAAGCGACGATTATCAATCCACTGCCGCGCAATAAAGTTGTTCTGGCGGTCAGCATTCTGTTAATCCTCATTTTCTCGAAATATTTCTATATGGCGAGCATCAGCAGCTATTACACCTTTTATCTGATGCAAAAATTCGGATTATCTATCCAGAATGCTCAGCTTCATTTGTTTGCCTTCCTGTTTGCCGTTGCGGCAGGTACGGTGATTGGCGGGCCTGTAGGGGATAAAATTGGACGGAAATATGTGATTTGGGGCTCTATCCTCGGCGTTGCGCCGTTTACGCTGATTTTACCCTACGCCAGCCTGCACTGGACGGGGGTTTTAACGGTGATTATTGGATTTATCCTCGCTTCAGCATTCTCTGCCATTCTGGTCTACGCCCAGGAGCTGCTTCCGGGACGTATCGGTATGGTTTCTGGACTGTTTTTCGGTTTTGCTTTCGGCATGGGAGGTCTGGGGGCGGCAGTTCTGGGGCTTATCGCCGACCACACCAGCATAGAGTTAGTCTATAAAATCTGTGCTTTCCTGCCACTATTGGGGATGTTGACCATATTCCTGCCTGATAACCGGCATAAAGACTGATTTCATTGCAGCCAAAGGCAAACTTTGGCTGCATCGTTTTACAGTCGCCATAAGCCTTTCCTCTGTTAAACCGCCTTCTGTTTTCCGATCCGTGCTTTTTTTGCAGCTAATTCCATTTTTCTGCAAAATTCAACAATTATTCATAAACATCATCAATGAAATTGTCATAAACTATTACCTGTAATTTTGGTTTTCCCGGCCAAAAATGGACAATAACCACCAGGAAAAGGAGACGGAATGCATCACGCCACCCCGCTTATCACCACCATTGTTGGCGGCCTTGTGCTCGCCTTTATCCTCGGCATGCTGGCCAATAAACTACGTATTTCTCCTCTGGTGGGATATCTGTTAGCGGGTGTGCTGGCAGGACCATTCACTCCGGGCTTTGTTGCCGATACCAAGCTTGCGCCGGAACTGGCTGAACTGGGCGTCATTCTGTTGATGTTTGGCGTCGGTCTGCACTTTTCGCTGAAGGATTTGATGGCGGTAAAGGCCATCGCCATTCCCGGTGCGATCGCCCAGATAGCCGTGGCGACGCTGCTGGGTATGGCGCTCTCCGCCGTGCTGGGCTGGTCGTTAATGACCGGTATCGTGTTCGGCTTATGTCTTTCCACCGCCAGTACCGTGGTGTTACTGCGCGCACTTGAAGAACGGCAATTAATTGACAGTCAGCGTGGGCAAATCGCCATCGGTTGGTTGATTGTGGAAGACCTGGTGATGGTCCTGACACTGGTATTGCTACCCGCGGTAGCAGGAATGATGGAACAGGGCGATGTGGGCTTTGCCACTCTTGCAGTCGATATGGGGATCACCATCGGCAAGGTGATCGCATTTATCGCCATTATGATGCTGGTAGGTCGCCGTCTGGTGCCGTGGATTATGGCACGCAGCGCAGCAACCGGTTCCCGCGAGCTGTTTACCCTGTCGGTGCTGGCGCTGGCGTTAGGGATTGCCTTTGGTGCGGTAGAGCTGTTTGATGTCTCCTTTGCACTCGGTGCGTTCTTTGCCGGGATGGTACTGAACGAGTCTGAACTGAGTCACCGTGCCGCCCACGATACACTGCCATTGCGCGATGCGTTCGCGGTGCTGTTTTTTGTCTCCGTCGGGATGTTGTTTGATCCGTTAATTCTGATTCAGCAACCGCTGGCAGTACTGGCGACGCTGGCAATTATTCTGTTTGGTAAATCGGTCGCGGCCCTGTTCCTTGTGCGTTTGTTTGGTCACTCCCAGCGCACGGCGTTAACCATCGCCGCCAGCCTGGCGCAGATTGGTGAGTTCGCGTTTATCCTGGCGGGACTAGGAATGGCATTGAATTTACTGCCGCAGGCCGGACAAAACCTGGTACTGGCAGGGGCGATCCTGTCGATTATGCTCAACCCGGTACTGTTCGCACTACTGGAGAAATATCTGGCGAAGACCGAAACGCTGGAAGAGCAGACGCTGGAAGAGGCAATCGAAGAAGAGAAGCAGATCCCAGTGGATATTTGCAACCATGCGCTACTGGTGGGTTACGGTCGTGTAGGCAGCCTGCTGGGGGAGAAATTGCTCGCCTCTGATATTCCGCTGGTGGTGATTGAGACGTCACGAACCCGTGTTGATGAGCTGCGCGAGCGCGGGGTCCGCGCAGTATTGGGCAATGCGGCGAACGAAGAAATTATGCAACTGGCGCATCTGGAATGTGCAAAATGGCTGATCCTGACGATTCCCAACGGCTATGAAGCGGGCGAGATTGTGGCATCTGCCCGCGCGAAAAATCCGGATATTGAGATTATTGCCCGCGCCCATTATGACGATGAAGTGGCGTATATCACCGAACGTGGTGCGAATCAGGTAGTGATGGGTGAGCGTGAAATTGCCCGTACTATGCTGGAACTGCTGGAAACGCCACCGGCGGGTGAGGTGGTGACAGGGTAAACGGTGGTTGCCGGATAATAGGCGCGGATATGTAGGCCTGATAAGACGCGCCAGCGTCGCATCAGGCATTGAAAGCAAAATGCCAGATGCGGCGTGAACGCCTTATCTGGCCTACGAACCGACGATAACTTAACGATCCCAGTAAGACTCTTCCAGGCTGTCTTCACGCTCCGGCAAGCCGCGCGTTAAACGAGGTGAATGCTGGTTCAGTACCTGATAGCTCACACGGTTAGCATATTTACACACCTGCGCTAACGATGAATAAGTTAACCAGGTGAATTTATGTTTGCTGGAGTTTGGTACGTTGCTACGGTGGTAGCTGTTGGCGGTAATGTCATGCAGCAACGCTGCCAGTGCGCCATCCCCTGCTCCATTAGTGTTCATGATTTTTTCCGGCCCGCCCATGTACGGCGCAATGTGCGAATAGACACGCAGCGGATTCTGGCAATCCTTGTGGCGCATGGCGCGGCTAAACTCATACTGGTTAAATTCCGCTATAGCACCCGGCAGCAGCGGATGCTGGGTTTTACGTTTCGCTTCGTCTTCGGTAAAGCCTGCCATATACAAGCCGATTGGCCCGGCGGTGCACAGCACCAGATCTACCCAGTCCAGCGCCTTGTCAGATGCCAACAACGGATCGCTTTCTCCGGTCAACGCTTCGGCTTCATCTTCGTTCATCGCAAGGATAGAGACGTGGTCTTTGAGGAATTGCTGCCACCACTGCGGATTCTCGGCAATGACAAACTTGGTGCCCAGCGTCAGCACCACCGGTACGTTATATTTCTTCGCGTACTCAATGGCTTTCATGGTTGCTTCCGGCATGGGTTCACCCGGCTTGCAACGCACCAGATAAGAGGTGAGAACCAGTGCCGAGGCTCCGGCAATCACATCTTCCGGAATACTTTCAGCCCGCAGCTGGTTCATGTGGCCGGGGCTGATAGCAAAGGTACGTTCCCCGGACTCGCCAATCAGCGTAAAGCAACGACCAATTGGGCCATCCACGCCTTGTAGATAGTTAAGATCGGTACGGCTGGAGGTGTTACACAGGTAACGATAGGCATAGCTGCCAATTTCAATATTGCTGCACATGACGCCCAGCAGCACCGAACGGTCGTCCGCGAGCACCGAGTAGTTGTGCATGGTGTTACCAATGGTGCCACCCGCAAACTGATGGGTAATCAGGTTTTTCTGTTTTAGTTCCTGATAAAGCGCTTCGGCAACGTCATCCTCAATCACCAATGAATGCCCGGCGCTTAATCCATAACGCTCAATGAATTCATCATCCACTTTCGCTTCAATATCGACCAGCGTTTGATCGATACCCACTACCCAGGCGGCGCTGGTTTCGTTTTCTGGCTGGAATTGCTGAAGCAGCGGATCGCGTGCATTTACGGGGAAGTAATGTTTGGATTTACGTTTACCGGGAAATTTCATGGTTGTTTTTACGGGTGGTTAACTGAGCGGCGAATGTTAACACAATCTGACGGGAGCGCGCGAGACGCAGCCAGTTTCAATATCAGCAGGCGGGATCGCATTTTCATGGCAGTGGTTCCTTACAATGACGTAATTTGAAAGGAGTTTTTGCATGAAGCCGGAAAACAAATTACCCGTTCTGGACCTTATCTCTGCTGAAATGAAGACCGTTGTGAATACTCTTCAGCCGGATTTACCGCCCTGGCCTGCAACGGGAACGATTGCTGAGCAACGACAGTATTACACGCTTGAGCGCCGATTCTGGAATGTGGGCGCTCCAGAAATGGCAACCAGAGCTTACAGGGTTCCAACAAAATATGGGCAGGTGAAAACACGTATCTTTTATCCGCAGCCAGATAGGCCGGCGACGCTATTTTATTTGCATGGAGGCGGTTTTATTCTCGGCAATCTCGATACCCACGATCGCATCATGCGCCTGCTGGCAAGCTACAGCCAATGTACGGTGATTGGCATTGATTACACCCTTTCACCTGAAGCGCGTTTTCCGCAAGCGATAGAGGAAATTGTGGCTGCCTGTTGTTATTTCCACCAGCAGGCGGAGGATTATCAAATCAATATGTCCCGCATTGGTTTTGCTGGTGATTCCGCAGGTGCCATGCTGGCGCTCGCCAGTGCGTTGTGGTTGCGCGATAAACAGATCGATTGCGGTAAAGTTGCGGGCGTTTTGCTGTGGTATGGGCTTTACGGATTACGGGATTCCGTGACTCGTCGTCTGTTGGGTGGTGTCTGGGATGGCTTAACGCAACAGGATTTGCAGATGTATGAAGAGGCGTATTTAAGCAACGACGCGGACCGCGAGTCGCCATATTACTGCCTGTTTAATAATGATCTCACTCGCGAAGTTCCGCCCTGTTTTATTGCCGGGGCGGAGTTCGATCCACTGCTGGATGACAGCCGTCTGCTTTACCAGACGTTAGCGGCACACCAGCAACCTTGTGAGTTCAAACTCTACTCCGGTATGCTGCACGCCTTTTTGCATTATTCACGGATGATGAAAACCGCCGACGATGCTCTACGCGACGGTGCTCGATTCTTTAGCGATAGGCTGCAACAAGATTAGCCATCATTTCGATATGCTCCGGCGTGGCATTAAGCGCCGGAATATATTCGTATTTTTTCCCGCCAGCGCCGAGGAAGACTTCACGGTTTTGCTCGGCAATCTCTTCCAGCGTCTCCAGACAATCCGCAGCAAAGCCCGGGCACATCACCTGAATATGACCCACGCCTTTTTCTCCGAGCATTTTCAGCGTTTCGTCGGTATAAGGCATCAGCCAGGGTTCCCGACCAAAGCGCGACTGAAAGGTCATCATCACTTTTTCCGGTGCCATCTCCAGTGCGGAAGCGAGTTCGCGAGTTGTTGTGCGGCAACGTTGCGGGTAATCATCGCCTTCATCTGCATAACGCTGGGGAATGCCATGATAAGAGAGCAACAGCAGATCCGGTTCGCCATGTTTGGCAAAAGAAGCACGTACGCTGTTCGCCAGTGCATTAATATAATCGTGGTTATCGGCGTAATCACGAATAAACGATATCCCCGGAATGCTACGTTTGCGCGCCAGAATGCGTGCCAGTTCATCCCATACCGCACCGACCGTTGAACAGGAGTATTGCGGATAAAGCGGCAGCACCACAATA
Organism: Escherichia sp. R1; assembly: GCF_003000935.1. Lineage (NCBI taxonomy): Bacteria > Pseudomonadati > Pseudomonadota > Gammaproteobacteria > Enterobacterales > Enterobacteriaceae > Escherichia > Escherichia sp. R1. Next base: position 57,310 of record NZ_PSRU01000010.1, read on the forward strand.
TGATCTACATGCTCTGCCAGAAGTTCATCTACGGCGCTTTCCAGTGATGGCGAGCCGTAGCTCATTCCCAGCGCCACGGGCGTCTCCGGTAAACGTTGCGCCAGCGCCTGCTGTTGCTGGCGGCTGTAAACCATCAGCGGCGAGCCACCTTCCATCCAGACAGAGGCATACAGCTTCGCCACACGCGGCGAACGCAGCGGCAAAATCACGCCGCGCAGCAACGGCCACCATAACAACCGTGAGGTATCAACCACGCGTCTGTCGCTTAAAAATTGTTTCAGATAGCGTTTTACCGCTTCAGGTGTGGGGGCATCAGGCGTACCCAGGTTTGCCAGCAGGATACCGGTTTTAGTTTGACGCATTACCGCCTCTTATCGATTCAACTTGTTGATAATTGTAGCGGAAAAGTGAAGAAGAAGAACTAATTGCTGTAAGAGGTATTGCCTGAGGAGGATGAGCAGACCTGCCCGAGAGCAGATCTGCGGCGGCTTGATTAGCCGAGAATTTTTTCCAGAGCTGCGCGAACTTCAGCCACCGGCTTGGTGCCGTCAACTTTCGCGTATTTGGTGTTACCCGCTTCCGCTTCTTTGGAGTAGTAGCCGATCAGCGGTGCAGTCATCTGATGGTATTCAACCAGACGTTTACGTACGGTCTCTTCCTGATCGTCTTTACGGGTAGTCAGCTCTTCACCGGTAACGTCGTCTTTGCCTTCTACTTTCGGCGGATTGAATTTAACGTGATAAACACGACCAGACGGCGCGTGAACGCGGCGGCCTACGATACGGTCAACAATCAGTTCGTCCGGTACGTCGAATTCCAGAACGTAATCAACATTGATGCCCGCTTCTTTCATCGCGTCTGCCTGCGGAATGGTACGCGGGAAGCCGTCCAACAGGAAACCGTTGCGGCAGTCTTCCTGAGCAATGCGCTCTTTAACCAGCGCGATCACCAGTTCGTCGGTGACCAGTTTGCCAGCATCCATAATGTCCTTTGCTTGTTTACCCAGCTCGGAGCCAGATTTGACCGCAGCACGCAGCATATCGCCAGTGGAGATTTGCGGAATACCATATTTCTCCATGATGAACTGAGCCTGAGTCCCTTTCCCCGCGCCCGGAGCGCCAAGCAGAATGATACGCATTGCGAAAATCCCCTTAAAATGTGTCGAATTTTTTGAAAAAGCGATAAACGATACCACCAACAGGCGATTGCCTCAAGAAAGGCACCTGAGGCTGAAACGGTTAATGGCAAGATAATTTGCGGAAAGTGCAGATGAAGAAAAGAAAAATGCCGGATGACACGAAGGTCATCCGGCATGACATCAGGAAACCAGCAGCTGGTTCATACGACGAATAAACAGGTTCGGATCTTCCAGCGTACCGCGTTCTGCCAGCAGCGCCTGATCCAGCAGCAGTTCTACCCACTCGCTGAACTTCGCTTCATCTTCAGTATCCGCCGCACGTTTCACCAGTACGTGATCCGGGTTCAGTTCGAAGATGTATTTCACTTCTGGCACTTTCTGGCCCGCCGCAGCGAACAGTTTCGCCATCTGAGTGCTCATTTCGTCCGCGTCGGTCGAAACGATCGCTGGCGTATCGGTCAGACGGTGAGTCAGACGGACATCTTTCACGCGCTCGCCGAGCAGGGCTTTCACACGGTCGATGAACGGAGTCAGTGCTTTCTCCGCTTCTTTCGCGCTCTCATCAACTTCGTCAGCCAGTTTTTCCAGCGACTCGTCAACTTTAGACACCGACTGGAACGGTTTACCGTCGAACTCAGTCAGATAGTTCATCATCCACTCATCGATGCGGTCGGAAAGCAGCAGAACTTCGATGCCTTTCTTACGCAGCAGTTCCAGGTGCGGGCTGCTCTTCGCTGCCGCATAGCTGTCTGCGGTGATGTAGTAGATTTTCTCCTGCCCTTCTTTCATGCGGGAAACGTAGTCTTCCAGAGATACGGTCTGCGCAGAAGAATCGGTATGGGTAGAAGCAAAACGCAGCAATTTGGCGATCGCTTCCTGGTTAGCGAAATCTTCCGCCGGACCTTCTTTCAGTACCAGGCCAAACTGTTGCCAGAAGGTCTGGTATTTTTCCGCGTCGTCTTTCGCCAGTTTTTCCAGCATTTGCAGCACACGCTTGGTCAGCGCATTGCGCAGGTTACGCGTTACCGTGCTGTCCTGGAGGATTTCACGGGAAACGTTCAGCGGCAGATCGCTGGAGTCAATCAGACCACGCACGAAGCGCAGATAGTTCGGCATGAACTGTTCTGCGTCGTCCATGATGAACACACGCTGGACGTACAGTTTCAGGCCGTGTTTATGATCGCGGTTCCACATATCCCACGGAGCCTGGGACGGAATGTACAGCAGGCTGGTGTACTCCTGCTTACCTTCAACGCGGTTGTGGCTCCAGGTCAGCGGATCGTTAAAGTCGTGGGCGATGTGTTTGTAGAACTCTTTGTACTCTTCATCGGTGATTTCCGACTTGTTACGAGTCCACAGCGCCTGCGCTTTGTTGATTTTCTCCCAGGAGATAATGGTTTCGCCGTCTTTCTCTTCGCGTTTTTCGATCTCTACCGGCAGCGCGATATGGTCGGAATATTTGCTGATGATGGAACGCACACGCCAGTCATCGAGGAACTCGTCTTCGCCTTCACGCAGATGCAGGGTGATTTCAGTACCACGATCTTCTTTAGTGATGTCGGCAACGGTGTATTCACCTTCGCCAGCCGATTCCCAGAAGACGCCGTTTTCTGGTTTTTCGCCTGCCGCGCGAGTACGCACGGTCACTTTGTCAGCCACGATAAACGCAGAGTAGAAACCAACACCAAACTGACCGATCAGCTGGCTGTCTTTCGCCTGGTCAGAGCCCAGGGATTCGAGGAATGATTTGGTGCCGGATTTAGCGATAGTCCCCAGATGGTCAATCACTTCGTCGCGGGTCATCCCCACGCCGTTATCGGAGATGGTCAGCGTGCGCTTGTCTTTATCGAAAGAGACACGAACGCGTAGTTCACCATCACCTTCGTACAGGTCCGGGTTAGAAAGCGCGCGGAAACGCAGCTTGTCCGCCGCATCGGAGGCGTTAGAGATAAGCTCACGCAGGAAGATTTCTTTATTGGAATAGAGAGAATGGATCATCAGGTGCAGAAGCTGTTTCACTTCTGACTGAAAACCACGAGTTTCTTGTCCTTTCATGTAGGTCTACCTCAATAATGCCATTTTAAGGTTAAAAACAGGATGAGGGAGAGATGGGGACAAGGGAGAATAATTTCAAGCGAGAGCAGGTGATCCTGCTCTCGTTTGCTTAAAAACGAATCTTATGACGCCCGGCAAGGGAGTGTGACAGCGTGGTGCCATCGACCATTTCCAGTTCGCCGCCAACCGGTACGCCATGAGCGATTCGGCTGGCTTCCACGTCATATTGCGCACAAAGCTCGGCAATGTAGTTAGCGGTAGCTTCACCTTCAACCGTGGGGTTGGTGGCGAGGATCACTTCAGTGATTTTTTCCTCTGCCAGACGCTGTTCCAGACGATCAAGCCCGATATCATCAGGACCGATGCCGTCCAGCGGTGACAGGTGCCCCATCAACACAAAATAACGGCCTGAAAACTGCCCCGTCTGCTCAATGGCGTAGATGTCCGCCGGACTCTCCACCACGCAGATTTGACCGTTTTCCTGACGACGCGGATTCGAACAGATGTTACAGACTTCCTGTTCGGTGAAGGTGCGGCAATCGGCGCAGTGACCGATTTCCGACATCGCCCGGGTGAGCGCCTGCGCCAGACGCATCCCGCCGCTACGATCGCGCTGAAGCAGCGTGAACGCCATACGCTGCGCCGACTTCGGGCCAACGCCCGGCAGACAGCGCAGTGCTTCCATAAGCTGTGTTAACAGCGGGCTGGTTTGCATCAGAACGGCATCTTAAAGCCAGGCGGCAGCTGCATTCCGGAGGATACAGAGGCCATTTTTTCTTTCTGCGTTTCTTCAATACGACGTGCTGCGTCGTTGAATGCTGCAGCCACCAGGTCTTCCAGCATCTCTTTGTCGTCTTCCAGCAGGCTCGGGTCGATCTCTACGCGACGGCAGTTGTGTGCACCGTTGATGGTCACTTTTACCAGACCTGCGCCAGATTCGCCGGTGACTTCCAGCTGCGCGATCTCTTCCTGCATTTTCTGCATTTTTTCTTGCATCTGCTGGGCTTGCTTCATCAGGTTACCCAGACCGCCTTTACCAAACATAGGTTTCTCTCTCAATCACGTTAAGGATGACGAACGTAAGCTGTGCTTACGATCAAATGGGGCGGATACTTTCTTCATCCAGCTCCGCATCGAAGAATCGACGCAGGGTCTGAATATTATTATCCGCAATAATGGACTCGCGCGCCTGCGCAAGTTTTTCTTCGTATATCGCCTGACGCCATTCCAGCGGCGTACGCACCGCGGGATTATCATCTTCAACGATAGTCAGTTCAACCGTTGAACCTTTTAACGTGCTCAACGCTTCAGCCAGTTTTTGCTGTGCGCCGCGGTTGTTCAAATGCCGCTGAGAGGAGCGCAAATGCAGACATACTGCGTTGTCGCTCTCCTCTTTCCAGGCATTTAACGCCACCTGTTCGACCAGTTTTGGTAGCGAAAGTTGACTCACCTGAGCCGCCCACGGGTCGCGCTCAATGGCTTCTGCCGCCAGCTTCGCCGCCAGTTCCGGCGTTTTTTCATGTTCCAGCGCTTTTTTCAGCGCCTTCGGCGTGGCGACCACTTCTTTTTGCTGCATCACTGGAGTGGTCGCCTTCCAGCGATACGCTTCTTTTTTGGCTGGCGCTTTTTCCAGCGCCGATGGCACCGGGCGCGCCTGAACGCGATCGGTGACCGAAGCCAGTCTTTCCAGCGCAGCGTTATTCACCGGCCGCGCGCGGGTAGCGGCTGCCGGTTCACTCTTTTTTGCTTTGGTTGCTCCCTGCACGCGCTGCAACTGCTGGCGCGCCGCCAGCACCTGGCTGGTGGTTTCCGGGAGCGGTACAGTCGGTGCCTGCTGCGGCGCTGATTGCGGTTGTGGCGGCACCTGGGTTGGCGTCATTACTGCCGTTGGCGCAACGGGCGCAAAGGACTGGCGTGGCACTTCTGGCTCAGGCAGAGGCATACGCGGATGGAACGCCAGCGCGCGCAGCAGCGTCATCTCAACACCCATACGGCGGTCTGGCGCATACGGTAATTCTTTGCGACCAATCAACAGCGTCTGATAGTAAAGCTGAATATCCGTCGGCGGTATGGTGCGCGCCAGTTCACGCATCCGCAGCTCAATGGCGGCCATGTCGTTGCCAAGAGCAGCAGGCGAAAGTTGTACCATCGCAATACGATGCAACAGACCGAGCATTTCCACCAGCAACGCTTCCCACTCGATACCACGGGCAGCAGCTTCATTAATTAGCGCCATTACGCGCTCGCCGTTGGCCTCGACCATCGCTTCAACCAGCGATAACGCCTGATCGTCGTCAAGCGTACCCAGCATCGCACTGACGGCCTGGGTTGAAACCTGGCCGTCACCGCTGGCAATCGCCTGGTCGGTCAGACTTAAGGCATCTCGCAGGCTGCCTTCAGCGGCGCGTGCCAACAATTGCAGCGCCCGCGGCTCGTGAGCGATATGTTCTTCGTTGAGGATGTGCTCAAGCTGATGGCGAATTTGCTCGACATCCAGCGCCTTGAGATGAAATTGCAGACAGCGTGACAAAATCGTCACCGGCAATTTCTGCGGATCGGTCGTCGCCAGCAAAAACTTAACGTGCTCTGGCGGCTCTTCAAGGGTTTTTAACAGTGCGTTAAAGCTGTGACGCGACAGCATATGCACTTCGTCGATGAGATAAACTTTGAAACGACCACGCGCCGGAGCGTACTGAACGTTATCCAGCAGGTCGCGGGTATCTTCGACTTTAGTGCGCGAGGCGGCGTCGATTTCAATCAGATCGACAAAGCGCCCCTGCTCGATTTCACGACAGTTATCGCACACGCCGCACGGCGTCGCGGTAATGCCGGTTTCGCAGTTTAGCCCCTTCGCCAACAGTCGGGCGATAGAGGTTTTTCCGACGCCACGGGTGCCGGAAAAAAGATAAGCATGATGAATACGCCCTAACGACAAGCCGTTCGCCAGTGCGGTCAGCACATGTTCCTGGCCGACGACGTCAGCAAAGGTTTGTGGGCGCCATTTTCGGGCTAAGACCTGATAACTCATTGGCAGGCTCTGAAACGCTGGAAGGTGGATTCACGAAGGGGTAATGCTAACACAGCCCCGTCAGAACGGCGAGGCTGAATGCACATCTTGTGCTGCCCGTAGCGTGAGCAGCGCAAGACTGACGATAATTAATGGCCCGGGAACGGGACAAGGCTGTAGCTGGTAATGCCCTGTTTTTCGAGACGCTGTTCGCCGCCGAGATCGAACAGGTTGATAATGAACGCAGCGTCAGCTACTTCACCACCCAGACGACGGATCAGTTTAACGGTCGCTTCGATAGTGCCGCCGGTTGCCAGCAGATCGTCCACCACCAGAACTTTGTCGCCCGGTTTGATGGCATCAACGTGGATTTCCAGCTGATCGGTGCCGTATTCCAGGTCGTAAGTTTCACTGATGGTTTCACGCGGCAGTTTGCCCGGTTTACGGACCGGTACAAAGCCAACGCCCAGACCCAGAGCTACCGGAGCGCCAAACAAGAAGCCACGCGCTTCGGTGCCGACCACTTTGGTAATGCCCGCATTTTTGTAACGCTCAACCAGCAAGTCGATGCTGAGAGCGTAAGCTTTCGGGTCTTCCAGTAAGCTGGTGACATCGCGGAAAAGAATGCCGGGTTTTGGGTAGTCCTGAATGCTTTTGATGCTATTTTTGAGATACTCAAGCTGCTGTGCAGTCGCGGTCATAAGTGTATGCCTGCTTGTTACGGTGGTACTCACGGCGCGTTTTAAACGTATCAAAAGTAACAGTTGTTTAACCTTTGACCGCCTGCGCCTGTGCTCGAAAACGCCAGAATGTACTGGCTGTACGCAATAATTGCAACTGCGATTGTTGTGCTTCAGTGCTTTTCTTGCTTTTCATCAATCACCGGAATTCGCCACATATAAAAAAGCAAACAGGCGAGAATTACCAGCAACATGATGCGCACCCACGGCATCTGGACGAACCACAGCGAAATCGTAAACGTAATCAAAATAAGCAAAATCGCCCGTGGTTTTGCGCCGCGCGGCATCGCATGATGTTTCTGCCAGAAACGTAGATAGCTGCCAAACCATGAGCGGTACAGCAACCAGGCGTGAAAGCGCGGGGAAGAACGGGCAAAGCACCAGGCCGCCAGCAGAATAAACGGCGTCGTCGGTAATACCGGTAATACCACGCCCAGCGTACCCAGCACTACCGCCAGCCAGCCAATGATGATTAAAATGATTCGTTGCATATTGAGTGTTGTCAGCTTACAGAGTGGCTACTTTAGCATAACAATTATCATTTTCATTGAGGTCTTATCGTGAAAACCGCCCTGCTGCTGGAAAAACTGGAAGGACAGCTCGCCACGCTGCGTCAGCGTTGTGCCCCGGTAGCGCAATTTGCCACGCTAAGTGCCCGTTTTGACAGGCACCTTTTTCAGACCCGTGCGACAACACTACAGGCTTGTCTCGATGAGGCGGGCGATAACCTGGCTGCGCTTCGTCATGCGGTTGAGCAGCAACAGCTGCCGCAAGTCGCCTGGCTGGCAGAACATCTGGCGGCGCAACTGGAGGCTATAGCGCGTGAAGCCACAGCCTGGTCGCTACGCGAGTGGGATAGCGCACCACCGAAAATTGCCCGCTGGCAGCGTAAACGTATTCAGCATCAGGATTTTGAGCGGCGGCTACGTGAGATGGTTGCCGAACGTAGAGCCCGTCTGGCACGAGCGACCGATCTCGTGGAACAGCAGACGCTGCATCGTGAAGTGGAAGCCTATGAAGCGCGCCTGGCACGCTGCCGCCATGCGCTGGAAAAAATCGAAAACAGGTTAGCGCGTTTAACCCGCTAGCAATGGAGAGAGTATGTCACTGGAAAATGCCCCTGACGATGTCAAACTGGCCGTCGATTTGATTGTGCTGCTGGAAGAAAATCAGATCCCAGCCCGCACCGTGCTGCGCGCGCTGGATATTGTAAAACGCGATTATGAAAAGAAATTAACGCGCGATGATGAGGCGGAAAAGTGAGAAATAAATGGGGCCGCTAAATGTCCCCTAAGATTGTGGGCAAACGCAAAACTGCCTGATGCGCTACGCTTATCAGGCCTACACCGCTCCTGCAATATATTGAATTCTTGCGGTTTCGTAGGCCGGATAAGGCGGTCACGCCGCATCCGGCATGAACAACGCGCACTTTGTTAGTAATCTCGGGGCAACTAAATGTCGCCCCCTTTGGTTATTACCCAACCGCTGGTGTCGGATCGTCGCCTTTGTAGTCGCGTTTGACTTCCGTCACCTCATCGCCCTTCTCGTTGTGCAGATGCACTTCAAGCTGGTTAAAGGCAATGTTGATGTCGTTTTCACGGCACAACTGATCGATAGTACGGTTCAGCTCATCGACAGTACGGCTACGGTCACGCAGTTCACGCACATACAGACGCAGCTCATGATCCAACGTGCTGGCACCAAATGCCGTAAAGAAGACTTCCGGCATTGGTTCGTGCATCACCCTTGGGTGCTCAGTCGCCGCCTTCAGCAACACTTTACGCACTTTTTCCAGATCGGAGCCATAAGCTACGCCGAGACGGATCACCAGACGCGTAGTCGTGTCAGTCAACGACCAGTTGATCAGACGCTCGGTAACAAACGCTTTGTTCGGGATAATCACTTCTTTGCGATCGAAATCGGTAATCGTTGTCGCACGAATACGGATCTTGCTGACCGTACCCGAGAAGCTACCAATGGTTACCGTGTCGCCTATGCGCACCGGACGTTCGAACAGAATGATCAAACCGGAAACGAAGTTACCGAAGATCTCTTGTAAACCAAAACCAAGACCTACGGATAATGCTGCCGCCAGCCACTGGAGTTTATCCCACGAGACGCCCAGCGATCCGAACACCGTCATCGCACCAACGGCAATGATGATGTAGTTAAGGATAGTGGTGATGGCATACGATGCCCCCTGGCGCATATTCAGTCGCGAGAGCACCAGCACTTCCAGTAAACCAGGCAGGTTGCGAATCAACGCCCAGGCCACCATTGAGGCGATAATCGCAAACAACAGACTGCCCATGGTGACGTTTTTCACCACCGCAGCACCAGCTTCAGTACCGTTGTAATGCCAGAGCGTAATGCTGTCGAGATAGCTGAACACGGTGATCAAATCAGACCAAATTGCCCAGAACATGACACCGAACAGCGCAAACATCAGCAACATGGTAATACGCAGCGTCTGCTGGTTAACCTGCTCCAGCGCAATGGTGGGTTCTTCCGGCGGTTCGGCACCTTCTGCGCCCTCTTTCACCAGATTCTGCCGACGCGCCAGTGCACGACGCCAGGCGATACGCCGCGCCGCTACGCTTAAGCCGCGCAATACCGTCTGGTACAGCAGGTTCCAGATGATCACCAAATAAACGGTTTCAATCCAACGCCCGGAGAGGCGCAGCGTGGTGTAGAAGTAACCCGTGGCGGTCAGCACCATCAACGCAATCGGGATAATCGACAGCACGGTAATGGTGACCAGTCGCATGGTGTGCGACTCTTTATCACGCCAGCTTTCGCGGCACATCGGCCACACCAGGAAGGCAATCAGCAGCAGGTTGAAGAAAATCATCGCCTGCCCCAGCACATCATCCATCAGATGCAGCGGGGAGAGTTCTGCCACCACAGACCAGAAATGGATCGGCAGCAACGCGAGGCTGATGCGGACAATTTGCCGACGCCAGTGGCTGGTCTGCTGTTCCGGCATACCAAAGTGACGCACGGCAACACCATTTTTCTCCAGCACTTTCCAGCACAGGCCAAATACCAGCCAGAAAATCGCCAGTTTTTTGCTGAACGACCACAATAACTCGCTGATATTGAGCTGCATAGTCAGCAGAATCAGGCCGACAGCGAGAATAATCAGGCACACCGGCAGTGCGCGGATCAGGTCGATAAGGATCGCTTTTGGTGTGTTGAGCTGGCTGTCGTTACGCAGGGAACCCACAGCGGAAGCCAGTTTTTGTTGATACGCTTTCAGCCAGCCCAGACGCCAGTGGATCAGCCCGGCAATCAACAGCAGCGGCAAACCAGCGAGGAAGGCGATGAATACGGCGGGCCAGGCTTTTTCCCAGTTCACCGTGATTTTCATCGACTTAAATTCATCTTTCAGCGTTTGCGGGAACGCTTTAATCCAGTCCCAGTCCATCGGGCGGTTACTGTTCACCCAAAAAATTTGCTGCGTCAGGATGGATTTCAGGTTTTTCGACACACTCATTAACTGCTGCTGGTTGATTTGCAGGTTAATGGCCATCATCAACTGGTTACCCAACTGTTTGTTAAGCTGATCCAGCAATTCGCGACGCATATCAACTACTTGCAATAATGCATCGTGAACTTCGCTGTTGACTTCGTTGGTGTGACCTTCTTCCAGTTTGCTGACGAACGCATCGCTCTGGAACAGCGCGTCACGCTGCTGGTTGACTTCAAACTGTTCGAGACGCAAATCCGCGATGCGGTTGGTCATGTTTTCCAGTTCATCTGCCGAGGGGAGTGTTTGTTGTTGCTGGTACAGGATACGTGACAACAGCAGACTGCCCTTCAGAACGGCAATCTGCTCCTTAATATTACGTTCCGATTGCAGCGCACGCTCCAGCCAGTTTTTGACTTTAATGTTTTGCTGCATCAACTGATTACCGTTTTGAGTCGCGGTAATCAGACGCTGACTTAACTGCTGGTTAATTTCCAGTTCCTGCTTCACCAGCGGATTAGCCTGAATACGCGCGGCTTCATCCGGGGAGACAGCTTCCTGCGCCGTTTTTTCGGTTAAAGTCAGGCGCTTGCTGTTTACCGCTTCTTGCAACAGTTGTAACTGGTGCTCCAGACGGGCGCTGTTCGCCGTCACGTAATCACGCTGCTTTTGCAAGGTATCCTGCAAGACAGTGTTCCCTTCCAGGCTTTTACGCTGCTGGTCAATCTCGGCATTCAGCAAAGCCTGCTGGACCTGCATTAACACTTTCTGGCTGGGACGTAAGGCAGTCTCGCCGACATCAGTCCCATCCAGACGACTGCGAATTTGTTGCAGCTGCTGCGAAGCGTTATACATCGCATTTTGTACGCGTTCGGGCTGCGTCTGTAGCGAAACCAGTTGGCTGTTATAAGACGCCAGATCGTTTTGTGCGTTTTGCAAATCGTCCAGCGCCTGGGCAACGCGAGTTTCCAGCTGGCGCAACGAAAGCGTGCTCAGAATTTTGCGCGTTTCTTCGTCGTTATCGACATCACTAAGTGCTGTTAACGCCGCGGTCGCCTGGCGCATTTTTTCCGGCGCTTCAGCGACTTTTTGCCGTAGCTGAACTGTCTCTTCTTTTACGCGATCGATTTTATCGAGGGTGGCTAATGTATCTGTCAGATCCTGCTGCACCAGTTTGTCCTGAGCAGAAAGATCTTTTTGTTTATTCAGTGAGTCAAGTTGTGCCTGCAGGTCCGCTTTTGTCGGTAAATCACCATTCGATGACGCCCGTGCAAACGCCGTGTTCTGGCATAACAAGACAAAAACAAAAGCAATAAATGCTGAAAAAACAAAATGCCGTGATCGTTTGTAATACTGGAACATAGTCATGATGAATGAAGGTTTCTGAACCTGAAGAACGACCTGAAAAAGTCAAACCGCAAGAATATCACGACGCAGTGAACCAGAATAGCAACGACGAAAATGTCCAGGAAAATTCCTGGAGTCAGATTCAGGGTTATTCGTTAGTGGCAGGGTTACGAAGCGTGGGGCACAGGAGATACATCTCCAGTAAGATGGCGACGTAATCGCGGGCTTCTTTTTTAAGATCAAAAGATTGCGGGGCAAAGAGCCAGTTTTCCATCAGGCCGGAAATATAGCCGCGCATAATAATTGCTGCGCGACGCGTCATTAAATCCGCAGGCAACATTTTCGCTTCAATACAATGTTTTAACGTTTGTTCTATACGGTCATAACTTTCCAGACAGAGATTACGTTGTGCCTGTTGCACAACAGCCATTTCGCCGACAAATTCGCATTTGTGGAATATAATCTCCATCAATAATCGACGCCGTTCTTCTGTCACCGTGGACTCAAGAACATGAATTAATATCTCTCTTAATACTGAGAGTGGATCGCCAGGGAATTTTGCCTGATACTCAAGCTCGAGTTCACCAATATTGGATTCTGACAGTTCCCAGATCTCACTGAACAAATCCGACTTGTCTTTAAAATGCCAGTAGATTGCACCGCGCGTAACGCCAGCTGCTTTTGCAATCTCACCCAGCGAGGTGGATGATACCCCCTGCTGTGAGAAAAGACGTAGAGCCACATCGAGGATGTGTTGGCGCGTTTCTTGCGCTTCTTGTTTGGTTTTTCGTGCCATATGTTCGTGAATTTACAGGCGTTAGATTTACATACATTTGTGAATGTATGTACCATAGCACGACGATAATATAAACGCAGCAATGGGTTTATTAACTTTTGACCATTGACCAATTTGAAATCGGACACTCGAGGTTTACATATGAACAAAAACAGAGGGTTTACGCCTCTGGCGGTCGTTCTGATGCTCTCAGGCAGCTTAGCCCTAACAGGATGTGACGACAAACAGGCCCAACAAGGTGGCCAGCAGATGCCCGCCGTTGGCGTAGTAACAGTCAAAACTGAACCTCTGCAGATCACAACCGAGCTTCCGGGTCGCACCAGTGCCTACCGGATCGCAGAAGTTCGTCCTCAAGTTAGCGGGATTATCCTGAAGCGTAATTTCAAAGAAGGTAGCGACATCGAAGCAGGTGTCTCTCTCTATCAGATTGATCCTGCGACCTATCAGGCGGCATACGACAGTGCGAAAGGTGATCTGGCGAAAGCCCAGGCTGCAGCCAATATCGCGCAATTGACGGTGAATCGTTATCAGAAATTGCTCGGTACTCAGTACATCAGTAAGCAAGAGTACGATCAGGCTCTGGCTGATGCGCAACAGGCGAATGCTGCGGTAACTGCGGCGAAAGCTGCCGTTGAAACTTCGCGAATCAATCTGGCTTACACCAAAGTCACCTCTCCGATTAGTGGTCGCATTGGTAAGTCAAACGTGACGGAAGGCGCATTGGTACAGAACGGTCAGGCGACTGCGCTGGCAACCGTGCAGCAACTTGATCCGATCTACGTTGATGTGACCCAGTCCAGCAACGACTTCCTGCGCCTGAAACAGGAACTGGCGAATGGCACGCTGAAACAAGAGAACGGCAAAGCCAAAGTGTCGCTGATCACCAGTGACGGCATTAAGTTCCCGCAGGACGGTACGCTGGAATTCTCTGACGTTACCGTTGATCAGACCACTGGGTCTATCACCCTACGCGCTATCTTCCCGAACCCGGATCACACTCTGCTGCCGGGTATGTTCGTGCGTGCACGTCTGGAAGAAGGGCTTAATCCAAACGCTATTTTAGTCCCGCAACAGGGCGTAACCCGTACGCCGCGTGGCGATGCCACCGTACTGGTGGTTGGCGCGGATGACAAAGTGGAAACCCGTCCGATCGTTGCAAGCCAGGCTATCGGCGATAAGTGGCTGGTGACAGAAGGTCTGAAAGCAGGCGATCGCGTAGTAATAAGTGGGCTGCAGAAAGTGCGTCCTGGTGTCCAGGTAAAAGCACAAGAAGTTACCGCTGATAATAACCAGCAAGCCGCAAGCGGTGCTCAGCCTGAACAGTCCAAGTCTTAACTTAAACAGGAGCCGTTAAGACATGCCTAATTTCTTTATCGATCGCCCGATTTTTGCGTGGGTGATCGCCATTATCATCATGTTGGCAGGGGGGCTGGCGATCCTCAAACTGCCGGTGGCGCAATATCCTACGATTGCACCGCCGGCAGTAACGATCTCCGCCTCCTACCCTGGCGCTGATGCGAAAACAGTGCAGGACACGGTGACACAGGTTATCGAACAGAATATGAACGGTATCGATAACCTGATGTACATGTCCTCTAACAGTGACTCCACGGGTACCGTGCAGATCACCCTGACCTTTGAGTCTGGTACTGATGCGGATATCGCGCAGGTTCAGGTGCAGAACAAACTGCAGCTGGCGATGCCGTTGCTGCCGCAAGAAGTACAGCAGCAAGGGGTGAGCGTTGAGAAATCATCCAGCAGCTTCCTGATGGTTGTCGGCGTTATCAACACCGATGGCACCATGACGCAGGAGGATATCTCCGACTACGTGGCGGCGAATATGAAAGATGCCATCAGCCGTACGTCGGGCGTGGGTGACGTTCAGTTGTTCGGTTCACAGTACGCGATGCGTATCTGGATGAACCCGAATGAACTGAACAAATTCCAGCTAACGCCGGTTGATGTCATTACCGCCATCAAAGCACAGAACGCCCAGGTTGCAGCTGGTCAGCTCGGTGGTACGCCGCCGGTGAAAGGCCAACAGCTTAACGCCTCTATTATTGCTCAGACGCGTCTGACCTCTACTGAAGAGTTCGGCAAAATCCTGCTGAAAGTGAATCAGGATGGTTCCCGCGTGCTACTGCGTGATGTGGCGAAAATTGAGCTGGGTGGTGAGAACTACGACATCATCGCAGAGTTTAACGGCCAACCGGCTTCCGGTCTGGGGATCAAGCTGGCGACCGGTGCGAACGCGCTGGATACCGCTGCGGCAATCCGTGCTGAACTGGCGAAGATGGAACCGTTCTTCCCGTCGGGTCTGAAAATTGTTTACCCGTATGACACCACACCGTTCGTGAAAATCTCTATTCACGAAGTGGTTAAAACGCTGGTCGAAGCGATCATCCTCGTGTTCCTGGTAATGTATCTGTTCTTGCAGAACTTCCGCGCGACGTTGATTCCGACCATTGCCGTACCGGTGGTATTGCTCGGGACCTTTGCCGTCCTTGCCGCCTTTGGCTTCTCGATAAACACGCTAACAATGTTCGGGATGGTGCTCGCCATCGGCCTGTTGGTGGATGACGCCATCGTTGTGGTAGAAAACGTTGAGCGTGTGATGGCGGAAGAAGGTTTGCCGCCAAAAGAAGCCACCCGTAAGTCGATGGGGCAGATTCAGGGCGCTCTGGTCGGTATCGCGATGGTACTGTCGGCGGTATTCGTACCGATGGCCTTCTTTGGCGGTTCTACTGGTGCTATCTATCGTCAGTTCTCTATTACCATTGTTTCAGCAATGGCGCTGTCGGTACTGGTGGCGTTGATCCTGACTCCGGCTCTTTGTGCCACCATGCTGAAACCGATTGCCAAAGGCGATCACGGGGAAGGTAAAAAAGGCTTCTTCGGCTGGTTTAACCGCATGTTCGAGAAGAGCACGCACCACTACACCGACAGCGTAGGCGGTATTCTGCGCAGTACGGGGCGTTACCTGGTGCTGTATCTGATCATCGTGGTCGGTATGGCCTATCTGTTCGTGCGTCTGCCAAGCTCCTTCTTGCCAGATGAGGACCAGGGCGTATTTATGACCATGGTTCAGCTGCCAGCAGGTGCAACGCAGGAACGTACGCAGAAAGTGCTCAATGAGGTAACGAATTACTATCTGACCAAAGAAAAGAACAACGTTGAGTCGGTGTTCGCCGTTAACGGCTTCGGCTTTGCGGGACGTGGTCAGAATACCGGTATTGCGTTCGTTTCCTTGAAGGACTGGGCCGATCGTCCGGGCGAAGAAAACAAAGTTGAAGCGATTACCATGCGTGCAACACGTGCTTTCTCGCAAATCAAAGATGCGATGGTTTTCGCCTTTAACCTGCCCGCAATCGTGGAACTGGGTACCGCAACCGGCTTTGACTTTGAGCTGATTGACCAGGCTGGCCTTGGTCACGAAAAACTGACTCAGGCGCGTAACCAGTTGCTTGCAGAAGCAGCGAAGCACCCTGATATGTTGACCAGCGTACGTCCAAACGGTCTGGAAGATACCCCGCAGTTTAAGATTGATATCGACCAGGAAAAAGCGCAGGCGCTGGGTGTTTCTATCAACGACATTAACACCACTCTGGGCGCTGCATGGGGCGGTAGCTATGTGAATGACTTTATCGACCGCGGTCGTGTGAAGAAAGTTTACGTCATGTCAGAAGCGAAATACCGTATGCTGCCGGATGATATCGGCGACTGGTATGTTCGTGCTGCTGATGGTCAGATGGTGCCGTTCTCGGCGTTCTCCTCTTCTCGTTGGGAGTACGGTTCGCCGCGTCTGGAACGTTACAACGGCCTGCCATCTATGGAAATCTTAGGCCAGGCGGCACCGGGTAAAAGTACCGGTGAAGCAATGGAGCTGATGGAACAACTGGCGAGCAAACTGCCTACCGGTGTTGGCTATGACTGGACGGGAATGTCCTATCAGGAACGTCTCTCCGGCAACCAGGCACCTTCACTGTACGCGATTTCGTTGATTGTCGTGTTCCTGTGTCTGGCTGCGCTGTACGAGAGCTGGTCGATTCCGTTCTCCGTTATGCTGGTCGTTCCGCTGGGGGTTATCGGTGCGTTGCTGGCTGCCACCTTCCGTGGCCTGACCAATGACGTTTACTTCCAGGTAGGCCTGCTCACAACCATTGGTTTGTCGGCGAAGAACGCGATACTTATCGTCGAATTCGCCAAAGACTTGATGGATAAAGAAGGTAAAGGTCTGATTGAAGCGACGCTTGATGCGGTGCGGATGCGTTTACGCCCAATCCTGATGACCTCGTTGGCGTTTATCCTCGGCGTTATGCCGCTGGTTATCAGTACTGGTGCTGGTTCCGGCGCGCAGAACGCAGTAGGTACCGGTGTAATGGGCGGGATGGTGACCGCAACGGTACTGGCAATCTTCTTCGTTCCGGTATTCTTTGTGGTGGTTCGCCGCCGCTTTAGCCGCAAGAATGAAGATATCGAGCACAGCCATACTGTCGATCATCATTGATACAACGTGTAATCACTAAGGCCGCGCAAGCGGCCTTTTTTATGCATAACCTACGAACATTAAGGATGTATTGAACCACCAACTCAGGATCTCATACGAAAACCAGTATTAACCACGTATAAAATTCATAAAAAATACTGATTGTTAGTTAATTTATATTAAGTAGTGCTAATAGATTTAATAATCCATAACCATTTAGAGGCTATTCTTAATTATTTGCGGTAATTCTTTATTCATTCCTCGGTTATTACGTCATATTCAGAGCAATCCTGGTATTAGTGTCACCAATTTCTTCTGGCGATAATTCTGAAATGTTATGAACAGTTCGAGCAAACTGCTTTTACCTGCTGCGGGTTGGTGCTAGTATGAAAAAGTGAGTCCTGTCCCGCTTCCTTCCTAATTGTAATTTTTCGTAATAATGCGATGAAAACCTACAAAGAGTGGCTTATAGTTAAGCTAACAAACGAGAGGGCAAGTCCAGGTCAGTAAGTTTTTTCCATCCCGAAAGGTGTCCGTTAGTTCAACCGCTAAGAAGGGGACGCGTTATGGATGAATACTCACCCAAAAGACATGATATCGCACAGCTTAAGTTTCTCTGTGAAACCCTGTATCATGACTGCCTTGCAAACCTTGAAGAAAGCAATCATGGCTGGGTTAACGACCCAACCTCGGCGATCAACCTCCAGTTGAATGAACTGATTGAGCATATTGCGACCTTCGCACTTAATTACAAAATTAAGTATAATGAAGACAATAAGCTCATTGAGCAGATCGACGAATATCTGGATGACACCTTTATGTTGTTCAGTAGTTATGGTATTAATATGCAGGATCTTCAGAAATGGCGGAAGTCAGGTAATCGACTATTCCGTTGTTTTGTCAATGCGACGAAAGAGAATCCTGCGAGTTTATCTTGTTAGAATTATTACAACCATGGGTAGAAGTATGTCCGAAAAACCTTTAACGAAAACCGATTATTTAATGCGTTTACGTCGTTGCCAGACAATTGACACGCTGGAGCGTGTTATCGAGAAAAATAAATACGAATTATCAGATAATGAACTGGCGGTATTTTACTCAGCCGCAGATCACCGCCTCGCCGAATTGACCATGAATAAACTGTACGACAAGATCCCTTCCTCAGTATGGAAATTTATTCGCTAATAAATAACTCACTTTCGGAGCTATAACTGGCTGTTTATTAAGAATTTTGCACTTTTTTCGCCATGAAGACATACCCTATGTGATCTTCATCACACAGATGTAATGGGAACGTTCTCTTCACTGACTTTTCGTCTTACTGTGTTGCCGCATTTTCAGCAACCGGAAGTCAGTAATGAGCACAGAAAAAGAAAAGATGATTGCTGGTGAGTTGTATCACTCGGCAGATGAGGCGTTATCTCGCGATCGCCTGCGAGCTCGTCGGCTTATTCACCGATACAATCATTCCCTGGCGGAAGAGCACACATTACGCCAGCAAATTCTTGCTGATTTATTCGGTCAGGTGACAGAGGCTTATATTGAGCCAACGTTTCGCTGTGACTATGGCTATAACATTTTTCTCGGCAATAATTTTTTCGCCAACTTCGATTGCGTGATGCTTGATGTCTGCCCTATTCGCATTGGTGATAACTGTATGTTGGCACCAGGCGTTCATATCTACACGGCAACACATCCCATCGACCCTGTAGCACGTAATAGCGGTGCTGAACTGGGGAAACCCGTCACCATCGGTAATAACGTCTGGATTGGCGGACGTGCAGTCATTAACCCTGGTGTGACCATTGGTGATAACGTCGTGGTAGCCTCAGGTGCAGTTGTCACAAAAGATGTCCCGGACAACGTTGTCGTGGGCGGTAATCCAGCCAGAATCATTAAAAAATTGTAACCAGCTTTTCTCAACTGTTATGCAAAATCGTGGCAAATCTGTTACTTCCCCTCTACTATTCCCACGTTAAAATAGGGTGTTCCCTGGAAAGTTGCAGATATCACGAAGGCAAACGATGACCGAAATACAACGCCTGCTGACAGAAACGATTGAGTCTCTGAATACCCGCGAAAAACGCGACAACAAACCCCGCTTTAGTATCAGTTTTATCCGTAAACATCCGGGGCTGTTTATCGGTATGTACGTTGCTTTTTTTGCTACCCTGGCGGTGATGTTGCAATCCGAAACGCTTTCAGGCTCTGTCTGGCTACTGGTTGTATTATTTATCCTGCTTAATGGTTTCTTCTTTTTCGATGTCTACCCACGTTACCGCTATGAAGATATCGACGTGCTGGATTTCCGCGTTTGCTATAACGGCGAATGGTACAACACGCGCTTTGTACCTGCCGCACTGGTTGAAGCCATCCTGAACTCTCCGCGTGTCGCGGATGTTCATAAAGAACAACTGCAAAAAATGATCGTCCGTAAAGGTGAACTATCTTTTTACGATATTTTTACCCTCGCTCGCGCCGAATCAACATCTTAAGTTAGGGTTACATACCAGGCGTAAAGCTCTACGCCTGGTCAAATGACAACGATCGTTTCCACCCATCACTTCACGAAATACCAGCCCTACTTCCTTATCTCCTGCCAGCCTTTTTCCACAATCAGATATACTTTCCCTACACTGTGTTAATAAGGATATGCTGGTGAGAACACGACATCTGGTCAGCCTTATTTCGGGAGTTCTGATTCTTTCAGTATTGCTGCCTGTCGGCTTAAGCATCTGGCTGGCCCATCAGCAGGTAGAAACATCATTTATTGAAGAGCTGAATACGTATTCCTCCCGCGTCGCTATTCGGGCCAATAAGGTGGCGACACAAGGGAAAGATGCGCTGCAAGAGCTGGAAAGATGGCAAGGCGCTGCCTGTAGCGAAGCCCATCTCATGGAAATGCGTCGGGTATCTTACAGTTATCGCTATATTCAGGAAGTGGTTTATATCGATAACAACGTTCCCCAGTGTTCGTCTCTGGAGCATGAAAGCCCGCCCGATACCTTCCCCGAGCCAGGTAAAATTTCGAAAGATGGTTATCGTGTCTGGTTAACATCGCATAGCGATTTAGGCATTATCCGTTACATGGTCGCCATGGGAACGGCACATTATGTCGTCATGATCGACCCTGCCTCCTTTATTGATGTTATTCCCTATAGCTCATGGCAAATTGATGCCGCCATTATTGGCAATGCCCATAACGTTGTCATAACCAGCAGCGATGAACTTGCTCAGGGAATTATTACCAGGCTACAAAAAACACCCGGTGAGCATATCGAAAATAATGGAATCATTTACGATATCCAGCCCTTACCGGAGATGAATATTTCGATCATCACCTGGGCTTCAACGAAAATGTTGCAGAAAGGCTGGCATCGGCAAGTCTTTATTTGGTTACCGCTCGGGTTGGTGATTGGCCTGCTGGCAGCGATGTTTGTGCTGCGTATTTTGCGCCGTATCCAGTCACCGCATCATCGGCTGCAGGATGCTATCGAAAATCGTGATATTTGCGTGCACTATCAGCCGATTGTCTCCTTAGCCAATGGCAAAATTGTCGGTGCTGAGGCACTGGCGCGCTGGCCGCAGACAGACGGTAGTTGGTTGTCACCAGATAGTTTTATTCCGCTGGCACAGCAAACGGGCCTTTCTGAGCCATTGACGCTACTGATTATAAGAAGCGTCTTTGAAGATATGGGCGACTGGCTGCGTCAGCATCCTCAGCAGCATATTTCGATCAATCTTGAATCCACCGTGCTCACCTCGGAAAAAATCCCGCAATTGCTGCGTGAAATGATCAATCACTATCAGGTTAATCCCAGACAGATCGCGCTTGAACTCACTGAACGCGAGTTTGCCGATCCGAAAACCAGCGCCCCGATAATTTCTCGCTACCGGGAGGCGGGCCATGAAATTTATCTCGATGATTTTGGTACAGGGTATTCAAGTTTAAGCTATTTACAGGATCTGGATGTCGACATTCTGAAGATCGATAAATCTTTCGTTGATGCGCTGGAATATAAAAATGTCACGCCGCATATCATCGAAATGGCAAAAACACTGAAACTGAAAATGGTTGCGGAGGGAATCGAAACCAGTAAACAAGAAGAGTGGCTACGCCAGCATGGCGTGCACTACGGTCAGGGCTGGCTCTACAGCAAGGCATTACCGAAAGAGGATTTCTTACGCTGGGCCGAGCAACATTTGTGAATTTTAGGGCTGACGGCACGCCGCACAGCCCGTCACGCTACCTACTCGTCGATGATTGATTCGAATCCACCATAGATCATTCGCTTGCCGTCAAACGGCATGGACTCGCCGAACTCTTTCATCCGTGGGTCCGACATCATCTTTTGATTAGCAGCGTCGCGGACCTCTTTTGAAGGGTATTCAATCCAGCTAAAGACAACCTCTTCATTCTCTTCCGCTTTCACCGCCATACGAAAATCGGTCACTTTACCATCCGGTACATCGCTGGCCCAGCATTCGACAATACGAAGCGCACCGAACTCTTTAAATAATGGCGCGGCCTTAGCGGCCATTTCCCGATAGGCATCCTTTTTATCGGCAGGAACGGCAACAACAAAACCATCAACATACTTCATCAGACATACCTCCGAAGCGTACTGCGCAGCCAGACAATTCTTGCGACGTCAGTTGTGGTTAAAGTTTAGCCATGTTGGGATTTTTTGACGAAACGGTGGGAGGCAGAAATGGGTGGGGGCCCTGCCAGCTACATCCCGGCACACGCGTCATCTGCCTTGGCTGCTTCCTTCCGGACCTGACCTGGTAAACAGAGTAGCGTTGCGGGAGAACCAACAGAGCCCCCATTGAGAGCGTTGAGAACCAACGCGCAGGCGCATTATCACTGCTGCCCCGGCTAATTGCAACCCATTGCGTGCCAGATGCTGGTTTCTTGCGCAATGCGGCTTCACTCGGGCGTTTTTCCAGATTATGCTGAAAAATTACCTCAGGAAGAAAAGATGGAAAAAGAAGATTCATTTCCCCAACGCGTCTGGCAAATCGTAGCCGCTATTCCCGAAGGCTATGTCACCACTTACGGTGATGTGGCGAAACTGGCGGGATCGCCGCGCGCCGCGCGCCAGGTAGGCGGTGTGTTAAAGCGTCTCCCCGAAGGCAGCACCTTGCCCTGGCACCGGGTGGTTAATCGCCACGGCACCATTTCACTGACCGGACCGGATTTACAGCGTCAGCGACAGGCATTACTGGCAGAAGGTGTGATGGTGTCGGGAAGCGGGCAAATCGACTTGCAGCTTTATCGCTGGAACTACTAACCCTCTCCGGGCGGAGAGGGTTAACTTCGCTTAATATTGCGTTGGAGCTGGAACTGCCGAAGACGGATTCACCTGGGTTGGTGAAGTTGAAGGTACGGTAGTCGTTGCGCCACCGCTAGCCTGAACCGGCACGGCGGTTTGCTGCACCGGCACCAATGTCAGGTCGGCTTTAGTTCCGCCCTGGTTGATCACCGGCTGAACGGTATCGGTAATAAATACCAGTTTGTCATTCACGGTAATCGCCGCACTCAACAGAATACGCGCGTTCGGCTGAACATCTGCCGGGTTAAATGGCAGAACAAAGCTGAATGGTGACTGTTTACCTTCGGTACGCACCGCTTTCTGCGCCAGCACTTTCGACGGCGCATCGGCTAACGACGCGTCAGAAAGTGTCACGGTCAGCACGGCATCAGGCGGCAGTGCGACTTTCTGACGGATCCAAACGGTACCGGAGACATTCGGTTGCTGGATAGCAGGTTGTTGTGTTGCTGAAATAGACGTATTTGCAGCCGGTGCTGGCGTCTGAATATCCGCGCTTTTATCTGCGCAAGCCGCCAACGCAATCGCAACCGCTAAACCACTGGCCATGTGCACGAGTTTCATTCACTTCTCCTTATTATCAATGCACCAGCGGGCTAACTTTCCTCGCCGGAAGAGTGGTTAACAAAATAGTAACGTCAACAAGTGTGGCACACATCACGCATTTCTGCCTGTAATTAGCCCGTAATTCAGACCATTGCACCCATCGGACCAGTGGCAAATTTGCGTTATACTCAACTCACTTTGGCTTGCTGCGGCAGCTTTGTTACTGGAGAGTTATATGAGTCAGGCGCTAAAAAATTTACTGACATTGTTAAATCTGGAAAAAATTGAGGAAGGACTCTTTCGCGGCCAGAGTGAAGATTTAGGTTTACGCCAGGTATTTGGCGGCCAGGTCGTGGGTCAGGCCTTGTATGCTGCAAAAGAGACCGTCCCTGACGAGCGGCTGGTACATTCTTTTCACAGCTACTTTCTTCGCCCTGGCGATAGTAAGAAGCCGATTATTTATGATGTCGAAACGCTGCGTGACGGTAACAGCTTCAGCGCCCGCCGGGTTGCTGCTATTCAAAACGGCAAACCGATTTTTTATATGACTGCCTCTTTCCAGGCACCAGAAGCGGGTTTCGAACATCAAAAAACAATGCCGTCCGCGCCAGCGCCTGATGGCCTGCCTTCAGAAACGCAAATCGCCCAATCGCTGGCGCACCTGCTGCCGCCAGTGCTGAAAGATAAATTCATCTGCGATCGTCCGCTGGAAGTCCGTCCGGTGGAGTTTCATAACCCACTGAAAGGTCACGTCGCAGAACCGCATCGTCAGGTGTGGATCCGCGCAAATGGTAGCGTGCCGGATGATCTGCGCGTTCATCAGTATCTGCTCGGTTATGCTTCTGATCTTAATTTCCTGCCGGTAGCTCTACAGCCGCACGGCATCGGTTTTCTCGAACCGGGGATTCAGATTGCCACCATTGACCATTCCATGTGGTTCCATCGCCCGTTTAATTTGAATGAATGGCTGCTGTATAGCGTGGAAAGCACCTCGGCGTCCAGCGCACGCGGCTTTGTGCGCGGTGAGTTTTATACCCAGGACGGCGTGCTGGTTGCCTCGACCGTTCAGGAAGGGGTGATGCGTAATCACAATTAAAAAAATAGCCGGAGGTGAAAACCGTCCGGCTGTTTTTTGCAGTGCTTGTTACGCGTTATAGGCATTCTCGCCGTGGCTGTTGACGTCCAGCCCTTCTCGCTCCTGCTCTTCCGGTACACGCAGACCAACCGTCAAATCCGCCAGTTTGTAGCCGATAAATGCCACCACACCAGACCAGACAATCGTAATGGCGATGCTTTCCAGCTGTACCAGCAACTGATGGCCCATCGTCACACCTTCAGCGAAGCCCACGCCGCCCAGCGAACTGGCGGCAAAAATCCCGGTCATGATACAGCCGACAATGCCACAAACACCGTGCACACCGAAGACATCGCAGGGATCATCCACCCGCAGCAAGCGTTTGAGCATGGTAACGCCCCACAAGCCCGCCAGACCAGCTACCACGCCGATAATCAACGCGCCGCCAACACCAATGTAGCCACACGCTGGCGTCACGCCGACCAGACCGGCAATCGCGCCAGAACACGCTCCCAGCAGTGAAGGCTTACCGCGCAGCGCCCATTCACCGAAGATCCAGCCAAGAATTGCTGCCGCCGTTGCGACCACAGTATTCACAAATGCCAGTGCCGCGATTTCATTCGCCGTGCCCGCTGACCCGGCGTTAAAGCCAAACCAACCGATATAGAGAATAGCAGTCCCGGTGAAGACCATCGGCAGGTTGTGCGGTTTAAACGCCTCTTTACCGAAGCCCACGCGTTTGCCTATCAGATACGCGCCCACCAGACCGGCGATTGCGGCGTTAATGTGCACCACCGTGCCACCCGCGAAATCCAGTGCCCCGTGAGAAGCCAGCAAACCGCCGCCCCAGACCATATGCGCAATCGGAATGTAGGAGAGCGTCAGCCATACCACCACAAAAATCAACACAGCTGAGAAGCGGATTCGTTCCGCCAGCGCCCCAACTATCAAGCCTACGGTAATGCAGGCAAACGATCCCTGAAACGCCACGTGGATATACTGATAAATGCTGCCCATCACCGCCGTCAGTTCAATGTTTTTCAGCATCAACCCGTTAATGTTGCCGAAGAAGTTGTTGCCTTCGCCAAACGCCAGCGAGTAGCCGTAAACCACCCAGAGAATACAGACCAGTGCAAACGTCACGGTCACCTGCGTCAGCATCGACAGCACGTTTTTGCCACGAATCAGCCCTCCATAAAACAGGGCAATCCCCGGAACGGTCATAAACAGCACCAGCGCAGTACAAATCATCATAAACGCATTGTCGGCTTTATCGGCCACCGCAGGTGCAGCCATTACCAGTCCCGGCAGCATCGCCAGTGAAGTAAGCCCAGTTTTTATCGTTGCTATCTTCATTTTTCGTTCCTGTTGCTGTGTGCCAGAGATTACAGCGCCGCTTCGTCGGCTTCGCCGGTACGAATACGAATGACGCGTTGCAATTCAGCGACGAAGATTTTGCCGTCGCCAATTTTTCCGGTGTAAGCCGCTTTGCTGACGATATCGATCACTTCATCGAGTTGGTCATCAGCAATCGCCACATCAATTTTTACTTTTGGCAGGAAGTTGACGCTGTATTCCGCCCCCCGGTACAGCTCGGCATGCCCTTTCTGACGCCCGAAACCTTTCACTTCGGTGACGGTCAGGCCCTGAATACCAATGGAAGATAACGCTTCACGAACGTCTTCAAGTTTGAATGGTTTGATAATCACGGTCACCAGCTTCATAGATCCCCTCCGGTCAGAATTCGGTAATGGTTCTGCTACACGAAGAAGGTATTGCAAGCGGTGTGCCAAAAATGAAAAACGAGAAAGAGAGCAGGAAGTTAAGAAGATTGAAAATGAAAACGCACTATGACAGTGCACAGTGCGTTACATTTTTGCACCAACGATGAAATATTGCGCTATTCAGGCGCTCAATGATTCCTCTTCACGCACGCTGGCTGCCAGCTCTTCGCCCGCAAGTTGCAGTTGATACATCTGCCAGTATCGTCCCTGGGCCGCCAGCAGTTGCTGGTGAGTGCCCTGCTCCACGGCTTGCCCACGATGAAGCACCAGAATGGTGTCGGCATCAACAATAGTCGATAAGCGGTGAGCAATCACCACAAGCGTAGTATGTTCACGCACCACCGCCAGAGCATGTTGAATCGCCTGTTCAGTCCCGGAGTCAATGCTAGCGGTTGCCTCATCAAGGATCAGGATTTGCGGCGTCTCCACCAGCACGCGCGCCAGTGCCAGCAGTTGCTTTTGCCCGACTGAGAGATTATTCCCCTGCTCGCCAAGCGGCGTGTAAATACCATCACTCATGCTACGCGCCAGCTCCGCCAGCTGCACGGTTTCCAGCGCCTGCCAGACGCGTTCTTCAGAGATATCACGTCCCAGCGTCACGTTGGCGAGGAAGGTATCCGCCAGCACCACCGGATCTTGCTGCACCATTGCCACGCCCTGGCGCAGCGCGCTGTGACTTAGCGTACTTAATGGACGACCATCAAGGCGAATCTCACCTTCCGTTAGCGGGTAATAGCCCATCAATAAACTGGCGAGGGTGCTTTTGCCACTGCCGGTATGCCCGACCAGCGCCACAAAGTTGCGCGAAGGCACAGAGAGATTAATGTTCTTTAGCACCAGATTGTCATCGCGATAAGCAAATGACACGTTATCGACTTCGATGGTGCCGCTCTGCAACGGGCGATCATCATTGCCATATTGCTGGCGCGGTCCGTCCATCAGCTCAAAAACGCGCTCACCAGCAACAACAGCCTGTTGCAGCATCGCCTGCTGCGTGGTCAGTTCGATTAAGGGTTCGTTAAGTCGCCCCAAATAACTGATGAACGCATACAACACGCCCACTTCAATGGTGCCGCTGGCGGAGAAGCCAAACAGCATCAACAAGCCACAAAGAATGAGCGATGAAAACAGACTCAGCAGCGGACGCAGCAGAAAACCGTCGAGGCGCAGGGTTTGCATCCTCGCCATATAGTGTGAACGACTGGCCTCACCCATACGTTCGCCAAATCGCGCCTGCTGACGGAACTGCTGGATAACGCTCATGCCATTGATGATTTCGTTAAAGCCGTCGTTGATATCCGCCAGATAAGCGCGCACACGACGGACAATCGGCGTGCTGTAACGCTGATATATCACCATTACCACCAGCACCACCGGGAAAATCATTATCGCCACCAGCGCCATTCGCCAGTCGAGGCTGAACATCGCCACCAGCATCGCGCCCACCAGTGCGGCGCTACGCAGGACAGTTGCCACTACGGTAACGTAGAGATCGCGGATCACTTCAGTGTCATTAGTGACGCGGGAAATCACCTGCCCGACGGGTTGGGTATCAAACTCGCTTAATGGCTGGCGTAACGCAGCATCCATCACGTCGGTACGCAACTGTTGCACTACGCCTACTGCCGCCCGATTAAACAGCAGCGACTGCGCGTAATGTAGCCCGGCTGCAAACAGTTGCAGCCCAACATACGCCGCCGCCAGCCCTGCAACCACTTTCAACGGCAGGTTATTTTTCGCTACCATATTGTCGATAAAATAGCTGATAAGCAGCGGCCCACTGACTTCTGCCGCCGCCGCAACCCACATCATCAGGACCGCAATCCCCAACGGTTTACGCCACGGTGAACCGTACGCTAACAGACGCTTGAGAGTCGGCCACAGTTGGCTAAAACTACGCATCGACAGCCTCCTCGCGAATTTCCGGGGCGTCGTCGAGCGCTGCCTCCAGTTGTTGATAGCGATACATATCGCGATACCAGCCGCTTTGTTGTACCAGCACATCATGATTGCCACGCTGGGCGATATGCCCGTGCTGCATCACAATAATTTCACTGGCTTCCGTCAGTGCAGAAAGGCGATGGGCACTGATGATTACCGTTCTTCCCTGCCCCCACTGACGCAGGTTATGCAGGATCTGGTGCTCTGTGCGTCCGTCCACCGCTGAAAGCGCATCGTCAAGGATGAGGATTTCCGCGTTGACTAATAACGCTCGAGCAATGGAGATACGCTGTTTTTGTCCGCCAGAAAGCATCACGCCGCGCTCGCCCACTTCTGTGTCGTAACCTTGCGGCAGACGCAAAATATCGTCATGTACGCTGGCTAACCGCGCTACGTGTTCAATCTCTTGCTGGGTGGCATTCGGGCAACCCAACGCGATGTTGTTCGCCACGGTGTCGGAAAAAAGGAATGGTGTCTGGCTGACCACCGCCAGACGGCTACGCCAGCTATCGAGTTGTAACTTCGTCAGAGGAATATCATGAAAACGGATATCACCCTCGCTGACGTCGAAATGACGCTGAATGAGCGACAACAGGGTACTTTTGCCGGAACCAGTCGGCCCGCAGATACCCAGCATCTGACCGGGTTTCAGGGCGAAATTGACGTTTTCCAGCGCAGGATGGTCAGTCTGCGGATACGTAAACTGGCGAATATTCACATCCAGTTCACCACGACCTTCTGGCACCTTATCACTACCATCAATAACGACTGGCGCTTCGGCCAGCATGGTACGAATTCGGCTATACGCCGCGCTGCCACGTTCCACAATGTTAAACATCCATGCCAGCGCCAGCATTGGCCAAATCATCAGACCTAAATACATCATAAAACTGGTGAGCTGGCCCAGCGTTAAACTGCCCTGTACCACCATCCAACTACCGCCGCCAATCGCCAGCAAGTTCGCCATACCAATCGCGATATAGATGGTCGGGTCGAAACGAGCATCAATACGCGCCACCCGCATGTTTTTTTTGCCGGTATCTTCGGCATCCGCGGCAAATAACGCCGACTGACGATCTTCCAGACCAAAGGCTTTGATCATGCGGATACTGGTGAGGCTTTCCTGGGTGCGGTCATTAAGACTGGAAAACGCCGCCTGTGCCAGCTTAAAGCGTTCATGCAAGGCATCGCCGTTGCGCTTGATCATGATCGCCATCACTGGCATCGGCAACAGGGCAAATAAGGTCAACTGCCAGCTAATTTGCGTAGACATCATAATCAACACAGCGCAGCCCATTACCAGTGAATCCACCAGCGTCAGCACCCCTTCTCCGGCGGCAAACACGACGCGATCGACGTCATTGGTCGCACGAGCCATGAGGTCACCCGTGCGATGACGCAGGTAAAACTCAGGATGCTGCCGGCTTAGCTGGCGGTAATAATCTTCACGCAGTTCAACAGCCAGTTGATAAGACGCACCAAACAGCAATACGCGCCAGACGTAACGCAGGAGATAAACCACAACGGCAATCAGCACCATGGTGGCGATCCACATCAGGATCTGCCCGGTAGTAAAGTGTTGTTCTGTCACGCCATCAACAACAATACCAACCACTTTTGGCGGAACCAGTTGCAGCATCGCGATAATGACAAGCAAGGCGACAGCCCCGAGATAGCGACGCCATTCCCGACGGAAATACCAGCTTAATTGAGCAAATAATCGCACGCGTTGTGTCCTGACTTGATTCTGGATATTTATTCGATGGGTAAAGAAGTGGTGTATTTAATCTGTTCCATCGCGAAGCTGGAAGTGACGTCCGACAGCCCCGGTACACTGTTTACCAGACGCTTATAAAACTCGTCGTAGCGTTTCATGTCGGCAACCTGGACGCGCATCAGATAATCGTATTCACCAGCCATGCGCCAGAACCCCAGCACTTCTGGCATTTCGGTAACCACCGTGACAAAGCGGCAATACCATTCGCTGCTGTGATGTTGCGTTTTTATCAGCACAAAGGCGGTCAGGCCGAGGCCTATTTTTTCCGGATCCAGCAGGGCGACTTTGCCGATAAGGATACCGTCGTCCTCCAGCCGTTTCAGACGCTTCCAGCAGGGGGTGGTTGTCAGATTAACGGCTTCAGCCAGTGCCTGCAAAGAGAGGGTGCAATCCTGCTGTAGCAAGGCCAGCAGCTTACGGTCAATTTTATCTAACATAGCCCTTCCACAGAGAATTTTTTTCTCTTTTAATTCTATTTTAAAGGTGAAATCGCGACAATTTATTCTGTGCGGTTTAAGCACCACGGCACAAAATGACAAATTCAACGCAAAAAAAACCGGGCAATTGCCCGGTGCTGGAAGGGATCTCGTTATTCGGGGGAATAAGGTAGATGTGGATAGTCCAGCCAGTGCGTCAAATAGTGAGAGACAGCCTGATTTCGGCAATGTCCAATCACCGGTAAATGCGGGAGCTCCGCGCGCAGTTGCGGCATCGCATTGCCCATAATAAATCCGCTACCGACGCTGCCTAACATTTCGCGATCGTTCATCGCATCACCAAAGGCCATGCAATCGCGTAACGATAAACCTAAATGTTGGGTCAGCACCGTCAATGCAGCGCCTTTATTGCAGCCCACCGGCAGCACTTCGAGGCAATCCGTGGCGGAAAAACATAAATGTGCACGCTCGCCTAATGCTTCGTATAGCTGGATCTGCAAGCGTGTAAGATCGTCGTGATCGCCACAGAAGCAGATCTTGGTGACGCTGCCGAGTGGCATTTTTTTGACATCGATTATCTGATAACGAAAACCGCTATAGACAAATGCCTGCAACAACGCAGGGATCTCTTTCCCGGTAAACCAACCATCGTCATTGAAGATATGCATGCTTGCTCGGGTATCCCATTGCTGATACAGCACCAGCTCCGCGACATCCGCAGGTAAATCATCACGATGTAAAAGTTCACCTTCCAGAGAATGCACGCGCGTTCCGTTGCCAGTAATCAAATATGCCTCCAGCGATAGCGCCCCGAGAATATGCTGCATCTCCAGCGCATGACGCCCCGTGGCAAAAGTGAGGGTAATGTCGCGTTCACGCAGTCGCGCCAAAGTAGAGAGGGTTTTCTCACCTAAATGATGGTCAGGCATCAATAAAGTGCCATCCATATCAAATGCTGCCAGACGAGCCATTTCTTTCTCCACTCTGTGACACGGTTAATGGTGATTGAGTATCACCTGATATATACGGAAGTAATAGTGAATAGTTAAATAATATTGTTCCGGGTTTATATGCGACTGCTCAACCGTCTTAACCAGTATCAACGTCTGTGGCAACCTTCCGCCGGAAAGCCGCAAACCGTCACCGTCAGCGAACTGGCCGAACGCTGTTTTTGCAGCGAACGCCATGTTCGTACGCTGTTGCGTCAGGCACAGGAGGCGGGATGGCTGGAGTGGCAGGCGCAGTCAGGACGCGGAAAGCGCGGACAATTACGCTTTCTGGTCACGCCAGAATCGCTACGCAATGCGATGATGGAACAGGCGCTGGAAACCGGAAAGCAGCAAGATGTGCTGGAGCTGGCGCAACTGGCCCCAGGTGAGCTGCGCACTCTGTTACAGCCGTTTATGGGCGGACAATGGCAAAACGATACGCCCACGTTGCGTATTCCCTACTATCGCCCGCTCGAACCGCTACAACCGGGCTTTTTGCCCGGTCGTGCCGAGCAGCATCTCGCCGGACAGATATTTTCCGGCCTGACCCGCTTCGATAATAATACCCAGCGCCCGATTGGCGATTTAGCGCATCACTGGGAAACCTCTACTGACGGGTTACGCTGGGATTTTTATCTTCGCTCAACCTTACACTGGCATAACGGCGATGCAGTAAAAGCCTCCCACTTACACCAGCGGTTATTGATGCTGTTACAACTGCCAGCACTGGATCAATTATTTATTAGCGTGAAGCGTATTGAAGTCACCCATCCGCAGTGTCTGACCTTCTTTTTACATCGCCCCGATTACTGGCTTGCGCACCGGCTGGCGAGCTATTGCAGCCATCTGGCGCATCCGCAATTCCCCCTGATCGGCACTGGTCCTTTTCGCTTAACACAATTCACAGCGGAACTGGTGCGCCTGGAAAGCCATGATTATTACCATTTACGTCATCCGCTGCTTAAAGCGGTTGAGTACTGGATAACTCCTCCGCTTTTCGAAAAAGATTTGGGAACCAGTTGTCGGCATCCCGTGCAAATCACTATCGGCAAACCTGAGGAGCTGCAACGGGTCAGCCAGGTCAGTAGTGGCATCAGTTTAGGTTTTTGCTATTTAACGTTGCGCAAAAGTCCCCGACTGTCCCTCTGGCAGGCGCGAAAAGTGATCTCCATTATTCATCAATCCGGTTTATTACAAACGTTAGAAGTCGGAGAAAACCTGATCACCGCCAGTCATGCATTACTGCCAGACTGGACTATTCCACAATGGCAAGTACCGGATGAAGTTAAACTACCGAAAACCTTGACGCTGGTTTATCACCTACCGATAGAACTTCATACCATGGCAGAACGCCTAGAGGCGACACTGGCAGCGGAAGGCTGTGAACTCACAATTATTTTTCATAACGCAAAAAACTGGGACGACACGACCCTACTGGCACACGCAGACCTCATGATGGGCGACAGATTAATTGGCGAAGCACCGGAATATACCCTGGAGCAATGGCTGCGTTGCGATCCACTGTGGCCACATGTTTTCGACGCTCCAGCATATGCACATTTGCAATCGACACTGGACGCGGTGCAAGTAATGCCTGATGAGGAAAACCGATTTAATGCCCTGAAAGCGGTTTTTAGCCAGTTAATGGCAGATGCGACGCTGACGCCGCTGTTCAACTATCACTATCGCATTAGCGCCCCTCCCGGCGTGAACGGTGTGCGACTGACACCGCGCGGCTGGTTTGAATTTACCGAAGCCTGGCTTCCCGCGCCGTCGCAATGAATAGCTGGTCCGGGTTAATCGCAGGCGTTACCATAACGTTTTTATTGTTCAAGCAGGATTATCTATGAAACGTGCTGTCGTTGTGTTCAGTGGAGGCCAGGATTCCACCACCTGTCTGGTGCAGGCATTACAACAATATGATGAAGTCCATTGCGTGACGTTCGATTACGGTCAACGCCATCGCGCAGAAATCGACGTGGCACGCGAACTGGCGCTGAAACTGGGGGCACGCGCGCATAAGGTGCTTGATGTAACGCTGCTCAACGAGCTGGCGGTCAGCAGCCTGACGCGTGACAGCATTCCGGTGCCTGATTATGAACCTGAAGCCGATGGTATCCCGAATACGTTTGTCCCAGGGCGTAATATTTTGTTCCTGACACTGGCGGCAATATATGCGTATCAGGTAAAAGCAGAAGCCGTAATTACCGGCGTCTGCGAAACGGATTTCTCCGGCTACCCGGATTGCCGCGATGAGTTTGTGAAAGCACTAAACCATGCCGTCAGTTTGGGCATGGCGAAAGATATTCGTTTTGAAACGCCGCTGATGTGGATTGATAAAGCGGAAACCTGGGCGCTGGCAGATTATTACGGCAAGCTGGATTTAGTCCGTAACGAAACGCTGACCTGTTATAACGGCATTAAAGGCGACGGTTGCGGTCATTGTGCGGCGTGTAATTTACGTGCCAACGGTTTGAATCATTATCTGGCCGATAAACCGACGGTGATGGCAGCGATGAAGCAGAAAACCGGGTTGAAGTAATTATTCCGGGTGTCGCCGGATGCGGCTTGAGCATCCGGCACCACAAAACGTTTACTTAACCATCTGCTCCAGCTTTTCGCGCAATTCCCCTTCCAGAGCTAATGCTTTCTGCGTTTTAAGATCAATACAAACAAACGTAATAAGCGCATCCGCTACCACCTGTCCTTCCGGCCCCAGTGTAATGACCTGGCTTAAGATGCCACTTTTACCGTTTAATTGCTGCAACTGACTGGTAATGGTTAACAGGTCGCTTAATACCGCCGGGCGGCGATAGTTAATATTGATATTGACCACGACGAAAGCGATGTTATGGGCCGTCATCCAGTGAAAACTGTCGCTATTTTCCAACCCATGCCAGCGGGCTTCTTCGAGAAATTCAAGGTAGCGGGCGTTGTTTACGTGCTGGTAAACGTCGAGATGATATCCACGAACTTTGATTTGTGTTTGCATAGCGCAATAACCTTACGTTGTTGTTATAAGAACTGTTATAAGTACAGAGGTCATAACTGGTATGACCTCTTCAGTCTGGCAAAAAATTGCCACTATGCAAATTAATTACAGGGTTAATACCGCCAGATTACGTTCCACCAGCGAATTGCCCATCCCCGGCACCTGCTTTAGATCCTCCACCGTTTTAAACGGACCGTACTCTTCGCGATAACTGACAATCGCCTGCGCTTTCTTCAGGCCAACGCCATTCATCGCGCGGGCTAACTCTTCCGCGCTGGCATTATTAATGCTGACCCGAGTGCCTTCTTCGTCACTGGCTTTCGCCGGAACTGCTGCTTTACTTTGTGCTGCAGGAGCTTCCGCTTTGGTTTCTACCGTTGTCGGTTTTGCCGCAGGAGCTGCCGCCAGAGCACTATGAGACATTCCGGCACAGGCCAGGGACAGGGTAATGAGCAGTGCTTTAATTCCGTGTTTCATACTGTTTTCTCCTTGTTTGTTAACAGTGGAATCACCTTAACGGCAGTGAAAACAGTAAACAAATGGCAATGTTCGGAAATGGAAAAGGCCGCGAAAGCGACCTTTTCTTGTTACAGCTGCAAAGCATTTTTTTGCGAGGCGGCTTCAGGATTATTGCTGTTCCAGCGCATCGCCAATTTTGATTTTCGCCTCTTTACGCAGGTTACTCATCAGAGCTTCAAAGACGATTTGTGCGTTGTTCTGGGTGATACCCTGCACCATCGCTTTTTTCTGATCTTCCGGCATTGAACCTTGCTTCACTTCATCCAGCGCCAGCAGAACTACATTACCTTGCATATCGGTCGCCATACCGTAGCTCGGTTTGTCTTTCGCTGGCAGCGGCAGTGCAAACGCAGCCTGGCTAATCGGGTCACGACCGGAACGACTTAAGGTTTTCGGCTCGCCAAATTTCAGACCGGCAGCCTGCATAGCTTCCGCACCTTTGCCTGCTTTCAAATCAACCAGCAGTTTCTCAGCATCCACTTTCGCCTGTTGTTCAGCTTTGTTGTGCTGAACCAGTGCCTTAACTTGTTCCTGAACATCTGCCAACGGTTTCACCGCTTCCGGTTTGTGCTCGCTGATGCGCAGCACGAATGCGCGGTCGCCGTCTACGGTGATGATGTCAGAGTTGATGCCCGGCGCGCCGTTTTCACCTACCAGACCGCCGTTGAAGATAGCGTCGGCAACTGGCTTGAAGTTCAACTCTTCCGGCAGGTTATCTTTGCTGAACCAACCCGTCTGAGTGGCTTTAACGCCGGCAGCTTGCTCTGCACCGGCCAGAGACTCGGTGTCGTTGCTTGCCGCATCGCTCACTTTCTGCTGCAGCGCGTAGTACGCATCGAGGGCTTTTTCGTGTTTCACTTTCGCCGCAATGTCGTCACGTACTTCGTCTAACGATTTCACTTTCGCTGGCTGAATGTCGTCCAGACGCACAATCAGGAAACCGACCGAAGATTTGATAACACCAGACAGTTGGCCTTTTTCTTTCAGACCCGCATTTTTCAGTTCGTCCGGGATAGTGGCATCTTCTAACCAACCCATATCACCGCCGTTGCGGGCAGAGATAATATCGGCAGATTTTTCTTTGGCTAATGCAGCAAAATCACCGCCCTTATTCAGCTCATCAAGTACCGCTTTCGCTTCATCTTCAGTTTTGGTCTGGATGATGCTGTAACGGGTACGCTGCGGCTGGGTGAATTGATCCTGATGCTGATCGTAGTAGCTCTGGATATCCGCATCGCTAACCGGTTGCTGCATCGTCGCGGCATCCAGCTTGATGTAACTCACGCGGAATTGTTCCGGCGTCATGAAATTGTTTTTGTTTTGTTCGTAGTAGCTGGCAATTTCCTGTTCGGTCACAGGCTGCTTCGCCGCCAGCGCGTTAACATCGATAGTCGCTTCACGCACCACGCGTTGTTGAGCTACCAGTGCCGCCAGCTCGTCGGTTTCACCTTTCAGCATAAAATCGGTACCGGCAACGCCGTTAATCAGCTGTTGGGTAGTGAGCTGGTTACGCAGCGCCTGGGCGTACTGATCGGCGGTCATCCCCATCTGGTTGAGGATACCGTTATAGCGGCTGTTATCAAATTTGCCGTCAACCTGGAAGGCTGGGGTCGCGAAAATCGCCTGTTTAACCTGCTCATCGCTGATACCCAGTTTCAGCTCACGAGCGTACTGATCCAGAAGCGCCTCGTCGATCAGACGATTCAGCACCTGTTGACGCAGGGTTTTCATATAGCCTTCGTTCGCTGCCAGCTCGGAGTATTGATCGCCCAGCTGTTGCTGCATGCGATTACGCTCGCTGTTGAAGGCGTTCTCGAATTGCCCACGGCTGATTTCCTGGTCATTCACTTTTGCGGCGTAGTTATTGCCTCCGCCAATCAGGTAACCACTCACGCCGGTCAATATGAACGACACGATAATGATACCGAAAATAATCTTGAGCACGAGACTGTTTGCAGCCGTGCGTAAGCTGTCCATCATGGTGTAACAACACTCCGCTGTAGATGACTGTGTACCTCACGCAACGTATCGATGCGCGCAAAGGCCTATTGTGACAAGAAACGGGGGCAATTGTCAGCCCACAAGACGCAGAAAGTCACCGAATACAAATAAAAAAGGCACATCAGTAGATGCGCCCTTGAACTTCGTCACATCCCCACTGGGGACAACGCTTAGTTTACCGCGTCTTTCAGTGCTTTACCTGCACGGAAGCTCGGTACTTTAGCAGCAGCGATGGTGATCTCTTTACCGGTCTGCGGGTTGCGGCCAGTACGGGCAGCACGCTCTTTAACGGCAAAAGTACCAAAACCTACCAGTGCTACATCATCCCCTTCTTTCAGAGATTCAGTTACGGAAGCAATAATAGCATCTAACGCACGGCCAGCCGCAGCTTTAGAGATATCAGCCCCTGCAGCAATCTTGTCGATCAATTGAGATTTATTCACTCTTCTCTTCCTCTTTATAATTTATATCGCACTTGAATCCTTCAAGGTACGAACGCGCAGCAGTTATATCAGGCCAGCCATCCCCTTACAACACCCCTTAATAAGGGCAAGCCTGATCCGCCATCTAACTTAGCGAGACAAAAAAAGGCTGGCAAGCCCGAATTAGCCTGCCAGCCCTGTTTTTATTAGTGCATTTTGCGCGAGGTCACTATTTTGCAGTCACAACCTGCATGCCAGACGGTTCATTTTGTAGCGCCAGAGTCAGAACTTCCTCAATGCGCTTCACAGGATGAATGTCCAGATCGGCAATTACGTTGTCAGGAATCTCTTCCAGATCGCGTTTATTTTCGAACGGAATTAACACTGTTTTAATCCCGCCGCGATGCGCTGCCAGTAGTTTTTCTTTCAAACCACCGATCGGCAGTACCTGACCACGCAGAGTGATCTCACCGGTCATTGCCACATCGGCACGAACCGGGTTACCGGTCAGGCAAGAAACCAGCGCGGTGCACATGGCAATACCGGCACTCGGACCATCTTTCGGCGTCGCACCTTCCGGTACGTGGACGTGGATATCACGTTTTTCGTAAAAATCAGGGTTGATCCCCAGTTTTTCCGCACGCGCACGAACCACTGTTAACGCCGCCTGAATAGACTCCTGCATCACTTCGCCGAGCGAACCGGTATAGGTCAGTTTACCTTTCCCCGGAACGCACGCGGTTTCAATGGTCAGCAAGTCACCGCCCACTTCCGTCCACGCCAGACCGGTTACCTGGCCGACACGGTTTTCGTTATCCGCGCGCCCATAGTCGAAACGCTGAACACCGAGGTAGTCATGCAGGTTATCACCGTTAATTTCGATATGTTTTAATGACTTATCGAGCAGTAACTGCTTAACCGCTTTGCGACACAGTTTGGAGATTTCACGCTCCAGACCACGCACGCCCGCCTCACGGGTGTAGTAACGAATAATGCCGATAATGGCGCTATCGTCGACGGTCAGCTCACCTTTTTTCAGTGCATTACGTTCAATCTGCTTCGGCAGCAGGTGACGTTTGGCGATGTTCAGTTTTTCATCTTCGGTATAACCGGAGAGGCGAATCACTTCCATACGATCCAGCAGCGGTGCCGGAATGTTCATGGAGTTCGACGTAGCGACAAACATTACGTCGCTGAGATCGTAATCCACTTCCAGGTAGTGGTCGCTGAACGCTACGTTCTGCTCTGGATCCAGCACTTCAAGCAGTGCGGAGGCCGGATCGCCACGCATGTCAGAAGACATTTTGTCGATCTCATCGAGCAGGAACAGCGGGTTTTTCACGCCCACTTTCGCCATTTTCTGGATCAGTTTACCCGGCATAGAACCGATGTAAGTACGGCGGTGACCACGGATTTCCGCTTCATCACGCACGCCGCCCAGCGCCATACGGACATATTTACGCCCGGTGGCTTTGGCGATGGACTGACCCAGGGAGGTTTTACCTACCCCCGGCGGCCCTACCAGGCAGAGGATCGGTCCCTTGATTTTGTTGACACGGCTTTGAACCGCAAGATACTCAAGGATACGATCTTTCACGCGCTCCAGACCATAATGGTCGGTATCAAGGATTTCCTGCGCCTGACGCAGGTCTTTTTTGACCTTGCTACGCGCATTCCACGGCACCTGTACCATCCAGTCGATATATCCACGCACTACGGTCGCTTCTGCCGACATCGGAGACATCATTTTCAGCTTCTGCAGCTCTGCTTCCGCTTTCTCTTTTGCCTCTTTCGGCATCTTCGCCGCGTCGATTTTGCGCTTCAGGGCTTCGTTTTCGTCCGGCGCGTCGTCCATTTCACCGAGTTCTTTCTGAATAGCTTTCATTTGCTCGTTCAGATAGTACTCACGCTGGGATTTCTCCATCTGCTTTTTAACGCGGTTGCGAATGCGTTTCTCAACCTGCAGCAGATCGATTTCCGATTCCATCATTGCCATCAGATATTCCAGACGTTCGTTAACGTCGGACATCTCCAGAACGGACTGTTTGTCAGCCAGTTTCAGCGGCATATGTGCAGCAATGGTATCCGCCAGACGCGCCGGATCGTCGATGCTATTCAGCGACGTCAGCACTTCTGGTGGGATTTTTTTGTTTAGCTTGATGTAGCCTTCGAACTGGCTGATTGCAGTACGCACCAGCACTTCCTGTTCCCGCTCATCAATGGTCGGCGACTCCAGATACTCCGCCTTCGCAGAAAAGTGTTCGCCATTGTCAGAGAGCGCAGAAATACGCGCGCGCTGTAACCCCTCGACCAGCACTTTGACGGTGCCGTCAGGCAGTTTCAGCATCTGCAATATAGAGGCCACGGTCCCGACAGTGAAAAGATCGTTTACACCCGGCTCATCCGTTGAAGCTTCTTTCTGCGCGACCAGCATAATTTTTTTATCATGGTCCATCGCCGCTTCCAGACAACGGATGGATTTTTCCCGCCCGACAAATAAGGGGATGACCATGTGCGGATAAACCACCACATCGCGCAGCGGCAATACGGGGATTTCAATGCGTTCAGAACGCTCAGGATTCATAGAGCTCTCTCTTAGTTTAATTTCCGCCAGGTAATCAGATGACACGACTGTGCTTCACGCCATCTATTAACATGTACGTCAGTATATGGGGATGTTTCCCCCACATTCAACGCCGAGAATAGAGGAAAAATTAAAGGGGAGATAAAATCCCCCCTTTTTGGTTAACTAATTGTATGGGAATGGTTAATTATTCACCAGATGCCTGTTGCGCTTCCGGCTTACCATAAATCAGCAACGGTTTGCTTTGACCATCAATTACCGACTCGTCGATAACCACTTTTTCGACATCTTCCATGGACGGCAGATCGTACATGGTATCGAGCAGTGCGGCTTCTACGATAGAACGCAGGCCACGGGCACCGGTTTTACGCGCCATCGCTTTCTTAGCGATAGCATCCAGCGCCTCGTCACGGAATTCCAGATCCACGCCTTCCAGATTAAACAGCGCCTGATACTGCTTGGTCAGGGCGTTTTTCGGCTCTTTGAGGATCTGAATCAGAGCTTCTTCGCTCAGTTCATTCAACGTTGCGACAACCGGCAGACGACCAATGAACTCAGGGATCAGACCAAACTTGATCAGATCTTCCGGTTCAACCTGCGCCAGCAGCTCGCCTTCGCTTGCTTTGTCGGACTTCGCTTTTACCGTCGCGCCAAAACCAATGCCGGAACCGGTTTCTACACGATGGGAAATCACTTTATCCAGACCGGCAAACGCACCGCCACAGATAAACAGGATCTTAGAGGTATCAACCTGCAAGAATTCCTGTTGCGGATGTTTACGCCCACCTTGCGGCGGAACAGCAGCTACCGTACCTTCGATCAGTTTCAACAGTGCCTGCTGTACGCCTTCACCGGAAACGTCTCGGGTAATGGACGGGTTGTCTGACTTACGAGAAATCTTGTCAATTTCATCGATGTAGACAATCCCGCGCTGCGCTTTCTGTACGTCGTAATCGCACTTCTGCAACAGCTTCTGAATGATGTTTTCAACGTCTTCGCCCACATAACCGGCTTCGGTCAGCGTGGTTGCGTCAGCCATGGTGAACGGAACGTCCAGCAGGCGCGCCAGCGTTTCGGCCAGCAGCGTTTTACCGGAACCGGTCGGACCGATCAGCAGAATGTTACTTTTGCCCAACTCGACGCCATTGCTGGTATCTCCGTTGCGCAGACGTTTGTAGTGGTTGTATACCGCGACCGCCAGCACTTTTTTCGCCTGTTCCTGACCGATAACGTAATCGTCCAGGTGGTTGCGAATTTCATGCGGCGTCGGTAGCGCACTGCGTTCACGATGCGGTGCAACTTCTTTAATCTCTTCGCGAATGATGTCGTTACATAAATCAACACATTCGTCGCAGATATACACGGATGGACCGGCAATCAGCTTGCGCACTTCATGCTGGCTTTTGCCGCAAAAAGAGCAATACAGCAATTTGCCTGAGCCATCTTTGCGTTTATCTGTCATGGGTCAAAACCTCTTCTTTGTTCTTTGTGCCGCACACGACGACGCAAATGCCATTCTCAGGCGCAAGCCGCTTACAGCGTTGTGCCGCCCTGGATAAGTATAGCGGCACAGTTGCGCCTCTGGCATCAATTACGATGGGTCAGAATCGAATCGACCAGACCGTATTCCACCGCTTCAGGGGCAGAAAGGAAGCGATCGCGCTCGGTATCACGTTCAATCTGTTCTAATGATTGACCCGTATGAAGCGCCATAAGTTCATTCATGCGCCCTTTAACTTTCAGAATTTCACGGGCATGAATTTCGATATCGGTCGCTTGGCCCTGGTAGCCGCCCAACGGCTGGTGAATCATCACGCGCGAATTCGGCAGGCAGAAACGTTTACCTTTTGCCCCTGCAGTCAGCAAGAAAGCACCCATCGAGGCCGCCTGGCCCATACAGATGGTGCTGACATCAGGCTTGATAAACTGCATGGTGTCATAGATAGACATCCCGGCAGTAATCACCCCGCCTGGAGAGTTAATGTACAGATAGATATCTTTTTCTGGGTTTTCTGCTTCCAGGAACAGCATCTGCGCCACAATCAGGTTAGCCATGTGATCTTCAACCTGGCCAGTCAGAAAAATGACGCGTTCCTTAAGTAGACGAGAATAGATATCAAAAGAGCGCTCACCTCGTGAGGTCTGTTCAATGACCATCGGCACCAGCGCCATATGGGGTGCAAAGTTATCTCGTTCGCCGCTGTATGACATTTCCGTCTCCTGGATAAAATTGAAAAAACCTGCTGTACCGATTGTAACCTTATGGACGGATTATCAGCTAGTCCCTGTGTTATGGGTACGGCATCACCATATTTCAAGCATAACAATCTTTTGTTGTTACGCTAACACCGAAAGAGGCTTTTCGCACGGTTCCATGCAAAATTCATGACAAAAAAAAGCCCACCACCTGGCGGTGACGGGCCTTTGTGCGAATTTAGCGCGTTATGCTACGTAAATTACGCCTGCTGGTTCATCAGCTCGTTGAAAGTGGTTTCTTTTTCAGTCACTTTCGCTTTCGCCAGTACAGCTTCAACAGCCTGTTCTTCCAGAGCAACATTGCGCATGTTGTCCATCAGTTCTTTGTTTTTGCTGTAGAACTCGATAACTTCTTTCGGATCTTCGTACGCAGAAGCCATCTCTTCGATCAGGCCTTTCACGCGCTCTTCGTCAGCTTTCAGCTCGTTGGTGCGGATAACTTCGCCCAGCAGCAGGCCAACAACTACGCGGCGTTTAGCCTGTTCTTCGAACAGTTCGCGCGGCAGTTCCAGAGCTTGTTTTTCGTTGCCACCGAAACGCTGTACAGCCTGGCGACGCAGAACGTCGATTTCGCTGTCGATCAGCGCAGCCGGTACGTCGATGTCGTTAGCTTTTACCAGACCTTCGATCGCCTGAGACTTAACGCGGTTACGGATGGCGCTCTTCAGCTCGCGCTCCATGTTTTTACGCACTTCAGCGCGCAGACCTTCTACGGAACCATCTTCAACGCCGAAACGTTTGATGAATTCTGCAGTCAGTTCCGGCAGTTCACGCTCTTCAACTTTCTTCAGGTTGATAGCGAATTTCGCTGCTTTACCCTTCAGGTTTTCTGCGTGGTACTCTTCCGGGAAGGTCACGTCGATGGTGAACTCTTCGCCAGCTTTGTGGCCTTTGATACCGTCTTCAAAGCCCGGGATCATGCGCCCCTGACCCATCGCCAGTACGAAATCAGACGCTTTACCGCCTTCGAACTCTTCGCCGTCTACAGAACCGGTGAAGTCGATGGTCACACGGTCTTCTGCTTCAACAGCGCCGTCTTTTTCTTTCCAGGTTGCCTGCTGTTTACGCAGAGTATCCAGCATGCCGTCAACGTCAGCGTCGGTCACTTCAACGATCGGTTTTTCAACTTCGATCGCTTCCAGACCCTGCAGTTCAACTTCCGGATAAACTTCAAACTCTACAGAGTAGGTGAAGTCTTCACCCAGCTTGTATTCGCCCGGAACATAGGTCGGTGCGCCAGCCGGATTGATTTTTTCTTTAATGATGGCGTCAATGAAGTTACGGCTCATCAGGTCGCCCAGGACGTCCTGGCGTACAGACGCGCCATAACGCTGAGCAACGATATTCATTGGCACTTTGCCTTTGCGGAAGCCGTCAATACGTACTTTTTTCGCAACGTTGACCAGCTCGCTTTTAACAGCGGTCTCGATGCTGTCAGCAGCGATAGTAATCGTTACACGGCGGCCAAGGCCTTGAGTGGTTTCAACTGAAACTTGCATCTTGTTACCTCAAAAAATCACAGTGCTCGGTCAACTCTTACCCCGCAAGCACAGGTTGTTGGCTTCGCGGAACCGGGATGTTCTTATAATCAATCACATTCCCTGTTACCAGAATCATCCCGAAAGCATTCAAATAGGACGCGGCATTATAGCGGCATCACTTTTATGAGTCGAGAACGGTTATTGCGCGCTGTCGCGTATTTTTTCACAATTCCCGGGCGATTTTCGTCTGAATGCTGGGCAAAAAGCGCAAAATCCAGACAAAACAAAACGGCCCGCAGGCCGTTTTTCATAAAATCTTTAGCAACATACTGGAAAAGCGCCGACAGTTGCAAATGCGTTTTTACGCGATGCTTCCTGCTCCACGACAGGGAGGAGAGGCAAAGACGGTGTCCTGCAACCCTTCCCACTCCTTAATAGTGTAAGTATGCAGAGCCAGCGCATGAACGGTAGTAGAGAGTTCCTCCGCTAAAGTACTGTAAATCATTCGATGACGATTCAGAAAACGTTCACCCGTAAAACGATCGCTGACCAGCACAACTTTAAAATGGCTTTCAGAGCCGGCTGGGACATTGTGACGATAGCTTTCATCCACTACTTCGAGGAATACGGGTTGGAACGCCGCCCTTAATTTTTCTTCTATCCGCTCACGTATCATCATGAAATATCTCCTCCGACAACGCTGAGATGTCATCCATCCCTTTAAATACTAGCCGCTTTTACCGTTTCCATTGCAGCTTAACAACAAATATTTAGGTTTCGTCCTGGTTTTTCCGTCAAGCGTATGAAGTTTACTGATTTAAAGATTGAAACACAGGCCTCGCATCAGCGTTTCTTTTACCAGGGGCGATTATTTCGTCAACATGATGAATTTACATGCCTTACCCACTTCCCCTCGCCGTTGGCAATGTTATGATGGCGGGAATTTTTACCAAACACGCTTAAGAGTCTCTGAGAGCCCGAACATGTTCAAAAAAATCCTCTTCCCGTTAGTTGCTCTGTTTATGCTTGCAGGATGCGCAAAACCGCCAACAACTATCGAAGTTTCCCCGACGATTACACTGCCACAGCAGGATCCAAGCCTGATGGGCGTCACCGTAAGCATTAATGGTGCCGATCAGCGTACCGATCAGGCGCTGGCAAAAGTCACCCGCGATAATCAAATCGTTACCCTGACCGCCTCCCGCGATCTGCGTTTCCTGCTGCAAGAAGTGCTGGAAAAACAGATGACCGCCCGTGGATACATGGTTGGTCCGAATGGCCCGGTTAATCTGCAAATCATCGTTAGCCAACTGTATGCTGACGTGTCCCAGGGCAACGTGCGCTACAACATCGCGACCAAAGCGGATATCGCCATCATCGCTACCGCGCAGAATGGCAACAAAATGACCAAAAACTATCGTGCCAGCTACAACGTTGAAGGTGCATTCCAGGCCTCCAACAAAAATATCGCCGATGCGGTTAACAGTGTGCTGACCGATACCATCGCTGATATGTCTCAGGACACCAGCATCCACGAATTCATCAAGCAGAACGCGCGTTAATTTCTGCCCTCTGGCCCGGTGCAAGCTGGGCCTGTAGACGCCCATGTCCAGTCAATATTTACGTATTTTTCAACAGCCGCGTTCAGCCATATTGCTGATCCTGGGTTTTGCTTCCGGGCTACCGCTCGCCCTGACGTCCGGCACCTTACAGGCCTGGATGACGGTCGAGAATA
This sequence comes from Escherichia sp. R1, assembly GCF_003000935.1. Lineage (NCBI taxonomy): Bacteria > Pseudomonadati > Pseudomonadota > Gammaproteobacteria > Enterobacterales > Enterobacteriaceae > Escherichia > Escherichia sp. R1. Next base: position 102,220 of record NZ_PSRU01000010.1, read on the forward strand.
TCGATCTCAAAACCATTGGTTTCTTCTCTCTGGTAGGCCAGGCTTACGTTTTTAAATTCCTCTGGTCACCACTGATGGACCGCTACACGCCCCCATTTTTCGGGCGGCGGCGCGGTTGGCTGCTCGCCACGCAAATTCTGTTATTAGTCGCCATTGCGGCGATGGGTTTTCTCGAACCAGGCACCCAGCTCCGCTGGATGGCGGCACTGGCGGTGGTGATCGCTTTTTGCTCTGCCTCCCAGGATATTGTCTTCGATGCGTGGAAAACCGATGTGCTCCCGGCAGAAGAACGTGGTGCGGGCGCGGCAATCAGCGTGCTGGGTTACCGTTTAGGGATGCTGGTTTCCGGCGGCTTAGCCCTGTGGCTGGCAGATAAATGGCTGGGCTGGCAGGGCATGTACTGGTTGATGGCGGCGCTGTTGATCCCCTGTATTATCGCGACGTTGCTTGCACCAGAACCCACCGACACCATTCCTGTGCCCAAAACGCTGGAACAAGCGGTTGTTGCACCTCTGCGAGATTTCTTTGGTCGCAATAATGCCTGGCTTATTTTGCTTCTTATCGTGCTGTATAAGCTGGGCGACGCATTCGCTATGAGCCTGACAACCACGTTTTTGATTCGCGGCGTCGGGTTTGATGCGGGTGAAGTAGGCGTGGTTAACAAAACGCTTGGCTTACTGGCGACCATTGTTGGCGCATTGTACGGTGGGATTTTGATGCAGCGCCTGTCGCTGTTCCGTGCACTGCTGATTTTCGGCATTTTACAAGGTGCATCTAACGCCGGTTACTGGCTGCTGTCGATTACTGATAAGCATCTCTACAGCATGGGTGCAGCCGTCTTTTTCGAAAACCTCTGTGGCGGGATGGGTACATCAGCCTTTGTCGCGCTGTTAATGACGCTGTGTAATAAGTCATTTTCCGCTACTCAATTTGCCCTGCTCTCAGCGCTTTCTGCTGTAGGGCGAGTTTATGTCGGCCCCGTGGCGGGTTGGTTTGTTGAAGCACACGGCTGGTCGACATTCTATCTATTCTCCGTCGCCGCTGCCGTACCAGGGCTTATTTTGCTGCTGGTTTGCCGCCAGACGCTTGAATATACACGAGTAAATGGCAACTTTATCTCCCGTACCGAATATCCTGCAGGTTATGCCTTTGCCATGTGGACACTGGCGGCGGGTATCAGCCTGTTGGCCGTGTGGTTACTGCTGTTGACAATGGACGCGCTGGATTTGACGCACTTCTCTTTCCTGCCTGCGCTGCTGGAAGTCGGGGTTTTAGTCGCCCTTTCTGGCGTTGTGCTTGGTGGTTTGCTGGATTATCTGGCGCTACGAAAAACACATCTGACGTAATCTGTAAATATTATTTAGCTGTAGTAATCACTCGCCGTAATTATTACGGCTAAATAAACATCAGCATCGCTTATTAATATTTGTTCTTTTGTGCGGCTTAGCGTTTGGAAATTATTGACGCAATTTATGAATTCTATTTTTCTTACACGATTCAGCTAATGAGTCCTTATTTTCTCACCACCCAGTTGTCACCTCAATGATAATTATTTGTTAAATAATTGTTTTATTTTATATTGATTATACCAATTGCCCACCCAAACTCCTTCTGCACTCCCCTTTCGTTATAACGCCCTTTTGCAACAGCTTCTTAAAATCAACTTGATATGTTTTGCAACATATGTGACCTGACAGCCAAATCCAAGTAACAGGAATTTAATCATGTTTACAGTAATGTAACCTTCCCGTAAAATGCCCACACACTTTAAACGCCACCAGATCCCGTGGAATTGAGGTCGTTAAATGAGACTCAGGAAATACAATAAAAGTTTGGGATGGTTGTCATTATTTGCAGGCACTGTATTGCTCAGTGGCTGTAATTCTGCGCTGTTAGATCCCAAAGGACAGATTGGTCTGGAGCAACGTTCACTGATACTGACGGCATTTGGCCTGATGTTGATTGTCGTTATTCCCGCAATCTTGATGGCTGTTGGTTTCGCCTGGAAGTACCGTGCGAGCAATAAAGATGCTAAGTACAGCCCGAACTGGTCACACTCCAATAAAGTGGAAGCTGTGGTCTGGACGGTACCTATCTTAATCATCATCTTCCTTGCGGTACTGACCTGGAAAACCACTCACGCTCTTGAGCCTAGCAAGCCGCTGGCACACGACGAGAAGCCCATTACCATCGAAGTGGTTTCCATGGACTGGAAATGGTTCTTCATCTACCCGGAACAGGGCATTGCAACCGTGAATGAAATCGCTTTCCCGGCGAACACTCCGGTGTACTTCAAAGTGACCTCCAACTCCGTGATGAACTCCTTCTTCATTCCGCGTCTGGGTAGCCAGATTTATGCCATGGCCGGTATGCAGACTCGCCTGCATCTGATCGCCAACGAACCCGGTACTTATGACGGTATCTCCGCCAGCTACAGCGGCCCGGGCTTCTCAGGCATGAAGTTCAAAGCTATTGCAACACCGGATCGCGCCGCATTCGACCAATGGGTCGCAAAAGCGAAACAGTCGCCGAACAGCATGTCTGACATGGCAGCGTTCGAAAAACTGGCCGCGCCTAGCGAATACAACCAGGTGGAATATTTCTCCAACGTGAAACCAGACTTGTTTGCCGATGTGATTAACAAGTTTATGGCTCACGGTAAGAGCATGGACATGACCCAGCCAGAAGGTGAGCACAGCGCACATGAAGGTATGGAAGGCATGGACATGAGCCACGCGGAATCCGCCCATTAAAGGGGTTGAGGAAGAATAAAGATGTTCGGAAAATTATCACTTGATGCAGTCCCGTTCCATGAACCTATCGTCATGGTTACGATCGCTGGCATTATTTTGGGAGGTCTGGCGCTCGTTGGCCTGATCACTTACTTCGGTAAGTGGACCTACCTGTGGAAAGAGTGGCTGACCTCCGTTGACCATAAACGTCTCGGTATCATGTATATCATCGTGGCGATTGTGATGTTGCTGCGTGGTTTTGCTGACGCCATTATGATGCGTAGCCAGCAGGCTCTTGCCTCGGCGGGCGAAGCGGGCTTCCTGCCACCTCACCACTACGATCAGATCTTCACCGCGCACGGCGTGATTATGATCTTCTTCGTGGCGATGCCTTTCGTTATCGGTCTGATGAACCTGGTGGTTCCGCTGCAGATCGGCGCGCGTGACGTTGCGTTCCCGTTCCTCAACAACTTAAGCTTCTGGTTTACCGTTGTTGGTGTGATTCTGGTTAACGTTTCTCTCGGCGTGGGCGAATTTGCGCAGACCGGCTGGCTGGCCTATCCACCGCTATCGGGAATAGAGTACAGTCCGGGAGTCGGTGTCGATTACTGGATATGGAGTCTCCAGCTATCCGGTATAGGTACGACGCTTACCGGTATCAACTTCTTCGTTACCATTCTAAAGATGCGCGCACCGGGCATGACCATGTTCAAGATGCCAGTATTTACCTGGGCATCACTGTGCGCAAACGTACTGATTATTGCTTCCTTCCCAATTCTGACGGTTACCGTCGCGTTGTTGACCCTGGATCGCTATCTGGGCACCCATTTCTTTACCAACGATATGGGTGGCAACATGATGATGTATATCAACCTGATTTGGGCCTGGGGCCACCCGGAAGTTTACATCTTGATCCTGCCTGTATTCGGTGTGTTCTCCGAAATTGCGGCAACCTTCTCGCGTAAACGTCTGTTTGGTTATACCTCGCTGGTATGGGCAACCGTCTGTATCACCGTGCTGTCGTTCATCGTCTGGCTGCACCACTTCTTTACGATGGGTGCGGGCGCGAACGTAAACGCCTTCTTTGGTATCACCACGATGATTATCGCCATCCCTACCGGGGTGAAGATCTTCAACTGGCTGTTCACCATGTATCAGGGCCGCATCGTGTTCCATTCTGCGATGCTGTGGACCATCGGTTTTATCGTCACCTTCTCGGTAGGCGGTATGACTGGCGTGCTGCTGGCAGTACCGGGCGCGGACTTCGTTCTGCATAACAGCCTGTTCCTGATTGCGCACTTCCATAACGTGATCATCGGCGGCGTGGTCTTCGGCTGCTTCGCAGGGATGACCTACTGGTGGCCTAAAGCGTTCGGTTTCAAACTGAACGAAACCTGGGGTAAACGCGCGTTCTGGTTCTGGATCATCGGCTTCTTCGTTGCCTTTATGCCACTGTATGCGCTGGGCTTCATGGGCATGACCCGTCGTTTGAGCCAGCAGATTGACCCGCAGTTCCACACCATGCTGATGATTGCAGCCAGCGGTGCGGTACTGATTGCGCTGGGTATTCTCTGCCTCGTTATTCAGATGTACGTTTCTATTCGTGACCGCGACCAGAACCGTGACCTGACTGGCGACCCGTGGGGTGGCCGTACGCTGGAGTGGGCAACCTCTTCCCCGCCTCCGTTCTATAACTTTGCCGTTGTGCCGCACGTTCACGAACGTGATGCATTCTGGGAAATGAAAGAGAAAGGCGAAGCGTACAAAAAGCCTGACCACTATGAAGAAATTCATATGCCAAAAAACAGCGGTGCCGGTATCGTCATTGCGGCTTTCTCCACCATCTTCGGTTTCGCCATGATCTGGCATATCTGGTGGCTGGCGATTGTTGGCTTCGCAGGCATGATCATCACCTGGATCGTGAAAAGCTTCGACGAGGACGTGGATTACTACGTGCCGGTGGCAGAAATCGAAAAACTGGAAAACCAGCATTTCGATGAGATTACTAAGGCAGGGCTGAAAAATGGCAACTGATACTTTGACGCACGCGACTGCCCACGCGCACGAACACGGGCACCACGATGCAGGCGGAACCAAAATCTTCGGATTTTGGATCTACCTGATGAGCGACTGCATTCTGTTCTCTATCTTGTTTGCTACCTATGCCGTTCTGGTGAACGGCACCGCAGGTGGGCCGACAGGTAAGGACATTTTCGAACTGCCGTTCGTTCTGGTTGAAACTTTCTTGCTGTTGTTCAGCTCCATCACCTACGGCATGGCGGCTATCGCCATGTACAAAAACAACAAAAGCCAGGTGATCTCCTGGCTGGCGTTGACATGGTTGTTTGGTGCCGGATTTATCGGGATGGAAATCTATGAATTCCATCACCTGATTGTTAACGGCATGGGTCCGGATCGCAGCGGCTTCCTGTCAGCATTCTTTGCGCTGGTCGGCACGCACGGTCTGCACGTCACTTCCGGTCTTATCTGGATGGCGGTGCTGATGGTGCAAATCGCCCGTCGCGGCCTGACCAGCACTAACCGTACCCGCATCATGTGCCTGAGCCTGTTCTGGCACTTCCTGGATGTGGTTTGGATCTGTGTGTTCACTGTTGTTTATCTGATGGGGGCGATGTAATGAGTCATTCTAACGCAAGCAGCGGCGCATCCCATGGCAGCGTAAAGACCTACATGACAGGCTTTATCCTGTCGATAATCCTGACGGTAATTCCGTTCTGGATGGTGATGACAGGGGCTGCCTCTCCGGCCGTAATTCTGGGAACAATCCTGGCAATGGCAGTGGTACAGATTCTGGTGCATCTGGTGTGCTTCCTGCACATGAATACCAAATCAGATGAAGGCTGGAATATGACGGCGTTTGTCTTCACCGTGCTAATCATCGCTATCCTGGTTGTAGGCTCCATCTGGATTATGTGGAACCTCAACTACAACATGATGATGCACTAAGAGCGGCGGTTATGATGTTTAAGCAATACCTGCAAGTAACGAAACCAGGCATCATCTTTGGCAACCTGATCTCGGTGATTGGGGGATTCCTGTTGGCCTCAAAGGGCAGCATTGATTATCCCCTGTTTATCTACACGCTGGTTGGGGTGTCACTGGTTGTGGCGTCGGGTTGTGTGTTTAACAACTACATCGACAGGGATATCGACAGAAAGATGGAAAGGACGAAGAATCGGGTGCTGGTTAAAGGCCTGATCTCTCCTGCTGTCTCGCTGGTGTACGCCACCTTGCTGGGTATTGCTGGCTTTATGCTGCTGTGGTTTGGCGCGAATCCGCTGGCCTGCTGGCTGGGGGTGATGGGCTTTGTGGTTTATGTCGGCGTTTATAGCCTGTACATGAAACGTCATTCTGTCTACGGCACCTTGATTGGTTCGCTCTCCGGCGCTACGCCTCCGGTGATCGGTTACTGTGCGGTAACCGGCGAGTTCGATAGCGGCGCAGCGATCCTGCTGGCTATCTTCAGCCTGTGGCAGATGCCTCACTCTTATGCCATAGCCATTTTCCGCTTTAAGGATTATCAGGCGGCAAACATTCCGGTACTGCCGGTGGTGAAAGGCATTTCGGTGGCGAAGAATCACATCACGCTGTATATCATCGCCTTTGCCGTTGCCACGCTGATGCTCTCTCTTGGCGGCTACGCTGGGTATAAATATCTGGTGGTCGCCGCTGCGGTGAGCGTCTGGTGGTTAGGCATGGCTCTGCGCGGCTATAAAGTTGCTGATGACAGAATCTGGGCACGCAAGCTGTTCGGTTTCTCTATCATCGCCATCACTGCCCTCTCGGTGATGATGTCCGTTGATTTTATGGTGCCGGACTCGCATACGCTGCTGGCTGCTGTGTGGTAACACAACCTCTCAGTTAAAAAGGTGCTACGGCACCTTTTTTCTTAGCATTAGAATCATATCCCTCTCGAAATATTTACTAAAAAATCCGCATGTTTACCCCATTCGTTTGCCGCTTTACACTAGTCGCGAATTTAAAACAGAGGTGGTAATGAACGATTATAAAATGACGTCAGGTGAGCGGCGCGCGACCTGGGGTTTAGGCACCGTTTTCTCGTTGCGCATGCTGGGCATGTTCATGGTTCTGCCGGTTCTGACCACGTACGGCATGGCTCTGCAAGGTGCCAGCGAAGCATTAATCGGTATTGCCATTGGTATTTATGGTCTGACTCAGGCCGTTTTTCAGATTCCGTTTGGCCTGCTTTCAGACCGCATTGGTCGCAAACCATTAATTGTCGGTGGGCTGGCGGTGTTTGCCGCCGGTAGCGTTATCGCTGCGCTCTCTGACTCCATCTGGGGAATTATTCTGGGCCGGGCGCTACAAGGCTCCGGTGCGATTGCCGCTGCCGTTATGGCGCTGCTTTCCGATCTCACGCGCGAACAAAACCGCACCAAAGCGATGGCGTTTATCGGCGTGAGCTTTGGCATTACCTTTGCCATTGCGATGGTGCTTGGCCCGATCATCACTCACAAACTTGGGCTGCACGCGCTGTTCTGGATGATCGCTATTCTGGCAACAACCGGCATTGCGTTGACCATTTGGGTTGTGCCCAACAGTAGCACTCACGTACTTAATCGTGAGTCCGGAATGGTGAAAGGCAGTTTCAGTAAAGTGCTGGCGGAACCGCGGCTGCTGAAACTCAACTTTGGCATTATGTGTCTGCATATTTTGCTGATGTCGACCTTTGTTGCCCTGCCCGGACAGATGGCTGATGCGGGGTTCCCGGCGGCTGAACACTGGAAGGTCTACCTGGCAACGATGTTAATCGCCTTTGGCTCGGTCGTGCCTTTCATTATCTACGCTGAAGTTAAGCGCAAAATGAAGCAAGTCTTTGTCTTCTGCGTCGGGTTGATCGTGGTTGCGGAAATTGTGTTGTGGAACGCACAAACGCAGTTCTGGCAACTGGTGGTCGGCGTGCAGCTTTTCTTTGTGGCGTTTAATTTGATGGAAGCCCTTCTGCCTTCACTTATCAGTAAAGAGTCGCCAGCAGGTTACAAAGGTACGGCGATGGGTGTTTACTCCACCAGCCAGTTTCTTGGCGTGGCGATTGGCGGTTCGCTGGGTGGCTGGATTGACGGCATGTTTGACGGTCAGGGCGTATTTCTCGCTGGCGCAATGCTGGCCGCAGTGTGGCTGGCAGTCGCCAGTACCATGAAAGAACCGCCGTATGTCAGCAGCTTGCGCATTGAAATCCCGGACAACGTGATGGCAGATGAAAAACTGGAAAAAAGCTTACTGACAACGCCTGGTGTCAAAGATGTACTGCTGGCGAAGTTAGAGCATAGCGTCTATGTGAAAATAGACAGTAAAATCACCAATCGCTTCGAAATAGAGCGAGTTATCAACGAAGTATCTTATTAAATATTAAGCACGGTGCTATTCATGAACAGCACCGTGCTTCGTCACGTCATTATTCTTTAAATCCCACATTATTAAAACTTCATGTAATTCCATAAAACTGGACGATTCGATCAGAAGTAAATTATACTTTTTCCGAAAATCAGGGATAAATTATTCATATGGAGAATATATTATGGTAAAACCATTACTTACTATTATCACTCTATTGTATTGCGCCAGTTCATCAGCAAAAAGTGGATCCCCTCCCGCAAGCACTATAACTTTCATCGCACAAATCGAGCATGTTGAGCTAAATAAAACAGCATTATCTCATGATATGAAACTCATTCTTGCCGATCGTTTTTATTTCAAGACCAGTAATCCTTGTGAAACAAATTCAATTTCCGCTCGACCAGAATCAATGGGCATTACTGACAAAGCCTATGCCGACAAACTAAGAAATTTAGAAACTCCTTTTCTTGATGATCGCTATTTCTTTATGACCATCAATCAGTGTGACGGTAATGGTAGCCCCATGCTGACAGATATAAAAGTATGTACAACAGAATTATGTGGTGCTGAATATACAAAGAAAATACCTACTGTATGGCTTGATGAAACATTAAAACCAACTGCTAAACGCCTAGCAATTTATTTTATTCAATCTCCTTTACCCTATGACGATAAGAAAAAACAATGGAAAGTTACCGGATGGTATATCTCATCAACTGATAATCCGTCTTCAACTAAACAGATTGCATTTGAAGGATATACAGACACAGATAACTTCTCCAATTCTAAATTTATTTCTTCATTTCAATCCTGGTTTGAAAATGGAAAGATAAAAAGCATTGTTAACTATAATCCACAAGGAGAAAGAGATGGAAAATACGAAAGTTATTACAATAGCAATGGTAATGTCTATGAATCTCTAAGTTTTTCTAATGGACTTATCAACGGCGAGTATATTACATATTATGAAAATGGGACCATTGAAAATAAACGTTATTTTAATAACGGAAAAATTAAAGATGGTGAATGCCCTCATTTTTATGAAGATGGAAAAATCAAACAGCAACATAGCTATCTGAATAGTAAACTCGATGGTCCGGCATATGAATATTATCCTGATGGCAAACTCATGCAGGAAAATTTCTATCAGCAAAGTGAGTTGATTGGAAAAGATACCAGTTACTACCAATCAGGAAAAATAAACTCTATACACAATAGAAATTCCCGTGGTCAGTATGATGGAATTAACGAACGTTATAGTGAGGAGGGTAAGTTACTGTCTAAATCCGTCTATAAAGACGGAAAACAAATTTCTGTTCAAACCTGGTATGAAAATGGGCAGAAAGAAGAGGAGAAACATTTTGATGAGCAAGGCCAATTAAATGGTTTGGTTAAGCAATGGTATAAAAATGGAAATCTTGCAAAATCACAAAACTATAAACATGACATACTCGATGGTGATAGTGAAGAGTGGTACGAAAATGGCATCCCTGAGAGTCTGTATCCTTATAAGAATGGAAAAACCGACGGCGTTGCCAAATCATGGAATAAGTATGGTAAATTAACCTATTCAATCGAATACAAAAATGGCGTAGAGAATGGGGTATATCGTAACTGGAGCAAAAACACAGGTAAACTAACCAAAGAAACCCAGTACGTCAATGGTATCAGGCAGGGCGTGGAAAAAGAGTTTAACGATCGCACGGGTAAACTATTAACCGCCACGCAATACGTTAATAATAAACGAAATGGCACGGAGGAAACTTATGATCAAAATGGAATAAAATATATTACGTGCTATCAAAATGATGAGGAATTATCGTCTTTATACACTCCAACACAAATAAAAGATAATGCAACAAAAGGCAACTCCAGCGCTCAATTTACATTAGGAAAATACGAATTCACCTGTGCAAATATAGATGAAGGGATTAAATGGTTAACCAAATCGGCAGAGCAAAAAAACACTGATGCGATATACTTTTTAGCTACAGCCTACAAAGGCAATGGCATACCTGCAAACAATGAAAAATACATAACATATCTGCAACAAGCAGCAATGCTGGGCAATAGTAATGCACAGGCGGAAATTGGCTATTTATATCTCATCGGAAAAGAACTACCACAGAATCTGCCTGATGCTGGTGTCTGGTTTAAAAAAGCAGCTGCTCAGGGTAATTTTGTTGCACATTTCTACCTGGGAAGAATGTATCAAAATGGTGATGGCGTTGAGAAAAATATGGAAAAAGCCAGGTTTCATCTATCTAATGCAGCAGAAGGTGGAATAAAACCTGCGCTTAAAGCATTAAATGAACTTGAACATCAAACAAAATAAAGCGTTCAGGGACCATGTAAGGTTCATTAAACAGAAAAGGATATGGATTGCGATGAAAGTGAAATCTACTTTGTTATTAATAATTTTATCTGTGTTTTATTCTCATCAGGTTTTATCCAGCGCCCCCACTCAGCCGGATGTTTATTCTGTCGTCGAGCAAAAACTTAACTCTGCTTTACCTCTGAAAGAAAATACTACCTTCAGATCGCAGGCTGAATGGTTCAATTTGCAATATAAATTATTAGTATCTGGCTACCCTGAACGTGCTTACAATTTACTGAGCAAACTTGAAACAGAATCGAAAAACGCTAAATATTATCTAGATTTAACTGCCTCCAGAGTCGCTGAAGAAGGAGCACCAGAGACTGCCTTAACTTTTTTATCAAAAATTGGGTTAAATAAACCGGCAACTCTTACATCCTTTGAGAGCTATATCAATAGCTGGATAAAAAGCAAACAACCCGATAAGGCTATGCAACTTCTCAGTCTCGATGACAATGCCCTGCATTATTATTTACCTACTGTGTTAGTCGCATATCAGAGCGATCCTGACAAGGCAATAAGTATTTATAATAATGTATATGGTGACAATGTTATTATACCCTATCAGCAAGCCACCATGTTACTTACAGTTGCGGAGGGTTATCAAACAAAAGGCGATATAAAAAACGCTATTCATTATGCCGATAATGCGCTGAATATGTTTGGCAGTCGTGAATCCCATTATGGTGATGAGTATTTGAAACTCATGAATATCTACGCTACCAATGGCAACAAAGAAAAAGCGGTAGTTTTATCTCAACGTCTACAAAAAGCCATCACCGAATCTCAATCGAATTACTTAAGTACTCTGGAAGGAATTTTACTGTTTTATAGAAATAATGATATGCAGCAAGACTATCAAAAAAGCCTTTCAAATTACATAGTATTTATTGATAAAACCTTTGCCTTTTCCCCATCAACAAGAAGTGAATTAAGCCTCATTAATTTATTAAATTCATTAAATGAGGTGGAATTGATGAAAAAACGTCTGGTGCTTCTGATGACAGCACCAGAATACACTTGTTATGATAGTCAGTATTGTTATGAAGACAAAGTCAGCGCATTAAAAACCCTGCATAGTCATCAGGATAATGAGCTAATGGACAAATATTTCACGACTCTTCTTAAAGAGATCAGTAATCAACCATTAGAAGACTGGGATATAATAATAAGTAATACCGGTGAAAAATTTAGTGAGGTGGGACTAACCAAATATGCTCAACATCTCGCATCTTTCGCTGAAGAATTTTATATAAAAGAGCAAAAATCACATTCTGAAAGTGAAATGAGAGGACTATTTTCATCACTTGCCGAAATATATAGTTTTGGTAACGATACTGCCAGCGCAAACCGAGTGTTGCATCAACATGTCCCTGCCTTCAATACAGATCATATGATTCAATATTATATAAATGCCAAAGAATGGAACAATGCCAGGGAATTATTGATAAAAGAGGAAATGTTGGGTATGCATAATCTGATATTGTTGGAGAACATTTGTATGCAGAAAACTGCACAATGCATGGCACACATTACCTTTACGCTCAACAAATTGACAACACAACCTGCAATAACAAAAAAAGATAGCGTGGGTAATGAGCAACTTTATCAGATTGGCAAAATCTACCATAAGCTGGGAGTTAAACCAGAGCCAAAGCAGCAGGCTTTAATTCAGTCGCTTTATGACCAGGCATCAGGAAGCACCTCTTCAACTCAATAAACACATGGTCAAAAGGGCCACCACGGTGGCCCTGACAATCAATAGCTATATCCAGAAAGTTAATCGCGGAAGTTTTTGAACTGGAACGGCTGACCCAGATCGCCACCACGTACCATCGCCATGACAGCCTGTAAATCATCACGAGATTTACCCGTTACGCGGATCTCATCGCCCTGAATTTGCGCCTGCACTTTCAGTTTGCTGTCTTTGATCATTTTGACGATTTTCTTCTGAGTCGCGCTCTCAATGCCCTGTTTCAGTTTCGCTTCCACAAACCAGGTTTTACCGCTATGAACGATATTTTCCGGTACATCCAGTGAACTGCCTTCAATGCCGCGCTTCAGCAACTTGGCACGCAGAATATCCAGCAACTGATTGACCTGGAAGTCGGACTCGCTCAACACTTTGATGGTTTTGCTGGCGTCATTCAGCTCAAATGAGGCTTCAACGTTACGGAAGTCAAAACGGGACTCCACTTCGCGGCTCGCGTTATCGACCGCGTTACGTGCTTCCTGAAGATCAACTTCAGAGACAATATCGAAAGATGGCATCTTTTCCTCTCCCTTCATTTTTGATGCGAAGCATAATACCTGCAAAGTTAAATAACCAACAGTCCTGCACCAGGACGTATCCCTTAATTGTGCATAGTCGCAACAGCATGCACAATTAAGGGATAGCCTTATTGAACACCCGGAGTGGTTGCGGGTGAGGAGGAACAATGAAAATTACCGTATTGGGATGCGGTGCCTTAGGGCAATTATGGCTTACAGCACTTTGTAAACAGGGTCACGACGTTCAGGGCTGGCTGCGCGTACCGCAACCTTATTGTAGTGTGAATCTGGTTGAGACAGATGGTTCTATATTTAACGAATCGCTGACCGCCAACGATCCCGATTTTCTCGCCACCAGCGATCTGCTCCTGGTGACGCTGAAAGCATGGCAGGTTTCCGATGCCGTCAAAAGCCTCGCGTCCACACTGCCTGTAACCACGCCAATACTGTTAATTCACAACGGCATGGGCACCATCGAAGAGTTGCAAAACATTCAGCAGCCATTACTGATGGGCACCACCACCCATGCCGCCCGCCGCGACGGCAATGTCATTATTCATGTGGCAAACGGTATCACGCATATTGGTCCGGCACGGCAACAGGACGGCGATTACAGTTATCTGGCGGATATTTTGCAAACCGTATTGCCTGACGTCGCGTGGCATAACAATATTCGCGCCGAGCTGTGGCGCAAGCTGGCAGTCAACTGTGTGATTAATCCACTGACCGCCACCTGGAATTGCCCGAATGGTGAATTACGTCATCATCCGCAAGAAATTATGCAGATATGCGAAGAAGTCGCGGCAGTGATCGAACGCGAAGGGCATCATACTTCAGCAGAAGATTTGCGTGATTACGTGATGCAGGTGATTGATGCAACAGCGGAAAATATCTCGTCGATGTTGCAGGATATCCGCGCGCTGCGCCACACCGAAATCGACTATATCAATGGTTTTCTCTTACGCAGCGCCCGCGCGCATGGGATTGCCGTACCGGAAAACACCCGCCTGTTTGAAATGGTAAAAAGAAAGGAGAGTGAATATGAGCGCATCGGCACTGGTTTGCCTCGCCCCTGGTAGTGAAGAGACTGAAGCCGTCACCACTATCGATCTGCTGGTTCGCGGCGGTATCAAAGTCACCACTGCCAGCGTCGCCAGCGATGGTAACCTGGCGATTACCTGCTCGCGCGGCGTGAAGCTGCTGGCGGATGCGCCGCTGGTTGAAGTGGCTGATGGCGAATATGACGTGATTGTGCTGCCTGGTGGCATCAAAGGCGCAGAGTGTTTTCGCGATAGCACCCTGCTGGTTGAAACCGTTAAACAGTTCCACCGTTCCGGGCGTATCGTCGCGGCTATTTGCGCCGCGCCAGCCACCGTGCTGGTCCCGCACGATATCTTCCCGATTGGCAATATGACCGGCTTCCCGACGCTGAAAGACAAAATACCCGCCGAACAATGGCAGGACAAGCGCGTCGTCTGGGATGCACGGGTAAAATTGCTGACCAGCCAGGGGCCAGGTACAGCTATCGACTTTGGTCTGAAAATTATCGACCTGCTGGTTGGGCGCGAGAAAGCCCATGAAGTGGCATCACAACTGGTGATGGCGGCAGGGATTTATAATTATTACGAGTAGTGTCGGATGCGGTAAACGTCGCATCTGACCAGATGCGACGTTACAACCACATATTACGGGCGATACACCTTCACATTGTTAAAGCCCTGCTCGCGCAGATAGAGCGCCTGCAGGCGGCTCATCACCCCGCGCTCACACCACAACAGCCAGGTTTTGCTCTGGTCGAGATCGCCAAATTTGGTGCTCAGTTTATAGAACGGCAGAGAAACCACATCAATCCCTTCGACTTTCAGTGGCTTATCTTCCTGTTCATCGATAGAACGGATATCGAGGATCACGTCGTTCGGGCCGAAGCCATTGACGGTTTCCACTTCCACCACTTCCTGCTCGGTCTGCTGGGCGATTTCGCGGATATCAACGTTATTCGCTTCCTCCACCACTTTATCGAGAATGCTGAAGTCGAACTTCTCTTCTTCCGCTTCAATCTTCGATTTAACCGCTTTCACCGTCGGGCTTTTGGAAATCACGCCGCAATATTCCGGCATCGTGCGGGCAAAGTCTTCGGTGCCAATCTGGCGAGCCAGGTTGATGATGTGCTCTTTGTCGTAAGAGATCAGCGGACGCAGGATCAGCGTATCGGAGACGTTATCAATCAGGCGTAGGTTGGTCAGCGTCTGGCTGGACACCTGGCCGAGCGCTTCACCGGTAACCAGCGCCTGTACGCCGTAACGTTCTGCCACTTTGGACGCGGCACGCACCATCATACGTTTGAGGATAACGCCCATCTGACCGTCGTCGATTTTCTCGAGAATTTCCCCGACGACCGGTTCGAAATTAATAGCGACAAAACGCACGCGGTGGGAGCTGCCAAAGCGGTTCCACAGATAATGCGCCACCTGACGTACGCCAATTTCATGCGCCGCGCCGCCGAGGTTAAAGAAGCAGTAATGCACGCGGCAGCCGCGACGCATCAACATATAACTGGAAACACCGGAGTCAAAACCACCGGAAATGAGCGACAACACATCTTCCTGGGTGCCGATCGGGAAACCGCCAATACCTTCGTAGCGGCCTTTAATCAGCAGCAGACGATCGTCTTCCACTTCCAGATGGACAGTCACTTCCGGATTGGTCAGCTTCACGCGCGCGGATTCAATATGCTGATTTAAACCGCCGCCGACGTAACGTTCCACATCAATCGAGCTAAAATCATGTTTGCCGCGGCGCTTCACGCGTACGCAGAAGGTTTTGCCTTCCAGCTGATCGCGATATTGAACCAACGCTTTCTCGAAAATATCGTGCATGTCTGTAAACGGCACGTCTTCGACTTCGAGAATATGGTGGATACCCGGAATACGGGTCAGGGCGTCGCGAATAGCCAGACGCTGGTTTTCATCTTTTGCGCGAACTTCGATGTTATCCCAGTGGCGGACGACAGCGAGCGTCTCATCATAGTGCTTTAAAACGTTACGAATGTTCCCGGTAAGGATTTTTATAAAGCGCAAGCGCACAGATTGGCTTTTGATGGTGATTTCCGGGAACAATTTAATGATAAACTTCATGGCGGCAATGGTTCGTTGGCAAGCCTTAAGCGACTTGTATAGGGAAAAATACAGCAGCCCACACCTGCGGCTGCATCCAGGCGCGGAAGTATACCACTAACATCGCTTTGCTGCGCACATCACCTTACCATTGCGCGTTATTTGCTATTTGCCCTGAGTCCGTTACCATGACGGGGCGAAAAATATTGAGAGTCAGACATTCATTATGCCGAAGAAAAATGAGGCTCCCGCCAGCTTTGAAAAGGCGCTGAGCGAGCTGGAACAGATTGTAACCCGTCTGGAAAGTGGCGACCTGCCGCTGGAAGAGGCGCTGAACGAGTTCGAACGCGGCGTGCAGCTGGCACGTCAGGGGCAGGCCAAATTACAACAAGCCGAACAGCGCGTACAAATTCTGCTGTCTGACAATGAAGACGCCTCTCTAACCCCTTTTACACCGGACAATGAGTAATGGACTTTCCGCAGCAACTCGAAGCCTGCGTTAAGCAGGCCAACCAGGCGCTGAGCCGTTTTATCGCCCCACTGCCCTTTCAGAACACTCCCGTGGTCGAAACCATGCAGTATGGCGCATTATTAGGTGGTAAGCGCCTGCGACCTTTCCTGGTTTATGCCACTGGTCATATGTTCGGCGTTAGCACAAACACACTGGACGCACCCGCTGCCGCCGTAGAGTGTATCCACGCTTACTCATTAATTCATGATGATTTACCGGCGATGGATGATGACGATCTGCGTCGCGGTTTGCCGACCTGCCATGTGAAGTTTGGCGAAGCAAACGCGATTCTCGCTGGTGACGCTTTACAAACGCTGGCGTTCTCGATTCTAAGCGATGCCGATATGCCGGAAGTGTCAGATCGCGACAGAATTTCGATGATTTCTGAGCTGGCGAGCGCCAGCGGTATTGCCGGAATGTGCGGTGGTCAAGCATTAGATTTAGACGCTGAAGGCAAACACGTACCTCTGGACGCGCTTGAGCGTATTCATCGTCATAAAACCGGCGCATTGATTCGCGCCGCCGTTCGCCTTGGTGCATTAAGCGCCGGAGATAAAGGGCGTCGTGCTCTGCCAGTACTCGACAAGTACGCAGAGAGCATCGGCCTTGCCTTCCAGGTTCAGGATGACATCCTGGATGTGGTAGGAGATACTGCAACGTTGGGAAAACGCCAGGGTGCCGATCAGCAACTTGGTAAAAGTACCTACCCTGCACTTCTGGGTCTTGAGCAAGCCCGGAAGAAAGCCCGGGATCTGATCGACGATGCCCGTCAGTCGCTGAAACAACTGACTGAACAGTCACTCGATACCTCGGCACTGGAAGCGCTAGCGGACTACATCATCCAGCGTAATAAATAAACAATAAGTATTAATAGGCCCCTGATGAGTTTTGATATTGCCAAATACCCGACCCTGGCACTGGTCGACTCCACCCAGGAGTTACGACTGTTGCCGAAAGAGAGTTTACAGAAACTCTGCGACGAACTGCGCCGCTATTTACTCGACAGCGTGAGCCGTTCCAGCGGGCACTTCGCCTCCGGGCTGGGCACGGTCGAACTGACCGTGGCGCTGCACTATGTCTACAATACCCCGTTTGACCAGTTAATCTGGGATGTGGGGCATCAGGCTTATCCGCATAAAATTTTGACCGGGCGCCGCGACAAAATCGGCACCATCCGTCAGAAAGGTGGCCTGCACCCGTTCCCGTGGCGCGGCGAAAGCGAATATGACGTATTAAGCGTCGGGCATTCATCAACCTCCATCAGTGCCGGAATTGGGATCGCAGTTGCTGCCGAGAAAGAAGGCAAAAATCGCCGCACCGTCTGTGTCATTGGCGATGGCGCGATTACTGCTGGCATGGCGTTTGAAGCGATGAATCACGCGGGCGATATCCGTCCTGATATGCTGGTGGTTCTCAACGACAATGAAATGTCGATTTCCGAAAATGTTGGCGCGCTCAACAACCATCTGGCGCAGCTGCTTTCCGGTAAGCTTTACTCTTCACTGCGCGAAGGCGGAAAAAAAGTTTTCTCTGGCGTGCCACCCATTAAAGAGCTGCTCAAACGTACCGAAGAACATATTAAAGGCATGGTAGTGCCTGGCACGTTGTTTGAAGAGCTGGGCTTTAACTACATCGGCCCGGTGGACGGTCACGATGTGCTGGGGCTTATCACCACGCTTAAGAACATGCGCGACCTGAAAGGCCCGCAGTTCCTGCATATCATGACCAAAAAAGGTCGTGGTTATGAACCGGCAGAAAAAGACCCAATCACCTTCCACGCCGTGCCTAAATTTGATCCCTCCAGCGGTTGTCTGCCGAAAAGTAGCGGCGGTTTACCAAGCTATTCAAAAATCTTTGGCGACTGGTTGTGCGAAACCGCAGCGAAAGATAACAAGCTGATGGCGATTACTCCGGCGATGCGTGAAGGTTCCGGCATGGTCGAGTTTTCACGTAAATTCCCGGATCGCTACTTCGACGTGGCAATTGCCGAGCAACACGCAGTGACCTTTGCTGCGGGTCTGGCGATTGGAGGCTACAAACCCATTGTTGCGATCTACTCCACCTTCCTGCAACGCGCCTATGATCAGGTGCTGCATGACGTGGCGATTCAAAAGCTTCCGGTCCTGTTCGCCATCGACCGTGCGGGCATTGTTGGTGCTGACGGTCAAACCCACCAGGGCGCTTTTGATCTCTCTTACCTGCGCTGCATACCGGAAATGGTCATTATGACCCCGAGCGATGAAAACGAATGTCGCCAGATGCTCTATACCGGCTATCACTATAACGATGGCCCGTCCGCGGTGCGCTACCCGCGCGGCAACGCAGTTGGCGTGGAACTGACGCCACTGGAAAAACTGCCAATTGGCAAAGGCATTGTGAAGCGTCGTGGTGAGAAACTGGCGATCCTTAACTTTGGTACGCTGATGCCAGAAGCGGCGAAAGTCGCTGAATCGCTGAACGCTACGCTGGTCGATATGCGTTTCGTGAAACCGCTTGATGAAGCGTTAATTCTGGAAATGGCCGCCAGCCATGAAGCGCTGGTTACCGTAGAAGAAAACGCCATTATGGGTGGTGCAGGCAGCGGCGTGAACGAAGTGCTGATGGCCCATCGTAAACCAGTACCCGTGCTGAACATTGGTCTGCCGGACTTCTTTATTCCACAAGGAACTCAGGAAGAAATGCGCGCCGAACTCGGCCTCGATGCCACCGGTATGGAAGCCAAAATCAAAGCCTGGCTGGCATAATCCCTACTCTACTCCTGCTATGCTTAAGAAATTATTCATGGCAGGAGTGGCAGCATGCAATACAACCCCTTAGGAAAAACCGACCTTCGTGTTTCCCGACTTTGCCTCGGCTGTATGACCTTTGGCGAGCCAGATCGCGGTAATCACGCATGGACACTGCCGGAAGAGAGCAGCCGTCCCATCATTAAACGTGCGCTGGAAGGCGGCATAAATTTCTTTGACACCGCCAATAGCTATTCCGATGGCAGCAGCGAAGAGATCGTCGGTCGCGCACTGCGGGATTTCGCCCGTCGTGAAGACGTGGTCGTTGCGACCAAAGTGTTCCATCGCGTTGGTGATTTACCGGAAGGATTATCCCGTGCACAAATTTTGCGCTCTATCGACGACAGCCTGCTCCGTCTCGGCATGGATTATGTCGATATCCTGCAAATTCATCGCTGGGATTACAACACGCCGATCGAAGAGACGCTGGAAGCCCTGAACGACGTGGTAAAAGCCGGGAAAGCGCGTTATATCGGCGCGTCATCCATGCACGCTTCGCAGTTTGCTCAAGCACTGGAACTACAAAAACAGCACGGCTGGGCGCAGTTTGTCAGTATGCAGGATCACTACAATCTGATTTATCGAGAAGAAGAGCGCGAGATGCTGCCACTGTGTTATCAGGAGGGCGTGGCGGTGATTCCATGGAGCCCGCTGGCGCGGGGCCGTCTGACGCGTCCGTGGGGAGAAACTACCGCACGACTGGTGTCTGATGAGGTGGGGAAAAATCTCTATAAAGAAAGCGATGAAAATGACGCGCAGATCGCAGAGCGGTTAACGGGCGTCAGTGAAGAACTCGGTGCAACACGAGCACAAGTTGCGCTGGCCTGGTTATTGAGTAAACCGGGCATTGCCGCACCGATTATCGGAACTTCTCGGGAGGAACAGCTTGATGAACTGCTAAACGCGGTGGATATCACTTTGAAGCCAGAACAGATTGCCGAACTGGAAACGCCGTATAAACCGCATCCTGTCGTAGGATTTAAATAAGAGTCCAGGCCTGATGAGACGTGACAAGCGTCACATCAGGCATCGGTGCACAACTACGACAGAATACCCAGTGGCCAGTGATGACCGATAAAATACAGGATGCCAGCGGAGATCACCCCGGCGACAATATCATCTATCATGATTCCCATGCCGCCATGTACATTGCGGTCAAACCAGCGGATCGGCCACGGTTTCCACATATCGAGGATACGGAAAATCACAAACCCGGCTGCGACCCACTGCCAGTCATTGGTCGGCAGCGCCATGAGCGTGATCCACATACCGATAAATTCGTCCCAGACAATGCTGCCATGATCGTGCACGCCCATGTCTTTCGCCGTTTGATGACAAAGATAGACGCCGATACAGATCCCCAGCATTACCACCAGCGAATAGAGCTGCCAGGGCAAAAAAGTCATCAGATACCAGAAGGGAATCGCCGCCAGCGACCCCATCGTGCCAGGAACGATCGGGCTTAATCCACTTCCGAATCCGACAGCAAGCAGATGCCACGGATTACTCATTTTCAGGCGACTTTTCGCGACATCTTTATGGCGTGGCAAAATGGTCATATCCTTTCCAGTCTAACGTGACAGGTTCGCCGTCACGAATAAAACAAAGCCCTTCGATATCGGCGGTCATTTGCCCGATACAGGTAAACGGTACACCCAGGTGTCCGAGAGCCACATCCAGCGCGCCACGGTTCAGTTCCGGCACCGTGAAACACAACTCGTAATCTTCACCGCCAGAGAGCGCCCAGCGCAGCGCCTGTTCCGGTTCAACATGGCGAGAAAGCGCATCAGAAAACGGCAGCAATGCCAGGTCAATACGTGCGCCGCAGTCGCTGGCTTTCACGATATGCCCGAGATCGGAAATCAGACCGTCAGAGAGATCGATAGCTGAATTTGCCAGATCGCGCAGTGCCTGCCCCTGTAAAATACGCGGCGACGGACGGAGATGACGTTTGATCAAGTAGTCCGCATCTTTAGCATCGGCAACCTGCAAACGGTTTTGCAAAATCGCCAGCCCGGCAGCGCTATCGCCCGGTGTACCGGTCACATAGATCCAGTCACCCGGTTTCGCCCCAGAGCGCGTTAAGGCTCGTCCCATCGGAACAAAGCCGTGGATACCCAACGTCATTGATAATGGCCCACGCGTGGTATCGCCGCCAATGAGTTGCATATCGTAATAATTGAGAAGATCAAACAAGCTGTTGCTGAAGGACTCAAGCCACGCTTCGTCTACGTCCGGTAAGGTTAATGCCAACGTCAGCCAGGCCGGATCGGCCCCCATCGCTGCCAGATCGCTTAGGTTCACCGCCAGTGCTTTATAAGCCAGATCAGCAGGATCGATATCAGGGAGGAAGTGGTTGCCCGCCACCAGCGTATCAGTGCTGATCGCCAGGGTCTGTTTCTCGGGGATATTGAGAAGAGCGCAATCGTCGCCGATGCCCAGTTCGACATCAAGACGAGAACTTCTTACACGGTCAAAATAACGGGCAATCAGGGAGAACTCGCCACATGCCATACGTTACGCCTCAGCAGATAAAAAAGAAAAGGCCGGCGATCATGGAACGGTCTTCCGTGAATCTACCGGCCTGGATATTACTTTTTGTTAGGGCGAATCACAGGTGCTGCTTTATCGAGTACGCCGTTGACGAACTTATGGCTGTCTTCTGCGCCGAAAGATTTCGCCAGTTCGATCGCTTCGTTAATGGCCACTTTGTATGGCACATCGCTACGTTTAGACAGCTCGTACAGCGCAATGCGCAGTACTGCTTTTTCTACCTGGCCCAGTTCTTCCAGCAGACGGGACAGGTACGGCTTCATCAGTCCGTCGAGGTATGCGGTGTTAGTCGCCACCCCGGCCAGCAGCTCACGGAAGTACAGGACGTCAACGTCTTTTACATCCTGTTCAGCCAGGAACTGGTATTCAACATCAGCGATGTCGTTCTGGGACAACTGCCAGGAGTAGAGCGCCTGGACGGCACACTCACGAGCGCGGCGACGAGCAGCAGGTTTCACGGATTTCCCCTTACTAATTTCAGGCCTTGATGGCTTTCAATACATTAATCATTTCAAGCGCGGTCAGTGCAGCTTCTGCACCTTTGTTGCCAGCTTTGGTGCCAGCACGTTCGATCGCTTGTTCAATGCTTTCAGTGGTCAGAACACCAAAAGCAACCGGAATTTCGCTGTCCTGGGCAACATGCGCCAGGCCGTTGCTTGCACCACCAGCGACATATTCAAAGTGGGCAGTGCCACCACGAATAACCGTACCCAGCGCAATCACCGCGTCGTATTTACCGGTTTTAGCCAGTGCACCCGCCGCCAGCGGCAGCTCATAGGCACCTGGCACCCAAACAACGGTAATGTTTTCATCTTTTACCTGACCGATACGTTTCAGTGCGTCAATTGCACCTTCCAGCAGGCTGTCATTGATAAAGTTGTTGAAACGCGCGATGGTGATGGCGACGCGAGCGTCCGGGGTAGCAACGTTAGCTTCAATAATGTTCATTTTCTTCCTTCGGGTTCGAGTATGGCCCCGCAGGGGGGCGGATTTTAGCATAATATTTCGTGCGCTGCTTCCCTTTCGAGCCGGGAGATCATGCACCCACTAAATGCAGGCAAACATCCGGGCCTACATGACGTATCTCTTTGAATTTAAATTGGGGAGCGTCGGCTAATTTCTCAAGCCCTGGCAGCGTGCATAATCCACGGGCGTCGTTGCCTAATAGTTTAGGTGCGATATAGACAATCAGCTCATCGACTAAACCCGCCTGTAGCAATGCGCCAGCGAGCGTTGGCCCCGCTTCCACCCAGATGCTGTTAATCTGCTGTTTACCCAGTTGCATCATTAGTACAACCAGATCCAGGTGACCTTTATGCTCTGGAATCAGCAAGGTACGCACCGTTTCCGGCCACTCACGAGAATCTTCCTGCGTACGCGCGAACCAGGTTTCGCCGGGCTGCTGCACAATGCGATGTTCCGGCGTCACGCGATTTTGGCTATCAATCACAATACGTACCGGCTGGCGGAGATTTTGTTGCGGGTAGAGCCCCTGAGTTTGTTCATCCAGTTCAGACCAACGCACTGTTAAGGCTGGATCATCCGCCAGCACCGTGGCGCTGCTGGTTAAAATGGCATGACTTTGCGCGCGCAGTCGTTGTACGTCGCGTCGCGCCTGAGGCGAAGTGATCCACTGGCTTTCGCCACTCGCCATCGCCGTGCGACCATCAAGCGATGCGCCAAGTTTTAACTGAATATAAGGAAAGCCGGTGCGCATCCGTTTGAGAAAGCCTTTATTCAATTGCTCAGCTTCACTCATCATCAGCCCGTGGCTGACGTCAATGCCAGCCTGTTGCAGACGGTAAAGTCCACGTCCAGCGACCTGCGGATTGGGGTCTTGCATTGCAGCAACCACGCGCGCCACGCCCGCAGCAATTAATGCATCACAACACGGTGGCGTACGACCATGATGGCTACAGGGTTCGAGTGTGACATACGCCGTTGCGCCTTTGGCTTTTTCGCCGGCCATGCGCAACGCGTGCACCTCGGCATGCGGTTCACCCGCTCGTTGATGGTAACCTTCACCGACAATTTCGCCATCTTTGACAATGACGCACCCGACATTCGGGTTGGGATGCGTGGTAAAACGTCCTCGTTGCGCCAGCTTTAGCGCCCGCGCCATGTAATACTCGTCCTGCACGGCTTAGTCCTCCAGGCGCGCGATCTCTTCGCCAAATTCTTTGATATCTTCGAAACTGCGGTAGACAGAGGCAAAACGGATATAGGCGACTTTATCGAGCTTTTTCAATTGCTCCATCACCAGATTGCCAATCATCTTGCTCGGCACTTCGCGCTCACCGGTGGCGCGCAGCTGCGATTTTATATGATTGATTGCCATTTCGACGTCATCGGAACTCACTGGACGTTTTTCCAGCGCCCGCAGCATTCCGCTACGTAATTTCTCTTCATTAAACGGTTCACGCACGTCGTTGCTTTTTACAACACGCGGCATAACCAGCTCCGCCACTTCAAAGGTGGTGAAACGTTCATTACACACCAGACACTGCCGACGGCGGCGTACGGATGAACCCTCGCCCACGAGACGAGAGTCAATTACCTTAGTGTCCACGGCGAAACAGAATGGGCAATGCATACGGCGTCCTGACCAGGTGGTTAACAGAAATCTATTTTACCCTGAACTGACGATACAACAAAGGCGCAACGCTTTTGAGATAAAGGATCGATGCTTTCACTGCTTTTACCCTCTACCATTAGGCTAATTGCGACGAGAAAGGGACGACCTATGAATACTAACGTTTTTCGACTGCTCCTGCTGGGAAGCCTGTTCAGCCTTAGCGCCTGTGTGCAGCAAAGTGAAGTGCGACAGATAAAACACAGCGTCAGCACGCTGAACCAGGAGATGACGCAGCTCAATAAAGAAACGGTCAAAATCACTCAGCAAAACAAGCTGAATGCAAAATCCAGCAGTGGGGTTTACCTTCTGCCTGGAGCAAAAACACCAGCAAGACTGGAAAGCCAGATCGGTACTTTACGTATGTCGCTGGTGAATATTACGCCTGACACAGATGGCACTACCCTGACGCTACGTATTCAGGGCGAATCCAATGACCCTTTACCCGCATTCAGCGGAACCGTTGAATATGGGCAAATTCAGGGAACAATAGACAACTTTCAGGAAATCAATGTGCAGAATCAATTGATTAACGCACCTGCCAGCGTCCTCGCCCCCAGCGATGTTGATATTCCGTTACAGTTAAAGGGTATGTCTGTGGATCAGTTAGGCTTTGTACGTATCCACGACATTCAACCTGTTATGCAGTAAACGTATTGCGGGGCGATATTGTGCGTCCCGCAACATCTTTTTCCGTCATTTTGTTACTCCGCTTACATCACCTGGATTGATAGTAAAAGTTTGCAACAAGGGTGAAAGTCAGTACAATCCCCGCCCGAATGTGTGTAAACGTGAACGCAATCGATTACGTAAATGATAGAACTGTGAAACGAAACATATTTTTGTGAGCAATGATTTTTATAATAGGCTCCTCTGTATACGAAATATTTAGAAACGCAATTTGCGCCTTTTTCACTCCCGCAAGGGATTTTCAAACAGTGGCATACATATGAAAAAAACATTACTGGCAGCCGGTGCGGTACTGGCGCTCTCTTCGTCTTTTACTGTCAACGCAGCTGAAAACGACAAACCGCAGTATCTTTCCGACTGGTGGCACCAGAGCGTTAACGTTGTCGGAAGCTATCACACCCGTTTCGGACCGCAGCTCCGCAACGATACCTACCTTGAGTACGAAGCATTCGCTAAAAAAGACTGGTTCGACTTCTATGGTTATGCGGATGCGCCGGTATTCTTCGGCGGTAACTCCGATGCAAAAGGTATCTGGAACCACGGTTCTCCGCTGTTTATGGAAATCGAACCGCGTTTCTCCATCGACAAGCTGACCAATACTGACCTTAGCTTTGGTCCGTTCAAAGAGTGGTACTTCGCGAACAACTACATTTACGACATGGGTCGTAATAAAGATGGCCGCCAGAGCACCTGGTACATGGGTCTGGGTACCGACATCGATACTGGTCTGCCGATGAGCCTGTCCATGAACGTCTATGCGAAATACCAGTGGCAGAACTACGGCGCAGCGAACGAAAACGAGTGGGACGGTTACCGTTTCAAAGTGAAGTACTTTGTGCCGATTACCGATCTGTGGGGCGGCCAGCTGAGCTACATCGGCTTCACCAACTTCGACTGGGGTTCCGACTTGGGCGATGACAGCGGTTATGCGAACAACGGTATTAAAACACGTACCAATAACTCTATTGCGTCCAGCCATATTCTGGCGCTGAATTACGATCACTGGCACTACTCTGTCGTTGCCCGTTACTGGCATAACGGTGGTCAGTGGAATGACGATGCAGAACTGAACTTCGGCAACGGCAACTTCAACGTTCGCTCTACCGGCTGGGGTGGTTATCTGGTAGTAGGTTACAACTTCTAATTGTGAGAATGCCGGATTTCATATCCGGCATTTTTTATCACTTCTTCTTGTTCATCATCGCTTTCAAATCAGCGAATGGGTTGTACTTCGCTTCACCGACATCTTTCTGCGCATCTTCCCCTGCGATAACGGTCGTACCATACTGATCCGCTTCGGTGTATTTCGAATGCTCATGATCGTGGCAATAGAGACAAAGTAATTCCCAGTTACTGCCATCTTCCGGGTTATTAGTATGGTCGTGATCAATGTGGTGAACGGTAAGTTCACGCAGGTTGGAATAAACAAACTCGCGGGAACAGCGACCGCAGACCCACGGATAGATTTTTAATGCTTTTTCGCGATAGCCGCTTTCTAACCGCGCATAGTTTTTTGGGATGATAGCCATGAAAAAGTTACCTGGATGAAATGTAGGGTTACGCGCAGTTTCCCAAGATGCGGGGATTTTCGCAATCACCTTACATCAAAAAAAATCCCGATCTTCTGACCGGGATTTTCAACATCAGCTGAAACTTGATTAAGGCAGAATTGACGGCTGATCCGCCCCTTCTTTTTCCACTTTCTGCTGCAACATGTGTTCGCGCTTCATACCCAGTTTCAGAGCCAGCGCAGATGCCACATAGATGGAAGATGCAGTACCGATGGAAACACCGATAAGCATGGTCAGCGAGAAGCCTTCCAGTACCGGACCACCGAAGAGGTACAGCATCAGGATAACCATCAAGGTAGTACCGGATGTGATCAAGGTACGGTGCAGCGTCTGGGTCAAGGACACGTTAAAGATTTCGTAAGGCGTACCGCGACGGATCTTGCGGAAGTTTTCACGAATACGGTCCGATACCACGATACTGTCGTTAAGCGAGTAACCGATAACCGACATCAACGATGCCACAATGGTCAGGTCAATCTCGATATGGAATAACGACAAAATACCCAGCGTAATGATAACGTCGTGCGCCAGCGCAATAACAACCCCTGCCGCCAGTCGCCACTCAAAGCGGAAACCTACGTACACGAGGATAGACAGCAGCGCCGCCATCAACGCCATCGCACCGGTTTGCGCAAGGTCTGCCCCCACGCTCGGACCGACGAACTCAATACGCTTCACTGCCGCATTCTGATTGGTGGATTCGTTAATCACCTTCAGAACCTGGCTGCCCAACACCTGACCGCCGGTTTCGCCTTCAGCAGGCGGCATACGGACCATGATGTCGTGGCTGCTACCAAAGTTTTGCAGCATCGGCTCTTCAAAACCGGCTTTTTGCAATGCATCACGCATTACGTCAATTTCAGCCGGTTTTTCGAGCGTAATTTCAATAACCGTACCACCGGTAAAATCCAGCCCCCAGTTAAAGCCGCGCACGCCCATAATAACGATAGCGGCGATTAACAGCAGACCAGAGATGCCGAAAGCCCAGTAGTCCCAGCGCATAAAGTCATAGACTTTACGGCCGTGGTTTAGTTGTTCAACAGTATATTCCTGTGCCACATCGCACTCCTCAGATTGACAGCTTCTTGACGCGCTTGCCGCCATATAGCAGGTTTACGATGGCACGCGTACCGACAATCGCGGTAAACATCGACGTCGCCACACCGATACCGGTAGTAATCGCGAACCCTTTAATTGCCCCGGTACCCACTGCATACAGGATGATGACTTTAATCAGCGTGGTGATGTTCGCATCGAAGATGGAACTGAATGCGCCACGATAACCTTCATCAATTGCCTGTTGAACAGTACGTCCGTTGCTCAACTCTTCTTTAATACGTTCGTTGATCAGTACGTTCGCATCGACCGCTACCGCAAGGGTTAAGACGATACCCGCGATACCTGGCATACTCAGCGTTGCGCCTGGCAACAGCGACATAATACCGACAATCAAGATCAAGTTGGCAATCAGAGCACTGGTCGCAATCAGACCAAACTTCTTATAGAAGATGATCATGAACAGAATAGAAACCAGCAGACCGGCAAGGCAAGCCTCCAGCCCCTGCTCAATGTTCTGCATACCCAGGGTTGGGCCAATGGTACGTTCTTCAACAATCTGAATCGGCGCGATCAACGCACCGGCACGCAGCAGCAGTGAAAGCTGACGCGCTTCGCTTGGGTTATTGATGCCAGTAATACGGAAGCTGTTACCCAGACGAGACTGGATGTTGGCGATATTAATCACCTCTTCCTGTTTCACCAGAACCGCACGACCGTTTGCATCTTTCTTACCGCTGTCTTTGTACTCCACAAACAGGGTTGCCATCGGTTTGCCGATGTTGTCCTTGGTGAAGTTAGACATGATGTTACCACCCGCGCTATCGAGCGAGATGTTAACCTGCGGCTGGTTGTATTCGTCCTGGCTGGAAGTGGAGTCGGTGATATGGTCACCGGTCAGAATTACGCGTTTGTACAGCACAACCGGCTGACCTTCGCGGGTCTGTTTCACTTCAGAGTCGCCCGGTACGCGACCGGATGCCGCAGCGGCCTGATCAACGTTGGTGTTTACCAGACGGAATTCCAGCGTTGCCGTCGCACCCAGAATCTCTTTCGCACGCGCAGTGTCCTGAATACCTGGCAGTTCAACAACGATACGGTCAGCACCCTGACGCTGAACCACCGGCTCCGCCACGCCAAGTTGGTTTACACGGTTACGCAGGATATTGATGTTCTGCTGCACCGCATATTCACGCGCTTCACTCAGACGAGCATCGCTCATTACCGCACGCAGCTGGTTGCTGCCCTGGCTGCTAATCACCAGGTCCGGATGGCGCTTGCTCAGATACGCAATGGCTTCATCACGAGCTTTAGCATCGCGGAAAGTGATGCTCAGGCCGTAGTTGTTTTCTTTACGAACGGTGGTATACGGGATGCCCTTTTCACGCAGGTCGCTGCGCAGGCTATCGATATTTTGTTCCTGGAGTTTGCCAAGCGCGGTGTCCATATCCACTTCCATCAGGAAGTGAACGCCGCCACGCAGGTCAAGGCCGAGCTTCATCGGCTCAGCATGAATAGCTGCCAGCCAGCGCGGCGTTGCCGGGGCAAGGTTAAGCGCCACGACGTATTTGTCACCCATAACGCCCATTAATGCTTCACGAGCGCGCAGCTGGGTGTCAGTGGAGTCGAAGCGCGCAAGAATAGCGCCCTCTTCCAGTGCCACAGACTTAGCAGTTATTTTTTCTTCTTGTAACGTTTTCTGGACCTGGATCAGCGTTTGCTCACTGGCGGCGACTCCGCGCGCACCAGTGATCTGAACAGCCGGATCCTCACCAAACAGGTTGGGAAGCGCATACAGCAGACCGATGACAATCACCACGATCAGCATGACGTACTTCCACAAAGGATAACGGTTTAACACGGCAATTCCCTTAGGGAAAAATTTTAATTACAGCGCCTTCATGGTGCCTTTCGGCAGAACGGCAGCTACGAAGTCACGTTTAATAACTACTTCAGTGGTGTCATTCAGTGCGATAGCAATGTAGCCGTTTTCCGCTACTTTGGTTACGCGACCGACCAGGCCACCGTTCGTCAGCACTTCATCACCTTTAGCGATGGAGT
The DNA here is from genome assembly GCF_003000935.1 of Escherichia sp. R1. Lineage (NCBI taxonomy): Bacteria > Pseudomonadati > Pseudomonadota > Gammaproteobacteria > Enterobacterales > Enterobacteriaceae > Escherichia > Escherichia sp. R1. The sequence goes on from NZ_PSRU01000010.1 coordinate 131,952, forward strand.
CCATCAGCTTTTTGTGTTCTTTGGTGCGCTTCTGCTGTGGACGCAGGATCATGAAATAGAAAATCAGACCGAATACCACCAGCATCAAAATCAAAGACATCGGGCTACCTTGCGCCGGTGCCCCCGTTGCCGCTACCGCATCAGAAATAAAAAAGCTCATTAAATTTCCCTCATTATTAATATTAATCAACGTTCAAAGGTGGTACTTCTCGCCCCTGACGCTGGTAAAAATCAGTTACGAAGCTCTCTAATTTACCCTCTTCAATAGCCTTGCGTAAACCCGCCATCAAACGCTGGTAGTAACGAAGGTTATGAATGGTGTTGAGTCGCGCGCCTAATATTTCGTTGCAACGGTCGAGATGATGCAAGTAAGCGCGTGAATAATTGCGACAGGTGTAGCAATCACACTCAGGATCGAGTGGGCCAGTATCGCTCTTATACTTCGCATTGCGGATTTTCACCACGCCATCGGTCACGAACAAATGACCATTTCGGGCGTTGCGGGTTGGCATTACGCAGTCAAACATATCGATACCGCGACGTACGCCCTCAACCAGGTCTTCTGGTTTACCAACGCCCATCAGGTAACGCGGTTTGTCTGCCGGAATTTGCGGGCATACATGCTCCAGAATGCGGTGCATATCTGCTTTCGGCTCACCCACAGCCAGACCGCCGACAGCGTAGCCATCAAAACCGATATCTACCAGACCTTTAACAGAAATATCACGTAAATCTTCGTAAACACTGCCCTGAATGATACCAAACAGCGCATTTTTGTTTCCGAGACTGTCAAAACGCTCACGGCTACGCTTCGCCCAACGCAGAGACATCTCCATGGAGCGTTTTGCGTAATCCCAGTCAGCAGGATACGGCGTACACTCATCAAAGATCATGACGATATCCGAACCAAGATCGTACTGAATCTCCATCGACTTTTCCGGGTCGAGGAAAATCGGGTCGCCGTTGATCGGGTTGCGGAAGTGAACGCCCTGTTCGGTGATTTTACGAATATCACCAAGGCTGAAGACCTGGAAGCCGCCGGAGTCGGTAAGGATTGGTCCTTTCCACTGCATAAAATCGTGCAGATCGCCGTGCAGTTTCATGATTTCCTGGCCCGGGCGCAGCCACAGGTGGAAGGTGTTGCCGAGGATAATTTGCGCGCCAGTGGCTTCAACTTCTTCCGGCGTCATCCCTTTTACGGTGCCGTAAGTGCCAACAGGCATAAAACAAGGCGTTTCCACTACGCCACGATCAAAGACCAGGCGGCCACGGCGTGCGCGACCGTCGGTGGTGTCCAGTTCAAATTTCATTTTTTCTCCACTACGTCAGAAAAACAGTCCAACGTTTAAACCAGCGCCGCGGAATTACTCCCCAACGCGCTCATTAATTGCCTGCGGATTGTACGTGATAAACATCGCATCACCGTAACTAAAAAAGCGATATTTCTCTTCTACCGCCGCTTTATAGGCATTCATGGTGTGTTGATAACCAGCAAATGCCGAAACCAGCATAATCAGCGTCGATTCCGGAAGGTGGAAGTTCGTCACCAGCGCATCGACCACTTTGTACTGGAAGCCCGGATAGATAAAGATTTGGGTATCGTCAAAGAACGGTTCAATGAGATCGTTTTTCGCTGCCTGAGCCGCACTTTCCAGCGAACGTACTGAGGTGGTACCAACCGCAATCACCCGGTTACCGCGCGCTTTCGCCGCCAGTACCGCGTCTACCACATCCTGCGGCACTTCAGCGTATTCCGAGTGCATGATGTGATCTTCAATGGTGTCGACGCGCACCGGCTGGAAGGTGCCCGCACCAACGTGCAACGTCACAAACGCCATCTCCACGCCTTTGGCGCGTAATTTTTCCAGCAAAGGTTCGTCAAAGTGCAGTCCGGCGGTCGGTGCTGCTACCGCGCCGGGTTTTTCGCTATAAACCGTTTGATAAAGTTCGCGGTCTGCATCTTCGTCCGGACGGTCGATGTACGGCGGCAGCGGCATATGGCCGATGCTGTTGAGAATATCCAGCACCGAACGTTGATCATTAAATTCGACTTCAAACAGTGCGCCGTGGCGCGCGGTCATTGTTGCGTTAATACTTTCGTCATCGCCCAGCAGCAGTTCTGCGCCAGGTTTTGGCGCTTTCGAGGCGCGAATATGCGCAAGAATGCGTTTGTCGTCGAGCATCCGCTCAACCAGCACTTCAATCTTGCCGCCGCTGGCTTTACGCCCAAACAGACGCGCCGGGATCACGCGGGTATTATTAAAAACCAGAAGATCGCCGGGGTTGAGCTTATCGAGTAAATCGGTGAAAGTACCGTGCGTCAGCGCGCCCGTCGGCCCGTCCAGCGACAGTAAACGACAGCTACTGCGTTCAGGCATGGGATAGTGGGCAATCAGGGATTCGGGCAATTCAAAAGAGAAATCGGTAACGCGCATGACACTGACTCAGACTAAAATAAGAGGCGGGTAGTCTAGTGCCGGGGCGCTCTCCCTGCAACCTTTACCCCCCTTTGGATAGAATATAATCGATGAATTTTTTAGCTCACCTGCATTTAGCCCATCTCGCGGAAAGCTCGCTTTCCGGCAATTTACTGGCTGATTTCGTACGCGGAAATCCTGAAGAAAGTTTTCCGCCCGACGTCGTGGCTGGCATTCATATGCATCGGCGAATCGACGTATTAACCGACAATCTGCCAGAAGTCCGCGAAGCGCGGGAGTGGTTTCGTAATGAAACGCGCCGTGTCGCGCCTATTACGCTGGATGTGATGTGGGATCACTTTCTGTCCCGCCACTGGTCGCAGCTGTCGCCCGATTTTCCGCTACAGGAATTTACCTGTTATGCCCGGGAGCAAGTGATGACTATTCTTCCAGACTCACCGCCACGCTTTATCAATCTGAACAACTACTTATGGTCAGAGCGGTGGTTGGTGCGCTATCGCGATATGGATTTCATCCAGAGCGTGTTAAACGGCATGGCAAGCCGTCGCCCACGTCTGGATGCCCTGCGTGACTCCTGGTACGATTTAGACGCCCATTACGATGCTCTCGAAACCCGCTTCTGGCAGTTTTATCCGCGGATGATGGAGCAGGCGTCACGCAAGGCGTTATAAGACGTTAATTCATCCACACCGTAGCCGAAATGGCAGGCAAAGCCAGAATCCCGTCCGTCAGTTGCCCGTGACCTTCTTTGCGTTGCCATTGCGCGACATTAAGCAACGGCGACGCGGGTAGCACCACTTCACAGGCTTCGCCACGGTTGATTGCCACCAGTACACGCTGCTGATTCAGCACGCGGACAAATACCACCACGTTATCTTCCGCATACAGCACCTGACAGCCGCCACGACGCAACGCCTGACTTTTCTTACGCAGCGCAATCATTCGCTGGTACAGCGCGAATAACGCCGAATCCTGCTTTTCCACCTGCCAGGGGAACGGCTTACGGCAAAACGGATCGTTTTTGCCATCCAGTCCCACTTCATCACCGTAATAAATGCACGGTACACCAGGCCAGGTGAACAGCCAGACCACCGCCAGGGGCAGGCGCGCAACATCCCGACCGAGCAGCGTTTTAAATCGCGCAGTATCGTGGCTGTCGAGCTGATTAAACATACGTAATTGTTGTTGATGAGAAAGCCCTGCGCGGTAATTATCCATCCAGGCCATACAGGTTTGGGCGTCAATTTGCTGCGGATCGTAAGAGATATCGGTGTTGGCAAGAAATCCCCACAACGGGAATGTGAAGCCGCGATAGTTCATGGCGGCATCTTCCACATCGGCCTGTAACCATTGCCGTGCATCGCCAAAATGTTCGCCGACAATATACGCATCCGGCTGGGTTTCTTTCGCCGCTTCGGTGATCCCGGCAACGTGCTGCAAATTATTGCGCACCCCACCCGCTTCCCCCAGCATATGCACCACATCCAGCCGCCAGCCATCCATATTCCACGGCGCTTTCAGCCAGTGGCGGACAATACTGTCTTCCCCGCGATAAATTTCATTCACCAGACTTTCCGACTGATAATCCAGCTTCGGCAAGCTGGCATAGCCCAGCCAGTCGAGCGCCGTGCCATCATCACTAAACGAGTACCAGTCACGCCAGGGTGATTCGGGGTTGTGACAAGCTCCCCCCGTGCCACGATTGTGCCTGTCAAACCAGGCATGGGAATCGCCACTGTGGTTAAACACGCCGTCCAGCACCAGTCGCATTCCCAGCTGCTGCGTATTGTGTCGCAAACGCAGCAACGCCCCATCACCGCCAAACTGCGGATCGACATGGCGATAATCCTCGGTATCGTATTTATGCACGCTGGGAGCTTTAAACACCGGATTGAGATACAGCGCCGTCACGCCAAGTTTTTTCAGATACGGCAGTTTTTCACTTATCCCGTCCAGATCGCCGCCATAGAACGTTGATCCGCCAGCCTGCGCCGTGACCGGTTCATCCCAGTCACGCAATATGATCTCTTGTCCGGCTGCGTGATGGTAATAGACATGCTCCTGTTCAGCTTCACGAGGAAGATTACGGGCGAAACGATCAGGGAAGATCTGATAAAAAATCTGATCCGCAGCCCATTGTGGGCCGATATCCGGTACATCAATGGCAAACTGCTCCAGTCGTGCTGGCGGCATTCGGCTGAAGCCTTGCGGTGTAAACCAACGCTGGCGATCGTGCCACAGCAATTTGAAACTATAACGCCGCCGAGGTTGTCCGCAGGAGAGCTCGATCGCCGCCCGCCATGCGGTGACGACAGGCTGCGGCTGACTGCGCTGCTTATGCATCGGTACTGACATTTCTTCGTTATCGTGTTCTGTACGCAGCATAATGCGCTGCGGTGGGTCTTCGCCCGTCAGCCACAGTGTAATGAGCAGTTGATCTTTGCTTTGTTTAACAAATGGGGGCACCGGCAGATGCCATGCATTTAACATCATAATTCCCCTGTGATGAAAATCTGATCACCTTGCCATAGCCTAATGCAGGATCACTCATCATCTGAAGGATATTTGGGGGAGGAGGACGGGGGCGGATAACTTTCGGAATAGCCGGATCAGGATTTCCTCCTGAACCGGCTTACAGAACGCAAGGATTACTGGTTTTCAGCCAGCTGACGATCGTGGCGGCGCTTAAACATCCAGCCAATCAACAGCACAACAATCCACGCGAAACCGACATACAGCGAGATACGCGTATCCGGGTGATAACCAATCAACCCGATAATAAAGAGCAGAAAAATCAAACCGCCGATGGTGGTTGCTACCCCACCCGGTACTTTAAATTTCAGCGCCTTAACTTCTTCTGGCGGTAAACGGCGACGGAAGGCGATTTGCGACAGCAGGATCATAATCCACACCCACACCGTGGCGAAGGTTGCCAGCGAAGCGATCACCAGGAAGACGTTTTCCGGCATGATGTAGTTCAGATACACCGCAAACAGCAGCGCGGTAGTCATCACCAGCACCGTAACCCACGGAATACCGCGACGCGAGGTTTTGCTGAAAATTTTTGGCGCGCTGCCCTGCTCTGCCATACCGTGGAGCATACGGCCTACACCAAATACGTCACTGTTAATTGCCGACAGCGAAGCGGTCAGCACAACAAAGTTAAGAATGCTGGCGGCAAAGGTAATGCCCATATGCTGGAACGTCAGCACAAACGGGCTACCGGCAGTGCCAACCTGATTCCACGGGTAGATAGACATAATGACGAACAGCGTACCGACGTAGAACACCAGAATACGCATCGGCACGGAGTTAATCGCACGCGGAATCGATTTCTCAGGATCTTTCGCTTCACCGGCGGTAATCCCGATAATTTCGATCCCACCGTAAGCAAACATCACCATTTGCAACGACATCACCATACCAAGCCAGCCGTTACTGAAGAAGCCGCCGTTGCTCCACAGGTTATGAATACCGGTCGGTTGCCCGCCGTTGCCAATCCCCCAGATGATGATGCCGAAACCGGCGACAATCATGATGATGATAGTGGCGACTTTAAAGAACGAGAACCAGAACTCCAGCTCACCGAATACCTTCACGCTCATCAGGTTTACGGCGCAAATGATCAGCACCACACTCAGTACCCAAATCCAGTGCGGCACCGTCGGGAACCAGACACCCATATAGATACCAAAAGCGGTCACATCGGCGATGGCGACAATAAGGATTTCAAAGCAGTAGGTCCAGCCGGTAATGTAACCTGCCAGCGGGCCGAGGTTTTCCTGCGCATAACGCGAGAAAGAGCTGGCTGCCGGGTTATGTACCGACATTTCCCCCAGCGCACGCATAATGATATACGCCGCGATACCACCGATAATATAGGCCAACAACACGCTTGGACCGGCCATTTTGATGGCATCTGCCGAACCGTAAAACAGCCCGGTGCCAATTGCTGAACCCAGTGCCATAAAGCGTATGTGTCGGGTACTTAGCCCACGCTTTAGCTTGTTCTTACTTTCCATCAATTCCTAACCCATCAACACAATAAAAAACCACGGGGCATCGCAGCCCCGTGGTTAAAACAAATGTTCAGTGATTTAGTGAGCGCTGGAGGTCACCTGACGACCTGCCGCACGATCCCAGATAATGGCCAGAACCACCATCACCACTGTTGGCATTAACCACGCCAGACCTTGTTCGGCCAGCGGTAAACGCTGCGCCCAGGACGGTAAGATATCGCTGAATGCAGATGTTTTGATCCCGTCGAGAATACCAAAAAGCAGGCTGATAAACATCGGCGGAGCAATCACGCGGGACGAATTATGCCACCATGAGCGTGTAAAACTTAATACAACCAGTGCGATACACGGCGGATAAATGGCGGTCAGCACCGGTACAGAGATCTGAATCAGCTGGCTCAAGCCGAGGTTAGACACCACCATCGAGAAGCCGCCGAGGATAAACACCAGCGTACGATAAGAGAGCGGTACGTACTGGGCGAAGAATTCTGCACAAGCACAGGTCAGGCCAACCGCCGTGACCAGGCAGGCGATGAAGATTAACGCCGCCAGCAGGAAGCTACCGCCGCCGCCAAAGGTATGCTGAACGTAAGCATGCAGGATCGCCGCACCGTTTGCAGACTGATCGACCAGCGACGCGCTGTCTGAACCCAGACGGAACAGCGCCAGGTACAGCAGAGTCAGACCAACACCCGCCATCAGGCCAGCCCAGACGGTATAACGGGTCAGCAGACGCGCTTCGGTAACGCCACGAGAACGCGCCGCGTTAACAATAACGATACCAAACACCATTGCGCCCAGCGTATCCATGGTCAGATAGCCGTTGACGAAGCCGTTAGAAAACGCAGCGTTTTGATAAGCCTCAGTCGCCGTGCTGATAGAACCCGCCGGCCAGATAATTGCGGCAACAGACAGGATGACCAGCGCGATAATTTTCAGCGGCGCAAGGAAGTTGCCCACGGTATCCAGCAGCTTGCCCGGATAGAGCGAAACCAGAATAACGATAGCGAAATAGACCAGGCTGTAAATAAACAGCGGCAGCGCGGAATCACCCGTCAGCGGCGCAATGCCCACTTCAAAAGAAACGGTAGCTGTACGCGGCGTAGCGAAAAGCGGCCCCACCGCCAGGTAACAAACTGTTGCCAGCAGTACGCCAGCGACTTTACCAATTGGCGTGCTGAGACTGTCAACACCGCCGCCAACTTTTGCCAGTGCCACTACCGTTAATACCGGTAGGCCAACGGCAGTAATGAGGAAGCCGAATGCCGCAGTCCAGACGTGTTCGCCTGCCTGCAAGCCGACCATTGGAGGGAAAATAATGTTACCTGCGCCGACGAACAACGCAAATGTCATAAAGCCCAGAGCGATGATATCGCGCGATCTTAATTGATGGGTCATAAATCATACTGCCTGTGGATGTGGTGTTGTAACGTTAAATTTTTGTGCCAATCCCTGGGGATGATACAGCGGTATATTTAAACAATTTTAGCGGGAAATACTCCCAACCAGGCGCGGCGAAGAATAGTTTTTCGATTTACCGCGTAAATGCAGTCAGTATGACAGCACCTGAAGCGCAATTTAAACGCTTATAACGTTTTAAAGCAAGAAGGGATCTAAAAACCAGAGGTATATAGCGATAAGAAATCACCAACCAGTATAAAACACTATTTCAATGAAAAAGACATGGCTAATCATGCGAACAAAAAATCACCAACCATTGTAAAATCTAACGCCCGTATTTCGACTGCAAAGAAAATAAGCCAGCATCGGCTGGCTTATGGCAATAAAAGATGACAAAGGCGAATTAATCGCTGTTTTTGGCAATTAAACGTTCCGGGATAACAAAACTGAAACGTGTACCTTTTCCTACTGTACTCTCAATATTCAGGCGACTTTCGTGATGATTCACCGCATGTTTCACGATCGCTAACCCTAATCCGCTACCACCGGTTTGCCGGGAACGCGCTTTATCAACGCGATAAAAACGCTCGGTCAGGCGCGGAATATGCTCCGGTGCAATGCCCGGTCCGTTATCTTCAACACTAAATTCGGCACCGTGCGGCACTCGCTGCCAGCGTACGGTGATATGCGTGCCTTCCGGCGTATGATTCACGGCGTTATAGACCAGGTTCGAAATCGCACTGCGTAGCTGATCTTCGTTGCCTGACACCTTAAGGCCGTTATCTATCTCAAAGGTAAATGTCTGTTTTTTCTGACTCAGAGTCTGAGCCTCGCGCTCAACGACGCGCAGCATCATCGGCACATCAACCTTTTCATTGAGCAAATGCGTCGGTGCGGCTTCTATTTTCGACAGCGTCAGCAATTGCTTCACCAACCCTTCCATCCGCTGGGTCTGCTCGCGCATGGTGTGCAACGCTTTTTCACGTACCGCGCCTTCCAGCGGTTGCTCATCCATCATCTCCAGGTAACCCTGTAACACGGTCAATGGCGTACGTAACTCATGGCTCACATTGGCAAAAAAGTTACGCCGCGCCCCTTCCAGTTGATGCATTTGCGTGACATCTCGCGCCACCATCAGCAACTGTTTGTGGGTATAAGGCATGACGCGAATCTCCAGATGCCGCCCGGTGTTGAGCACCAGATTGAGCGGGCGAGAGAAATCACGCGTTTTCAGATATTGCGTAAACTCCGGGTAACGCAGCAAGTTAAGGATGTTCTGCCCGTTATCTTCCGGCCAGCGCAAGCCAAGAATCTGTTGCGCCAGACCGTTGCACCAGAAAATACCGCCCTCTTCCGTGGTCAGCACCACCGCGTCGGGCAGCGACTCCGCGCCGCTACGAAAGCGTTTAATCAGATTGCCCAGTTCACGGCGGCGTTTTTTATTTCGCAGCTGCATCTGGTGTAAGCCGTATAGTAGCGGTTCCCAGCTACCACGCCCCGGTGGCGGGGTCATACTACGATCCACCCACAGCCACCATGAAAGGCGCAATAAATTCCAGAAATGCCAGATAAGCAGTCCTGTTACCGATGCCAGCAAAAACCAGGGCAGGTAACCAAAAAATGCACCCAGGATGAAAGCCGGGAGGCAGCAAAGTAGCAGCTCCAGCACCAGCCTTTTCCACGACAGCCGTTCCAGCACGTAAGATACTCCAGTTAAGAAATCATAAGCCCTGCTCTACGTCCGATGAGCAAGGCCTTAAAAGCGGGTTGAAAAACGATACCCTGTACCGCGCACGGTCTGCACCATGCGGTCATGCCCGCCGGGCTCCAGTGCTTTACGCAGGCGACGAATGTGGACATCGACCGTACGATCTTCCACATACACGTTGGTTCCCCAGACGTGGTTTAACAGCTGCTCGCGGCTGTACACGCGCTCAGGATGCGTCATAAAAAAGTGCAGCAGTTTAAATTCTGTCGGCCCCATCTCCAGCGGTTCTTCGCCCGCCATCACCCGGTGAGATGTCGGGTCCAGACTTAGCCCCTGCATCTCGATCACCTCTTCCACCGCCATTGGCGAAATACGGCGCATTACCGCTTTGATTCGCGCCACCAGCTCCTTCGGAGAAAACGGCTTGGTGATATAGTCATCCGCACCGGTTTCAAGGCCGCGCACGCGATCTTCTTCTTCCCCTCTGGCGGTCAACATCACCACTGGAATATCCCGGGTCATCGACTCGCGCTTGAGGTGTTTGATGAACTGGATACCGGAGCCGCCAGGTAACATCCAGTCGAGGAGAATTAAATCCGGCCAGGGTTCATTCAGTTGATTCACAGCACTGTCATAATCTTCCGCTTCGACCGGCTGAAAGCCATTTTGTTCGAGCACGAAGCAGACCATTTCGCGAATTGGAGCTTCATCTTCTACGACCAGAATACGTCTCGCCATGATTTGCCCTGTTGTAATAAATAGGTTGCGATCATTAATGCGACGTCATTATGCGTCAGATTTATGACAGATTTATGAAAAGCTCGTCGCACATCCTTTCAGGTTATTGATTTCCGTGGCACAGAAAAAAGCAAATGGCACATCTGTTTGGGTATAATCGCGCCCATGCTTTTTCGCCAGGGAACCGTTATGCGCATCCTTCACACCTCAGACTGGCATCTCGGCCAGAACTTCTACAGTAAAAGCCGCGAAGCTGAACATCAGGCTTTTCTTGACTGGCTGCTGGAGACAGCACAAGCCCATCAGGTGGATGCGATTATTGTTGCCGGTGATGTTTTCGATACCGGCTCGCCGCCCAGTTACGCCCGCACGTTATACAACCGTTTTGTTGTCAATTTACAGCAAACTGGCTGTCATCTGGTGGTACTGGCAGGAAACCATGACTCGGTCGCCACGCTGAATGAATCGCGCGATATCATGGCGTTCCTCAATACTACCGTGGTCGCCAGCGCCGGACATGCGCCGCAAATATTGCCCCGTCGCGACGGGACGCCAGGCGCAGTGCTGTGTCCCATACCTTTTTTACGCCCGCGTGACATTATTACCAGCCAGGCGGGGCTTAACGGTATTGAAAAACAGCAGCATTTGCTGGCGGCTATTACTGATTATTATCAACAACATTATGCCGATGCCTGCAAACTGCGCGGCGATCAGCCTCTGCCCATCATCACCACTGGACATTTAACGACCGTGGGTGCCAGTAAAAGTGACGCCGTGCGTGACATTTATATTGGCACGCTGGACGCGTTTCCGGCACAAAACTTTCCACCAGCCGACTACATCGCGCTCGGGCATATTCACCGCGCGCAGATTATTGGCGGCATGGAACATGTTCGCTATTGCGGTTCCCCCATACCACTGAGTTTTGATGAATGCGGTAAGAGTAAATATGTCCATCTGGTGACATTTTCAAACGGCAAATTAGAGAGCGTGGAAAACCTGAACGTACCGGTAACGCAACCCATGGCGGTGCTGAAAGGCGATCTGGCGTCGATTACCGCACAGCTGGAACAGTGGCGCGATGTATCACAGGAGCCGCCTGTCTGGCTGGATATCGAAATCACTACTGATGAGTATCTGCATGATATTCAGCGCAAAATCCAGGCATTAACCGAATCATTGCCTGTCGAAGTATTGCTGGTACGCCGGAGTCGTGAACAGCGCGAGCGTGTGTTAGCCAGCCAACAGCGTGAAACCCTCAGCGAACTCAGCGTCGAAGAGGTGTTCAATCGCCGTCTGGCACTGGAAGAACTGGATGAATCACAGCAGCAACGTCTGCAGCATCTTTTCGCCACGACGTTGCATAGCCTCGCCGGAGAACACGAAGCATGAAAATTCTCAGCCTGCGCCTGAAAAACCTGAACTCATTAAAAGGCGAATGGAAGATTGATTTCACCCGCGAGCCGTTCGCCAGCAACGGGCTGTTTGCTATTACCGGCCCAACCGGTGCGGGGAAAACCACCCTGCTGGACGCCATTTGTCTGGCGCTGTATCACGAAACCCCGCGCCTCTCTAACGTTTCACAATCGCAAAATGATCTCATGACCCGCGATACCGCCGAATGTCTGGCGGAAGTGGAGTTTGAAGTCAAAGGTGAAGCGTATCGCGCGTTCTGGAGCCAGAATCGGGCGCGTAACCAGCCGGACGGTAATTTGCAGGTGCCACGCGTAGAGCTGGCGCGCTGTGCAGACGGCAAAATTCTCGCCGACAAAGTGAAAGATAAGCTGGAACTGACGGCGACGTTAACCGGACTGGATTACGGGCGCTTCACCCGTTCGATGCTGCTTTCGCAGGGGCAATTTGCTGCCTTCCTGAATGCCAAACCCAAAGAACGCGCAGAATTGCTCGAGGAGTTAACCGGCACTGAAATCTACGGGCAAATCTCGGCGATGGTTTTTGAGCAGCACAAATCGGCCCGCACAGAGCTGGAGAAGCTGCAAGCGCAGGCCAGCGGCGTCGCGTTGCTCACGCCGGAACAAGTGCAATCGCTGACAGCGAGTTTGCAGGTACTTACTGACGAAGAAAAACAGTTAATTACCGCGCAGCAGCAAGAACAACAATCGCTAAACTGGTTAACGCGTCTGGACGAATTGCAGCAAGAAGCCAGCCGCCGTCAACAGGCCTTGCAACAGGCATTAGCCGAAGAAGAAAAAGCGCAACCTCAACTGGCGGCGCTCAGTCTGGCACAACCGGCACGAAATCTTCGTCCGCACTGGGAACGCATCGCAGAACACAGCACGGCGCTGGCGCATACTCGCCAGCAGATTGAAGAAGTAAATACTCGCTTACAGAGCACAATGGCGCTTCGTGCGAGCATTCGCCACCACGCGGAGAAGCAGTCAGCAGAATTACAGCAGCAGCAACAAAGCCTGAATGCCTGGTTACAGGAACACGACCGCTTCCGTCAGTGGAACAACGAACTGGCGGGTTGGCGTGCACAGTTCTCCCAACAAACCAGCGATCGCGAGCATCTGCGGCAATGGCAGCAACAGTTAACTCATGCTGAGCAAAAACTTAATGCGCTTGCGGCGATCACGTTGACGTTAACCGCCGATGAAGTTGCTAGCGCCCTGGCGCAACATGCTGAGCAACGCCCACTGCGTCAGCGCCTGGTCGCACTGCATGGGCAGATTGTTCCCCAACAAAAACGTCTGGCGCAGTTACAGGTCGCTATCCAGAATGTCACTCTGGAACAGACGCAACGTAATGCCGCACTTAACGAAATGCGCCATCGTTATAAAGAAAAAACGCAACAACTTGCCGATGTGAAAACCATTTGCGAGCAGGAAGCGCGCATTAAAACGCTGGAAGCCCAGCGCGCACAGTTACAGGCGGGTCAGCCTTGTCCACTTTGTGGTTCCAGCAGCCACCCGGCGGTCGAGGCGTATCAGGCGCTGGAACCGGGCGTTAATCAGGCCCGGCTATTAACGCTGGAAAAAGAAGTGAAAAAGCTCGGCGAAGAAGGTGCGGCGCTACGTGGGCAACTGGATGCATTAACGAAGCAGCTTCAGCGCGATGAAAACGAAGCGCAAAGCCTCCGACAAGATGAGCAAGCACTTACTCAACAATGGCAAGCCGTCACGGCCAGCCTCAATATCACCCTGCAGCCACAGGACGATATTCAACCGTGGCTAGATGCACAAGATGAGCACGAACGCCAGCTGCGGTTACTCAGCCAACGGCATGAATTACAAGGGCAGATTGCCGCGCATAACCAGCAAATTATCCAGTATCAACAGCAAATTGAACAACGCCAGCAGCAACTCTTAACGGCATTGGCGAGTTATGCACTGACATTGCCACAGGAAGATGAAGAAGAGAGCTGGTTGGCGACGCGTCAGCAAGAAGCGCAGAGCTGGCAGCAACGCCAGAACGAATTAACCGCGCTGCAAAACCGTATGCAGCAGCTGACGCCGATTCTGGAAACGTTGCCGCAAAGTGATGAACTCCCGCACAGCGAAGAAACTGTGGCGCTGGAAAACTGGCGGCAGGTTCATGAACAATGTCTCGCATTACACAGCCAGCAGCAGACCTTACAGCAACAGGATGTTCTGGCGGCGCAAAGTCTGCAAAAAGCCCAGGCGCAGTTTGACACCGCGCTACAGGCCAGTGTCTTTGACGATCAACAGGCGTTCCTTGCGGCGCTAATGGATGAACAAACACTAACGCAACTGGAACAGCTCAAGCAGAATCTGGAAAACCAGCGCCGTCAGGCGCAAACGCTGGTCACTCAGACAGCAGAAGCGCTGGCACTGCATCAGCAACACCGACCTGACGGCCTGGATCTCAGTGTGACGGTGGAGCAGATTCAGCAAGAGTTAGCGCAAACTCAGCAAAAGTTGCGTGAAAATACCACCAGTCAGGGCGAGATTCGCCAGCAGCTGAAGCAGGATGCAGACAACCGTCAGCAACAACAAACCTTAATGCAGCAAATTGCTCAAATGACGCAGCAGGTTGAGGACTGGGGATATCTGAATTCGCTAATAGGTTCCAAAGAGGGCGATAAATTCCGCAAGTTTGCCCAGGGGCTGACGCTGGATAATTTAGTCCATCTCGCTAATCAGCAACTTACCCGGCTGCACGGGCGCTATCTGTTACAGCGCAAAGCCAGCGAGGCGCTGGAAGTCGAGGTTGTTGATACCTGGCAGGCAGATGCGGTACGCGATACCCGTACCCTTTCCGGCGGCGAAAGTTTCCTCGTCAGTCTGGCGCTGGCGCTGGCGCTTTCGGATCTGGTCAGCCATAAAACGCGTATTGACTCGCTGTTCCTTGATGAAGGTTTTGGCACGCTGGATAGCGAAACGCTGGATACCGCCCTTGATGCGCTGGATGCCCTGAATGCCAGTGGCAAAACCATCGGTGTGATTAGCCACGTTGAAGCGATGAAAGAGCGTATTCCGGTGCAGATCAAAGTGAAGAAGATCAATGGACTGGGCTACAGCAAACTGGAAAGTGCGTTTGCAGTGAAATAACTATTCAGCAGGATAATGAATACAGAGGGGCGAATTATCTCTTGGCCTCGCTGGTCGTTATCCTGCAAGCTATCACTTTATTGGCTACGGTGATTGGTAGCCGTTCTGGTGGTTGTGATGGTGGTATGAAAAAAGTTATTTTATCTTTGGCTCTGGGCACGTTTGGTTTGGGGATGGCCGAATTTGGCATTATGGGCGTGCTCACGGAGCTGGCGCATAACGTAGGAATTTCGATTCCTGCCGCCGGGCATATGATCTCGTATTATGCGCTGGGGGTGGTGGTCGGTGCGCCAATCATCGCGCTTTTTTCCAGTCGCTACTCACTCAAACATATCTTATTGTTTCTGGTGGCGTTGTGCGTCATTGGCAACGCCATGTTCACGCTCTCTTCGTCTTACCTGATGCTCGCCATTGGTCGGCTGGTATCCGGCTTTCCGCATGGCGCATTTTTTGGCGTCGGAGCGATCGTGTTATCAAAAATTATCAAACCCGGAAAAGTCACCGCCGCCGTGGCGGGGATGGTTTCCGGGATGACAGTCGCCAATTTGCTGGGCATTCCACTGGGAACGTATTTAAGTCAGGAATTTAGCTGGCGCTACACCTTTTTGTTGATCGCTGTTTTTAATATTGCGGTGATGGCATCGGTCTATTTTTGGGTGCCGGATATTCGCGACGAGGCGAAAGGAAAACTACGCGAACAATTTCACTTTTTACGCAGCCCTGCCCCGTGGTTAATTTTCGCCGCTACGATGTTTGGCAACGCAGGTGTGTTTGCCTGGTTCAGCTACGTAAAGCCATACATGATGTTTATTTCCGGTTTTTCGGAAACGGCGATGACCTTTATTATGATGTTAGTTGGGCTAGGGATGGTGCTGGGGAATATGCTAAGTGGCAGGATTTCAGGACGTTATTCACCACTGCGCATTGCAGCAGTGACTGACTTTATCATTGTACTGGCACTGCTGATGCTCTTTTTCTTCGGCGGTATGAAAACAACGTCGCTTATTTTTGCTTTTATTTGTTGCGCGGGATTATTTGCCCTATCAGCACCTCTACAAATATTATTACTGCAAAATGCCAAAGGCGGAGAGTTATTAGGTGCCGCAGGTGGGCAAATAGCGTTTAACCTCGGTAGCGCCGTCGGCGCATATTGCGGTGGTATGATGCTGACGCTGGGGCTGGCATATAATTACGTGGCGCTGCCCGCCGCCCTGCTTTCGTTTGCTGCGATGTCGTCGTTGCTGCTGTATGGTCGCTATAAGCGCCAGCAAGCGGCGGATAGTTCGGTGCTGGCGAAACCACTGGGGTAGATAGCAGTCGCAGTGCGCATCGCTTGTTGCCGGATGCGGCGTGAACGCCTTATCCGGCCTACGGGACTGTTCATTTTGTAGGCCTGATAAGACACGCCAGTGTCGCATCAGGCATCGGAGCACCGGGGGGTTGCCGCCACTGTGCGCGTTATTTGTTGCCGGATGCGGCGCGAGCGCCTTATCCGGCCTACCGGACGGCTCACTTTGTAGGCCTGATAAGACGCGGCAAGCGTCGCATCAGGCATGATACGCCAATTGCCTGGTTTTTTTACTCTTGTGGCCATAACCATGCAGCGCCGCGTACGCCGCTCGAATCACCATGTTTCGCCTTGCGTACCGGCGTTTCACATTCTCCGCCGAAGACAAATTGTTTAATCAACTGTGGAACCGTTTGATATAAACGGTCTACATTGCTCATTCCGCCGCCCAGGACAATCACATCCGGATCGAGAATATTCACGACATGTGCCAGCGATTTTGCCAGCCGCAGCTCGTAGCGACGCAATGCCAGTTCCGCTACCGGATCGCTTTCTTCAACCAGGCGGATAATTTCACTGCCTTTCAGCGCATGTCCGCTCAAACGACGATAATCCGTCGCGAATCCCGTGCCTGAAATAAAGGTTTCAATACAACCTTGTTTACCGCAATAACAAGGGACTTCCTCGCGATAACGCAGTTCGTCTTCGTCCATCCACGGTAGCGGATTGTGTCCCCACTCGCCTGCCGTGCCATTGCCGCCGATATGCGCCCGCCCATTGAATGCCACGCCCGCGCCGCATCCCGTGCCGATAATCACGGCAAATACCGTCTGCGCTCCCGCTGCCGCGCCATCTACCGCTTCTGAAACCGCCAGACAGTTGGCGTCATTTGCCAGCCGCACTTCCCGCTGCAACCGCGCGCTTAAGTCTTTATCGAATGGCTGACCGTTGAGCCAGGTTGAATTGGCATTCTTCACCACGCCGGTGTAGGGCGAAATCGAACCAGGAATGCCCATACCTACCGTTCCGCGCTGCCCTGTTGCCTGCTCCGCCATATCAACCAACGTGGCGATCGTTTCAATAGTCTGCCGGTAATCATCACGCGGCGTGGGCAGACGATGGCGGTACAACTGCTCCCCTGCATCGCCCAATGCAATCACTTCAGTTTTGGTGCCGCCTAAATCGATACCTATACGCACGGTACTCTCCTTATTTTTTTCAATATCAATAGCGTAGAGACAGACAACCGGATTGGCAATGCAAGGCCGCCGACAATTCGTTATCATGCCCGCTAAATTTAACGACAAGGCCGTGGAAATTATCATGCTGTGGTTCAAAAATTTAATGGTTTACCGTCTTAGCCGCGAGATTTCGCTGCGTGCAGAAGAGATGGAAAAACAGCTAGCCTCGATGGCATTTACCCCATGCGGCAGCCAGGACATGGCGAAGATGGGCTGGGTACCTCCGATGGGATCGCACAGCGATGCGTTAACGCACGTTGCCAATGGTCAAATTGTTATCTGTGCGCGCAAAGAAGAAAAAATCCTCCCGTCCCCGGTGATTAAACAGGCGCTGGAAGCGAAAATCGCCAAACTGGAAGCGGAACAGGCGCGTAAGCTGAAGAAAACCGAAAAAGATTCGCTGAAAGACGAAGTGCTGCACTCTCTGCTGCCGCGTGCTTTCAGCCGTTTTAGCCAGACAATGATGTGGATCGACACGGTTAACGGTTTGATTATGGTGGACTGCGCCAGCGCCAAAAAAGCGGAAGATACGCTGGCACTGCTGCGTAAAAGCCTGGGGTCGTTACCGGTTGTACCATTGAGCATGGAAAACCCGATTGAACTGACGCTGACCGAATGGGTACGTTCCGGCAGCACGGCACAGGGCTTCCAGCTGCTTGATGAAGCCGAGCTGAAATCGTTGCTGGAAGATGGCGGCGTGATCCGCGCGAAGAAACAAGATCTGACCAGCGAAGAGATCACCAACCACATTGAAGCCGGAAAAGTGGTGACTAAACTGGCGCTTGACTGGCAGCAGCGCATTCAGTTTGTGATGTGCGACGATGGTTCGCTCAAGCGTCTGAAGTTCTGCGACGAGCTGCGCGATCAAAACGAAGATATCGACCGTGAAGATTTCGCCCAGCGCTTTGATGCCGATTTCATCCTGATGACTGGTGAACTGGCAGCGTTAATTCAAAACCTGATTGAAGGATTAGGTGGCGAAGCACAACGTTAATTGCTGATTTACCTTTAATGCCGGATGCGACGCCTGCCGCGTCTTATCCGGCGTACGAAGCCACACCAGGAATATAATCGTTAGCTACAGCGGGCAATAATTCTTAGCGCAGCAATATTATGCGTTTTATGCTGTAACTTGCTCCAGGGGCGTTGTGTCATTGTTTTTCCTCAAGCCGGTGACGCGCTTCACTGCGAATTTTTCGCGTTGCCCCGTTTTTCACTAAATCACGTAACAGCGAAAAATCGGGTTGTTCGACAAATAAGAGTAATGATGGCTCCTCTTTTAACCACGTAGTTTTCACATCCGCAGCCAGCTGTGAATTATTAATAGCCAGCGACCGCTCCTGAGGCTCAGTCAATGTCGTTAACAACACCGGAGTATGTGCGTTGTGCAATGCCGTTTGGCGCAAATGATCATTGCGACTTTGCAGCAATGCACACCACCATTCATCATCTGATTTATCTTTTAACGTCGCCAGTTCCGCAACAATATCTGGAGATCTTCGCTGATATTTATATCAACCTTGATGAATTATGAATATATCGAAAATCGAAAAAATCCCAGCAAAGGAAATATTATTATGGGTTAAAGAGAGGACATTTCAGAAAAATGCCCTCCCGTTCAAGGGGAAGGCGAGGAATTACAGATAGCGGCACAGATAAGAGGTGGGTTCGGCAACTTGCAGATGAAACTCGCTGTGACCGGGAACATTAAACACCGAACCGGCTTCATACACTTGCCAGTCGGTCGCGTCAGGCAGTAACACATTCAGCGCGCCACTGATTACCGTCATCTCTTCAGGCTCAGCGGTGCTGAAGGTGTATTCACCTTCAACCATAACACCCACGCTGGCGCGACCAGTGCTGCTGCTGGAAAAGCCGATCGATTTCACTTTGCCGGAAAAGTACTCATTACTTTGAAGCATAAACTGGCCCTGTCTGGTAGTTGAACATCTACTTCACTATAGGGGCCAGAGGCGCTGGCTGTCACGCAAAATTACATCAGTAATTCCGCAGCCAGCCGTGCAATCAATACGTTAGAGAGCAAGACAGGAACATCGAGCTGTTTTTGCAGTAAATCGCGATGACGCTGGTTAAATCCCAAACAATCCAGCATGATGACATCTGCACCTTTTGCCAGTAATTCTTTCCCGGCATCAATGATTTTTTGTTCCGAATCATGAATGGGGTTACCCAATGAAAATACTGGCGGTTTCTGCAAAATTTGCCATTTTTGCGCCTGAACGGTCAGCAACTCCTCAACCGGTACGATAACCCCCACCTGATGATCTTCAACAATAGAGGAAACCAGCGGTGGCAATATCCGCGACGGCTCAAGAAAGATCGTATTACGCGCGGTCATACTACTAATGTTTGCTGTACTCATTAATATAATGACGTCGTAACCCTGATTATCGAGCACTTCAACCACACCTTGCAGGTCTCGCTCCACTTTGCGACGCGAAACATGGGCCAGATGGTTGTCATTTAATAATGTGAGAATTGTGTCTTCGCCTGCTTCTGGCGCGTACTCCGCCATCACTTCTTCGCGGCTTAACTTCCCCAGCAGGCTATGATGGGAAATATTATCTTCGTCAATGTATTCTGTCAGGAGCGGCAAAACTTCCTGCATAGGTACAATGCCGATAGTCAGGATCGCCAACGACGCACTCATTGTTCTTCCACCTTACTTTTCTTTCGTCGTTAATTACCGGGCAAGTGTTAAGCACCACTGCTGACACTTACTTGTGCTACAAATGACAAAAAGCGTAGCAGCAGACCTGCACTGCATAATGTAAAGATTCCAAATGATTCCAGTAATGGATTGTTATTGTTTAATATTCTAATTATTTGAAAAACATGAATTGTGAAAAATGTGACGCAGATCCCTTGTGGCGGCACTCAGAATCCCTTCCGAGCAGTCTGATGCGGTCACTCTTTGTCAGGGTCCTCATAGCGTTTTTTCGCATCCATCGCTTCCTGAGCGGTCGGATGTTCACTGATCAACGAGTCTGGTTTAGGATGATCGGCTCTGAGTTGGTACCAGGTTACCGTCTGTCCTGGCTTTCCTTTATCAATCGTCACTATATATGCTTCACGAGGATAAGGCGGTTTCGTTGGCATCGTTCTTCCTTATTTCACGGGATGAACGTTAAGTATAGGCGCTCGAAAATCAACAATTGATCGTCTGTGCCAGAGCGCTGCGAATTTCAGAAATCACCTGGCTGGGTTCGTTTGTTGCGTCGATGATAATATGCGCAACTTCGCGATATAGCGCATCGCGTTCTTCCAGCACTTCCTGAACTTCTTCGCTCAGTGGTTTTCCCGTTAAGGTTGGCCGTAAATCTTCTTCCGGTGCAGCTTGCAGTCGGTTAACCAGGACTGATACTGGCGCACACAAATAAACCACGATCCCGTTATTTTGCATGAAGTGACGATTAAATTCCGTCAGAATAATGCCGCCGCCTGTAGCGATAACGGTGGATGGCGCAGTTACCGCTTCCAGCGCCGCCGTTTCTCTGGCGCGGAATCCCGCCCACTCTTCCCTTTCGACGATCTCCGCGACCGTCATATTGAGCTGTGATTGCAACCACAGGTCGGTATCGACAAACCGACGGTTAAGCGAATCGGCAAGGGCCATTCCGACCGTTGTTTTACCACAGCCCCGAGGCCCGATCAGAAAAAGAGGTTGTGTCATCGTGGGTTTTCCCCAATAGGTCGCAATGCGGCGAAAGCCGGTGTCATGAGAATAGCGATCATACCATCAAACTAGTACAATTTCGATTGTAAAGAAAAAATTCCACTTAAGGTGGAAATCTCAATACATCCCTTACTATACCAATAAATATTCAAGAATGAAGTGTAAATAATAAATTACATTTAGCCACGACTACGTTGCACTTCCAGCCACCACTTCTCCAGCTCCGCAGCAAAAGCCTGGCGGTCACGTTGTGAAAGACTATCTGGTCCTCCGGTCTGGATCCCACTGGCACGTAAGGTATCCATAAAATCGCGCATCGTCAGGCGCTCACGAATGGTCGCTGGCGTGTAACGTTCGCCGCGCGGATTAAGCGCCGCCGCGCCTTTCTCGATGGCTTCAGCAGCCAAAGGTATATCTGCGGTGATCACCAAATCGCCCGCTTCACACTGCCGAACAATTTCGTTATCAGCAACGTCGAAACCTGCCGCGACGCGCAGCGTACGAATAAATCGCGATGGCGGCACGCGTAAACTCTGGTTTGCTACCAGTACCAGCGGCATCTGCATACGTTCCGCCGCGCGATACAAAATCTCTTTAATTACATTGGGACACGCGTCGGCATCCACCCAAATTGTCATAAAGTCATCCTTTGTTGGGTAATCCTCTATTGTGTCGCGCTTTTGCCTTCCGGCATAGTTCTGTTTATGCTTCTGCCAGCGATTATCAAAACAATGAATTTCACGGCAGGAGTGAGGCAATGGAAAAGAAAATCGGTTTTATTGGCTGCGGCAATATGGGAAAAGCCATTCTCGGCGGTCTGATTGCCAGCGGTCAGGTGCTTCCAGGGCAAATCTGGGTATATACCCCCTCCCCGGATAAAGTCACCGCCCTGCATGACCAGTTCGGCATCAACGCCGCAGAATCGGCGCAAGAAGTAGCGCAAATCGCCGACATCATTTTTGCCGCCGTTAAACCAGGCATCATGATTAAAGTACTTAGCGAAATCACCTCCAGCCTGAATAAAGACTCTCTGGTCGTTTCTATTGCTGCAGGTATCACGCTCGACCAGCTTGCCCGCGCGCTGGGCCATGACCGGAAAATTATCCGCGCCATGCCGAACACTCCCGCGCTGGTTAATGCCGGTATGACCTCCGTAACGCCAAACGCGCTGGTAACCCCAGAAGATACCGCTGATGTGCTGAATATTTTCCGCTGCTTTGGCGAAGCGGAAGTGATTGCTGAGCCGATGATCCACCCGGTGGTCGGTGTGAGCGGTTCTTCGCCAGCCTACGTCTTTATGTTTATCGAAGCGATGGCCGACGCCGCCGTGCTGGGCGGGATGCCACGCGCCCAGGCGTATAAATTTGCCGCTCAGGCGGTAATGGGCTCCGCAAAAATGGTGCTGGAAACGGGAGAACATCCGGGAACACTGAAAGATATGGTCTGCTCACCGGGAGGCACCACCATTGAGGCGGTACGCGTACTGGAAGAGAAAGGCTTCCGTGCCGCAGTGATCGAAGCGATGACGAAGTGTATGGAAAAATCAGAAAAACTCAGCAAATCCTGATGGCTTTTGCCGGACGTCAGGCCGCCACTTCGGTGCGGTTACGTCCGGCTTTCTTTGCCTTGTAGAGCGCCAAATCTGCCGATTTCAACCACTCGCGATAGTGACTCATTTGTGGATTCAGCGGCGCAACCCCCACACTAATCCGTAAAGTTACCTGTGGCGTATTCGGCAAGCGTAACGTGTTTAGCCCTTCATGCACCCGTAACATGGCGGTGATGGCGCTCTCTGCTGGCGTACCGGACATGATTACTGCAAACTCATCGCCGCCAAACCGACCAATCACATCGCTACCGCGTAGGGTAATTTGTAACTGTCGGGTAAGCGCCACAATCGCTTCATCACCCACATCATGGCCCCAGGTATCGTTGATGCTCTTGAAATGGTCGATATCGATAATCAGTAACGTTGCATCGCGATTATGCCGCCGACAGTTATCAAATTCATTGCGTAACATAGTTTCCCAATGACGTCGGTTATACACGCCCGTCATACCGTCGCGGGTACTCATGACCTGCAACCTGCGTTTATGTTCCGCCAGTTTAGTCGCCGTCTGGTAGCTGACCCAGCCAAACAGCAGAGGATAAATGACAATAATGGGAAGGGAGAGCCACCATTCCAGCGGTGCGCTATTGAACGACACGGTGATGCCCGTCAGCTCGAGGGTGACAAGGCAGGAGACCACCATCAACACCAGACCCGCGACAAACAGACGGGGGCCGCCTGCCCCCATCAAATTCAGACACATAATCATCAACATCGCGGTGGAAGGCAGTGCGTTTACGCCCATTACGCCTACCCACATTCCCGCTAATACTGCATCGGTTTTTAAGTTGTAAATTTCCCGGCTAAGCGGATCGACGGCCCTGCTCGCTATTTGCCAGGCTAAATGCGGCCAGACGAACGCCCAGCCGACCAACAACAGCCACCACCAGCCCGGCGACGGATGCGAAACCAGCGTTGAAGCAATCGGTAAGAACATGCCAGCCAGGCCAACCGCGCGGGGTAGTCTGACGCGACGAGCAAAGCGCAGCCCGGACCGCTGATGTTCGTTTTGAGGAGTTAAAGGAGGTTCCTCCCCATGCGCCGCCGCTTTTTTGAAAAAGTTTTCATCATTCATTATTTTTGGGAACATTCAGAAACAATTTTCCCAAATTATAGAGACGGGGCTAAAGGCAGAAGTATGAAATTTCGGGTGAGCCATTTTCGTAGCTCACCCGTTAGCACTATCAGGTATCAGGCGGCTTTCTTGAGGCAGGCACTCATAAACTTATTACGATCATCCCCTTTCAGAGATTGTTGTGTTGCTTGATTATTACATTCGCGCATCTTTTGCTGCTGTGGCGTCAAACTTTTTTCACCAGGCGCAGATTTGCTGTTCTTCAGGCAATCACTCATGTAGGTCTTACGAGCATCCCCTTTCAACGCCTGCGCCGTCGCCTGCTGATTACAAGAGGTCATACGCTGTTGTTGTGGGGTTAAGGTTCTCTCGGCAGCGCCGACGGTGGTTAAAAAAACCAGACCGAAAAGCAAGGTAACCAGTAATGTAATTTTCATCGCACCATCCCTCTTCATGTTTTAACCATGAGCGTATGCGCCCGTGATCTGTCATTAAGTCTGGTTGCTAACAGCAAAAAAACCACCCGGCAGCGAAAATTCACTGCCGGGCGCGGTTTTATTTCAGCCCCAGGGCGGCTTTCATGGTGTAGAAGAGATCGGTCTGGTCGGTCAGTCCAACAACATTGGCGGCATGCGGGCCATACGCCGCAATACGCAACTGACTGCCGGTATGTTCTTGTGAATCCTCTTCGGAGTTCCCGTAACTCATCACCATCACTGCGCCATCTTTGGTATTTAGCGCCTGGGTGAGGCCCGGAGCTTTGGTATCTGGCGCAACTATCTGGCTGGCATGGGCGTGATCAGCGGTGACTATGACCAACGTGTTACCATCCTTTTTAGCGAATTCCAGCGCCCGTTGTACGGCTTCATCGAGATCGACCGTCTCGCCAATTTGCCCACAAGGATTCGCAGCGTGATCCTGTTTATCGATTGACGCACCTTCAACTTGCAGGAAAAAGCCTTTCTCATTTCTACTCAACAATTCAATGGCTTTGTCGGTCATCTGCGCCAGGGTCGGTACACTATCATTACGTTGCGGATTAGGCGTACAGGTGACTGCGGGCTTATCTATATTACCGTGGTACGTTGCTTTCGGTCCTTGCCAGCGCACTGGCATATTGCCGTCAGCAAACAGTCCTAATAGGGGTTTTTGCTGATTCGCTTCCGTCACCGAATTCAGTGAGGCAGCATCGCTCACCAACTGATAACCACGCGCCTGTGCCTGTTCACGCAGCGTTTTTCCCTGCCATTCACCGGCGGTTGCCGTTTCAGCAAAGGTTTTTGCGCCGCCGCCAAGCGTAACATCGGCACGGGCGTTAAGCAGCTGTTCGGTAATCGATCCTTTTCCGCCTTTTTCCAGAGCGTTACCCGGACATTTTTCACTGGTCGCACTCGGACCGTAGCATTTGCGCGAGGTCACATGCGCCACCAGCGCAGCGGGCGTGGCATCCTGCAACTCTGCGGTAGAAACGTTACCGGTCGCCAGACCTGCGGCTTTTGCCATTTCCAGAATCGTTGGGTGATCTTTTTCGTGAATATCGACGCCCAGCGCGCCATTATAGGTTTTGACACCTGTTGACCAGGCGGTTGCTGATGCAGCCGAGTCGGTGACGTAGTCCGGTTTGCCGGTTTTTTTATTCAGCGCATAGTGAGTGTATTGCCCGGTAAGCGGTAAGGCATCGATACCTTTAAAAAAGCCGCCCGCACCTTCGGCATAATTGCGTGCGGCAGTAATTTCCGAGTCCCCCATCCCATCGCCAATCAGCAAAATAATATTTTTTGCAGGTTTATCGCTAAGAGAATCACGCAGAGCGGCGGTCTGATCACCCGTTAAGCGGCGAGCACCGCCGGGTGCAGTAATATCGCCCTGAGCTGCCCGGTTTTCCAGAACAGGCATTTCTGGTGTCCGGGCTTTTGTCACAGGGGTAAACAGTAACGGTAAGAGTGCCAGTGCAATAGTGCTTTGTTTCACTTTATTTTCTCCATGTACAAATACATTAAAAAATAAAAACAAAGCGACTATAAGTCTCGGCCGTGACAACTTTATGACAGCTGTTGAAAAGATTAACTTTTTACTGACGAGGATGCCTCAATAACTTCTTTACGTAATCGCGCAGCAGCTCCGTATCGTCGTCAGGAATGCTGGCATCGGGCTTTACCTCGTACAGCGCCCCCTCTACCTGATCAATCAACCGCTGTTGATCATTTTGCGCCATATTGCGAAGCATTGCCGTGACGATAATCTCCAAAGCTTCTACCTGCGCGCACAGTTCTTTCGACTCTTCTTCTTTTTGGGCAAGCTTAAATAACAACTCAGCAATGAGATTTTTCATGTCTGTATTTCCTTATCCAAAGTATGGAGAAGTTAACATTATGTTTCACAACTTCATAGTGTCTGGAAGTATTATTTTTATGACAAAGGAAATACTTTGCGCAAATATTTTTTGTTTGATTACCAGCGAAACGTTTCTCTTATTTAAATAATTACCCACATAAAATATAGGTCTTTAATTATCAACCTTTATTATAAATAAAAGTTATGAAATATATTCTCTTCGTTATCTTATAATTAAGAGAAAAAAACTCACCACATGGTCATTTAAGCCAGGAATAAATTAGCTTCCCGTTCATCATTTTTGTGATCTTGCACACATCTTTGAGATAACGCACTTTCTTCACCAGTACGTTGCTCGCTTTGTCAGCAGAAGATTGCAACATTCTGTCAGAAGGCCGCGAATCCCCCGTTTTGTCGTGGTAATGTATGCACTTTGTGTTAGACGGGATAGGTTTTTAAGATGGAAAAACTGCGGGTAGGAATCGTTTTTGGTGGTAAATCAGCGGAACATGAAGTGTCTCTGCAATCGGCAAAAAACATTGTCGATGCCATTGATAAAAGTCGCTTCGATGTTGTGCTGCTGGGCATTGATAAACAAGGGCAATGGCACGTCAGCGATGCCAGCAATTATCTGCTAAATGCAGACGATCCTGCCCATATTGCGTTGCGCCCTTCGGCGACCAGCCTTGCGCAGGTGCCAGGTAAACATGAGCATCAGCTTATTGACGCACAAAACGGTCAGCCGTTGCCGACGGTGGATGTCATTTTCCCGATTGTCCACGGTACGCTGGGCGAAGATGGTTCCTTGCAGGGAATGCTGCGGGTCGCCAATTTACCGTTTGTAGGTTCTGATGTTCTGGCTTCAGCGGCCTGTATGGATAAAGATGTCACCAAACGTCTGCTGCGCGATGCCGGGCTGAACATTGCGCCATTTATTACCCTGACGCGCGCTAATCGTCACAACATCAGTTTTGCCGAAGTGGAGTCTAAACTGGGGTTACCGCTGTTTGTAAAACCGGCTAATCAGGGCTCTTCTGTTGGTGTCAGCAAAGTAACCAGTGAAGAACAGTACACAATTGCCGTCGATCTGGCGTTCGAGTTCGATCATAAAGTGATCGTTGAGCAAGGGATCAAAGGTCGTGAAATCGAATGCGCAGTTCTTGGCAACGATAACCCGCAAGCAAGCACCTGTGGCGAGATCGTACTCACCAGCGATTTCTATGCCTACGACACCAAGTACATTGACGAAGATGGCGCGAAAGTGGTAGTTCCGGCAGCCATTGCGCCAGAAATCAACGATAAGATCCGGGCGATTGCCGTTCAGGCTTATCAGACGTTGGGATGCGCAGGCATGGCGCGTGTAGACGTGTTTTTAACCCCAGAGAACGAAGTGGTGATCAACGAGATCAACACCCTGCCTGGCTTCACCAACATCAGTATGTATCCGAAGCTGTGGCAAGCCAGTGGTCTGGGTTACACCGACCTGATCACGCGTTTGATTGAGCTGGCGCTGGAGCGTCACGCTGCGGATAACGCACTGAAAACCACAATGTAATATTCAAACGCCCGGTAATATTCTTATTGGGCGTTTTCAGTTTCTTCATCGCGACGACGAATAATCAACCCCGCCAGCCAGAAACTAATCACCCATGTCACCAGACCGACGGCATAGGTCTGCCAACCTTTTGCTTCAAATCCCAGTAACCCCACCACGCCATTAAGAATGAATATAAGGCCAATGGCGAACGCATAGTAGTGCCAGTCACGGCGGATTTTTACAGGCAGATTCATGGCAGCTCCGTTAACGCAAAACAACATCCTTGCATATTCTGTAACAACTGTCTGTGGTGTAGACAACACTTTCGCAATTGTTAATAAATTTAACTTAAGGTTGCTATTTTGTGACTCACAACGAAGATTCACGCTTCGGGAATATTCCCAACATCAATTTACCATGATTCTGATATTGACAATCTAAATGACCTGTCAGACTTGCCATAAGCCGCTGGTATCACACCAGAAGAGAAGCAGATGACTTCCGGAGGTTTTTATGGCTGATTTCACCCTGTCAAAATCGCTGTTTAGCGGAAAATATCGCAATGCCTCTTCAACGCCTGGCAATATTGCCTATGCGTTGTTTGTGCTGTTTTGCTTTTGGGCTGGGGCACAATTGCTGAACCTGCTAGTGCATGCGCCCGGCGTCTATGAGCGTTTAATGCAGGTCCAGGAAACAGGTCGCCCACGGGTGGAAATTGGTTTAGGTGTCGGCACCATTTTTGGGCTGATCCCGTTTTTAGTAGGCTGCCTCATTTTTGCAGTAGTGGCGCTATGGCTGCACTGGCGACATCGCCGCCAGTAAGATTTACGTTGCCAGATGCGGCCTAAAACGCCTTATCTGGCGTGACATTCCTGTTTGATCACTGTTTCATACAACGCGCCCGCCGTTCGTCTACGCGCTTCGCAAACCAGGCCGTAGTCAGATTGCGGGTGATTTTCGGGCTTTCCAGTTGAATGCCAGGCAACATTTCGCGGGGTAGTGATTTACCGGTTTTCGCTTCGGCAAGTTGATAAACTTTCTTGTACAGCGCCGTCTCCTCAAAAGAGAAGCTGTCCCCTTTCTCTAACTGACGGCGAATTTCGCTGTCGCTCATCCCCAGTTTTCCCGCCAGTTTGCGCGTTGCCAGTTCGGTTTTCCCGGGCTCTTTACTGTCGTAACGAATTAAATCACCGTCCAGTGCCAGCTTCACGCCGCTGGCCTTACTGACCGCGTTCTGAAACGCGGCATTACGGCTGGCGTACCAGCCAGCGTTAAAATCAGCAAAACGGTATATCGGCGCGCTATAGCTAGCGGGATAATTCAGTAAATGGTAAGTACCAAACCACAACCCGCCGCGGCGACTGAAGACTTCCTGACGGACTGTACCGTCCATTTTCCACGGATACCCTTTGGTATGCTGTTCGGCAAAAGCAATACTGACCTGCATCGGCCCACCGGTGCGCACCGGATTGAGCGAACCAAACAGTGTCTGCCCCATTGGCACCATGCTGATCAGATCGTCAAAAATCGCGCTCAATTGCTTTTCTGTACGCACCGAATCTAACCGTTCGCTATAGCTTTTGCCGTTTGGCGATTTGATTTTTAGCGCGGTATGCACCAGAAAAGCAGGAATGTGCATCCGTTCAGCACGACGGTCAATCTCTTGCCAGGCGATCTTGCTTAAGCCCGGAACGGCCGGATCTGCCTGATAATTTGACTCCTGCTGCGCCACCGCCAGCACCGAGCAGACGTTTTCCAGCGTCGGTGCCAGCCCCTGACTTTCAAAGGTGGTGGCGAGATCTTTCGCCCAGGCATCGCGGTCTTTCACGCTCGCAGGCATCTTCTGCCGCACGACGCTCGCCACATCTATCGCTTTTTCGCCCTTTTTCAACGGTTGCGGAGCCTGACTACTACACCCCGCTAAAACCAGAACCGCCAACAATGACAGCGAAGATAGAGGATTGACGCGCGACATTACTTCTCCTTTTTAGCTCAAGGTATGGGTTACTTCCTGAATTTTGTCACCATCCAGCTCATGTTCAAAGCTGCGCAGACGTTTGTAGATAGACATCAACTCAACCAGTGTGGTCCATGAGTTAATCAGGTACTGGAAAGCACCGCGAACCTGACCAAAAACGTTAGTAATCTGCGTCATCAGGCCGAGTGTAATCGTACCGGCAACAATTGACGGAAACAGCAAGAACAAACCGAAAACCTTATCGACCTGCAAATAGAGAATGCGGGCGATATTGAAATACATATAGTGAAAATAGAGGCGGAAATAGTTTTTCCGTACGGCGCTAAAAAGCTCGCGTACCGTAGGCGGCGTCGCGCGCGTGGCATCGTCTTCACCATAAACCAGCTCTTTACGGTAGGCAGCCTCTACACGCTGGTTTTTAAACTCCAGCCCCGGCAGTTTGATCCCTACCACTGCCAGTAATCCGGTCCCCATCAGCGACCAGACGATAGCGGCAATCACCAGACCATACGGAATGTGCCCGACAATCGGCAGCTCCGGCACATGTGCGGAGAGCGTTACCAGCACCGGCAGGAAGGCGATCAACGTCATGATAGCGTTGATAAAGCTGACGCCCATATTCTCCAGCGTTGAAGCAAAACGCATGGTGTCTTCCTGCACACGCTGCGCGGCCCCTTCGATATGACGCAGTTGTTGCCAGTTCGCCATGTAATATTCGTTCATCGCCGTACGCCAGCGGAACACGTAGTGACTGACAAAGAAGTTGTTCAGCACACTGATCACCACCGCGATCAGCGCAATCCCCAGAAAGACGCCCACTTCGCGGTAAAATTGTTCGATGGTGACTTTATGCGGCGAACTTAGCGCCGTTTGAATCAGATCATAGAACGGCGCATACCAGGCGTTGACGGCAACCCCGACTTCCACCAAAAACCAGGTGACGAAGATAATCAGCGCAGTACCGAGTATTGACCAGTATTGCCAACGGTGCGGGCTATAGATAAACCAGAACAATGCAAAAAGTCCTACGCAAACAATGTAGTAAGCGTAAAAAATCAGGAAATCCAACGACCAGAAACGCGCGGCGCTAATCGGGATCTGCCCGGAAGCGCCGGTGATACGCGCCACCCAATCACCCCCACCGGCTTGCCAGAAGATAACGGCAATCAATGCCCAAACAAAGGCCGAGAGAAAAAACGTTCCCGGCTTTGGGAAAAAAGACTTAAACATATGCACTCCTGCTAACTTCTTATCGTTTTAACAACTGCTGTGTATTAACCGCATGACCGCTACAAAGCGTCAGCCAAATGAAACCGCCCATTGTGACCCATAGCAAGGCGCTTAGTTCGCCAGCCTGACCATAAGAATTGTTTCGACGGGTTTCACAAACCAAAGATTGTTTACATAAGCGGATTAACACGCGCAGGATCACAAATGCAGGCATTGGTGAGCAGGAAAAAGATCGTGTTTACGCGCCGTTACGTTTTTAACACTATTATTGCACTAATTCGCCCTTTGCAATCCATCAATGAGTAGTATAAATACGCTCAGTTACCTTCATTCAATCTATGGACACCACCGTTGAAACGTAGTCTGCTTTTTTCTGCCGTGCTGTATGCGGCGTCATTGACCTCCGTCCATGCGGCGCAGCCGATCACTGAACCGGAGTTTGCCTCTGATATTGTCGATCGTTATGCCGATCATATTTTTTACGGCAGCGGTGCCACGGGGATGGCGCTGGTTGTTATCGACGGTAACCAGCGCGTCTTTCGCAGTTATGGCGAAACGCGACCTGGTAATAACGTTCGCCCGCAGCTGGATTCCGTCATACGTATTGCTTCCCTCACCAAGTTAATGACCAGTGAGATGCTGGTGAAATTGCTCGACCAGGGGACCGTGAAGTTAAACGATCCGCTAAGTAAATATGCTCCACCAGGCACACGTGTACCGACCTACAATGGGACGCCCATTACGCTGGTGAATCTGGCAACCCATACCAGCGCCCTGCCCCGTGAACAGCCCGGTGGCGCGGCACATCGTCCGGTCTTTGTCTGGCCAACGCGCGAGCAACGCTGGAAATACCTTTCCACTGCCAAACTAAAAGCCGCGCCGGGCAGCCAGGCCGCGTACTCCAACCTCGCATTCGATCTGCTGGCAGATGCACTGGCGAATGCGTCCGGCAAGCCTTATACCCAGTTGTTTGAAGAGCAGATTACCCGTCCGTTGGGGATGAAAGACACCACCTACACCCCCTCACCGGATCAGTGCCGCCGTTTAATGGTTGCTGAGCGCGGTGCCAGTCCGTGCAATAACACGCTGGCGGCAATTGGCAGCGGCGGCGTCTATTCCACGCCAGGCGATATGATGCGCTGGATGCAGCAGTATTTGTCATCTGATTTTTATCAGCGCAGTAACCAGGCTGATCGCATGCAGACGTTGATTTATCAGCGCGCGCAGTTTACAAAAGTGATTGGCATGGATGTCCCCGGCAAAGCGGATGCGCTTGGTTTAGGCTGGGTATATATGGCCCCGAAAGAGGGTCGTCCGGGGATTATTCAGAAGACAGGTGGTGGTGGCGGTTTCATTACCTATATGGCGATGATCCCGCAGAAGAATATTGGCGCGTTTGTGGTGGTCACTCGTTCGCCGTTGACGCGCTTTAAAAATATGAGCGATGGCATCAATGACCTGGTGACCGAGCTAAGCGGGAATAAACCGTTGGTTATCCCCGCATCCTGATTAATACTCTGAAGGCAAACGGTTGATAGCGACCAGTTTGCCTTTATTCATTTCGATATAGCCGCCTTTACGCAAAGCAGCGAGAACTTCCGCAACGACAGAACGCGATATACGTGTACGTTGATGGATATAATTCATCACGCCAATACGTGATCGCAATTCTTCATTCCAGTCAATCATTGATAATAACGTCGCGCGGATTTGTTCGTAGGAATTATGCCCAATGAGCTGAACGTCGCGTAATTCCAGAATTCTATTTTGCCAGGCTAACCAGTAAAAAGCGTCTCGCCAGAGTTGATTTTGTTCAATAAGAGTAATGGTTTGTTTGGCTGGCAAATGATATCCCGTACAGTTTCCTTCTGATATTAATTTGTATGGTATATCGTTTTTCATTAAACCATCAGCCAGCCCCATAATATAAGGAGCCTGTGTAATACCGATAAGTACGTTTTCTTCTCTACACAAAGAGATAACGCCCTCTAAAATAACGAAAGTATCTTCGCTATTGACATCACTGGAAAATATAACTTGCTTTTCATTATTAAACTCGAAGCGCGTACCGTTTCTGGACAAACATTTATCGAGCTTACCAAATTCCTGAAGAGGTTTAACTACAGATAACATTTGCGCGTCCTTTGCAGTAATGCCCGTCAAATCCTTGACGGGCATTATTTAGATTAAATTACCTATTTCTTCGGAGTGAAGAATATTACCAGGTATATTTAACACCCACATTCGCGGACCAGTCTTGATCTACGTCACCACCACCGAGGTAGTTAGCATCGGTATAGGCGCTGAAGTTCTTGGTGAAGCTGAACTGAGTACCCAGACCAACACGTACCGCAGACCCTTCAGTACCGTTATCGATGGAATCACCGTTCACATCGTTATCGTTGTTAGAGTCGTCGTAGACGTAAGCCAGTTTGAAGTACGGAGTCAGAGCCTGGTCTTCGCTGTAGGTGAAGGTATAACCTGCATCTACACCCAGTTCATAACGCATGCTGTCGTAAGACTGACCATCAACTTTCATGTCGTTGCTCAGCTGGTAATCATCACCAGACTGGAACAGACCAGAAACGCTGCCGTAAGGAGTCACGTAACCTGCATCACCCAGTTTGAAGTCGTAACCGGCTTTCAAACCAAAGCCCCAAGCGTCGGAGTTGGTGCTGCCGTCAACGTAAGTACCGTTGCTCATGGTTGCAGACAGGTCGTTGTTGAAGTGAGAGTAGCTCAAGCTACCGTCAACAAAGACGTTGTTCGCGAAGTGAGCAGAAGAGTAGATGTAGGCAGTCTGGCTGTCTTGATCCACCTGACCAGAACGGTCATTCATATCACCTTTAGCGAAGCCTGCAGCCGCACCGACGATCCACTTAGCGTTGTTACCGTCAATTTTGGTATCAACACCGACCATGATGCCGTTAACATCCTGATCATAGTTGATGGTGCCGTTGTCGCCGTTGAAGTTACCACCGAAGTAGCTTACCCATGCGCCGCCGTTATCAGCCAGACCATGACGAGAGTTGGTCAGACGAGTACCAACGGTGTCTTGTTCCAGGTTCCAGATATTGGTGTTCGCAGACGGGATGCTCAGCGCCATGTTAGCGTAGTCGGTCAGCTCCATCTGTTGCAGAACAACGGTGTTACCACGCTGCTCAGCCTGATAGGTGTATGCACCCAGGTCAGCTTTGTTAGCAGCAGAGAAGGTCGCGTTGCTGTTGACGTCGTTTACATAGATAATTTCTTTATCTTTGTAATCAGCGATTGCGCCAGCGCCAGTTGCGTTGTCGATACGAACTTTGTAGTTACCGGTTGCCGCAACAACGTTGTCTACAGAACTGTTATCCAGTTCAGTACCGTTGTCTACGTCGCCGTTACCGTTGATAGTCAGATGACCATCAGAGTTCATAGCAACAACACCGTAGCCGTAGTTAGCCTGAGCGGTATCCCAAGTACGGTCGTTCACCAGGTCAGCGTTCAGAACATAATCGCTGCTGTTGATATCGAACACACCAGAAACTACATTGCCGTTGTGGTCAGCGATGTTGCCGCTAGTCAGTTCCAGTTTGTCAGTACGGAAAGCTTCAGTATCAAACTGATCAACGTTCACATCCAGTACACCACCGTTAGTTACGGTGATGGTATTGGCATACAGGTTAGAATAGTTATTCCAGCCAGTAGATTCGGTTAAATTAACGGTACTGTAGCTATCAACAGTCAGGTGGTCTGTAGCAACCAAACCATCTTCACCAATATTCAGTGAGGAGCCGTTGGTTAAACCAATGGTATCTGAGACCAGAGAGGAATCAGTAACATTTACCTGAGAGCCATTATTTACAGCTAATGTATCAATTACTGAACTATTAACGGTATTCCATTCTGAACCATTGTTCAGTGCTACGTTAAATACGCCGCTCTGGAATACCTTGTTGTCAATAATACGACCCCAATCGTTAGCTTCGATAGTGGCACCAGGGGTCAGGCTGTTCGGCGCAACATCATACATATCTGCCGGAGCAATTACTTCAGCACTCATGTTTGCTGAGCCAACCCACTTACTACCGTTGTTCAGAGTAATGTTCAGTTCATCAACGTTCTGAGCATCATCTACCCAACCACCGTTGGTATCAAGGACACCGTCACCATTGCTGTCATGGCCGGTTGAATAGAAGAATACGCCATCGTTATTCCAGTGGCTTGTGAACTCGACATCACCCAACAGGGTTGAATGGTCAAAGTTTACATTGTTTTTCATGGAATAATTTGAGCCAGCATTGTCAGAGAATGACAGAGCTACGTCATTTTCGCCACCATTACCAGCGTAATCACTTGGTTCAGCAGATTTACCGAAGAAGCCATTGCTTTCTTCCAGCGGAGTCTGTGACCCTGAAGTTACAGTGGAGTTAGACACATTAATGTTGTTGTCCCACTGATGATATTCGCTAGTATAAGTCGTGTTGCTTGTATTGCCTTCAGACAGCGCAATACCAGCTACACGGGAGTTGTTAGTAATATTGATATTGCTTTCAACATCAAGATTTACTGCAACACCCAGAGCGGTATAGAACGTTTCATTGGTTGACTTAGATTTATCACCATCAAGATATGTGTCAGTGAAGTAAAGAGCTTCATAGTCATCATCAATGGTGGAATTGGATACGTTCAGAGTGAATACGTCACCATCGTACCAATTGTAGTCAAGGTCAGTAGTGATTCCGTTATAGAAATTATAGCCATTATAGGTCTGTGGAGTTACAACTTCACCTTTAGCATTAACTTCTGCAGGAGTAATGCTGTAATAACCAAATGGCAGTTCAGAGGTGATTGCCCCATGAATTACTGAATTGCTGATATCTACCTGGTTAACAGAACCGCTAGCGTAATCATGATTCAAGTAATAAGTAGAAATGGTACCGTTAACGGTATCGCCTTTAAAGACGGTATCGAAATCGCCATTGGCATTGTTATAGTAAACAAAACCATTGTAAGTTACGTAGTTACCGTCTGAACCCATCGGGTCCATGCCGCCAGCATCGGCAATTCCATCATTGTCAGTGTCATACGGCCAAACTAAATCGGTCGTGGTGTTGTCATGATACCCCCAGGTATCATAGTTTGCTGCATTAGCCTGAGAGGTGATAGCCAGAGTGCAAGCCAATGCTAATTGTGATACTACAAGTTTCTTTTTCCAGGAGTGCATTTGTCATCCCTCCTCAGGGACGTAATAAGTTGATCCATCAATTATCAATGCATAGAAAACATATTATGTTTCGCGTTTACGATTATGCGGCGTTATAGAGGAATGGTTCAATTATTCTTTCCCCTAAGTCCGATTGCGGACATATATAAAGCACGTGAACACACACAAAGAAAGAAATAACAAAAACACAATATTTCAATACGTTAATGAAAGCGTTAATTTTAAAACATAGACCATGAAAATATAAAACAACAAAAACAGACAAATAATGTATCAATAAGCAATGAACTTTAAGCTATTCACTTTTTGGAAACGTCACCAAATCCCCAAAAACAATAATCTATGGCTATAAATAAAAATTAAAAATATTTTCAGTGAATATGAAATTATTGCTATTTCTATTACAAAGATGTCCTGACCTCTTTTTCATTCTCTTTTTGTCAACATCGCGACAACTTTCGTAAAACACACCCAGCCTGCTTCAGGTATACTATGCTCCTCGATTCCACAAACATCAGGCAGACCATGACAGATTTAATCCAACGCCCTCGTCGCCTGCGCAAATCTCCTGCGCTGCGCGCTATGTTTGAAGAGACAACACTTAGCCTTAACGACCTGGTGTTGCCGATCTTTGTTGAAGAAGAAATTGACGACTACAAAGCCGTTGAAGCCATGCCAGGCGTGATGCGCATTCCAGAGAAACATCTGGCACGCGAAATTGAACGCATCGCCAACGCCGGTATTCGTTCCGTGATGACTTTCGGCATCTCTCACCATACCGATGAAACCGGCAGCGATGCCTGGCGGGAAGATGGACTGGTGGCGCGTATGTCGCGCATCTGCAAGCAGACCGTGCCAGAAATGATCGTTATGTCAGACACCTGCTTCTGTGAATACACATCTCACGGTCACTGCGGTGTTCTGTGCGAGCATGGCGTCGACAACGACGCGACTCTGGAAAATTTAGGCAAGCAAGCTGTGGTTGCAGCTGCTGCAGGCGCAGACTTCATCGCCCCTTCTGCCGCGATGGATGGTCAGGTACAGGCGATTCGCCAGGCGCTGGACGCTGCGGGCTTTAAAGATACAGCGATTATGTCGTATTCGACCAAGTTCGCCTCCTCCTTTTATGGCCCGTTCCGTGAAGCTGCCGGAAGCGCATTAAAAGGCGACCGCAAAAGCTATCAGATGAACCCAATGAACCGTCGTGAGGCGATTCGTGAGTCACTGCTGGATGAAGCCCAGGGCGCAGACTGCCTGATGGTTAAACCTGCCGGAGCATACCTCGACATCGTGCGTGAGCTGCGTGAACGTACTGAATTGCCGATTGGCGCGTATCAGGTGAGCGGTGAGTACGCGATGATTAAGTTCGCCGCGCTGGCGGGTGCTATAGATGAAGAGAAAGTCGTGCTCGAAAGCTTAGGTTCGATTAAGCGTGCGGGTGCGGATCTGATTTTCAGCTACTTTGCGCTGGATTTGGCTGAGAAGAAGATTCTGCGTTAATGATCATTATGCCGGGTTATCCAACCCGGCATTTCCCCCTTACCCCGCCCGATAAAACGGAATATCCCCAAGAATCGTCGCCCGATGCATAATCCGCCGCTGTGGCAGGTAATCCGCATTGGCATAGTGCTGAGTCACGCGGTTATCCCAAATCGCAATATCATTCGGTTGCCAGCGCCAGCGCACCTGAAACTCCGGTTTAGTGATATGGGCAAACAAAAAACCTAACAAGGCTTCGCTCTCTTTCTCGCTGACATCAACAATTCGTGTGGTAAAACCTTCGTTCACAAACAGCGCCTGTTTACCGGTCACCGGATGCGTTCGCACCACCGGATGTAGCAACGGTGGATTTTTCGCGACCGCCTCACGCCAGCGTTGATGCTCAGCCTCGGTTTTGCGGTACTTGTATTCCGGGAACGATTTACGGAAATCATGCTCCGCACGCAACCCGCTCAACAGCTGGCGGAAGGGAACAGAGAGCGCCTCATATGCGGCAATACCACTGGCCCAGAGCGTATCGCCGCCGGTCGAGGGTAACTCTTTCGCAGCCAGAATCGCCCCTGCGGGTGGCGTTTGAATAAATGTCACATCGGTGTGCCAGTTGTCGTTATCCGGCGGATTATCGTTATGGGTATCCAGGACGATGATCTCGTCAACCCCTTCAGCATGAGGGTAAACAGGGTGAATATGCAGCTCGCCAAAACGATGGGCCAGCGCGCGTTGCTGCTGCGGCGTAATAGCTTGATCGCGCAGAAACACCACCTGATGGCGCAGCACCGCATGGTAAAGCTGTTCAAACTGATTATCGCTTAACGGGCGCGTTAAGTCGGCCCCCGTAATTTGTGCGCCAATATACGGCCCCAGCGGGGTAATGCTCAGACGTTCACTCATTGTACTTCTCCATGCCAGGGCGTCAGGCGGCGCTGTAACGCGCGCAGACCCAGTTCTAAAAGAAAGGCGATAATCGCAATCACCGCGATCCCCGCCAGCACCACGTCAGTCGCGAGAAATTCACCCGCTGACTGAACCATAAATCCTAAACCGCGCGTTGCGGCAATCAGCTCCGCCGCCACCAGCGTAGACCAGCCCACACCCAGACCAATGCGTAATCCGGTGAGGATTTCCGGCAGCGCGCCGGGCAAAATGACAAACCACAGCACCTGCGCACGGCTGGCACCCAGCGACTGGGCGGCACGAATGCGAACCTGCTGCGCGCTTTTCACCCCCGCCAGCGCCGACATCGCCACCGGCGCAAAAATCGCTAGATAGATCAGTAAGATCTTCGATGTTTCGCCAATACCAAACCAAATCACCATCAGCGGCAAATAAGCCAGCGGCGGCACCGGACGATAAAGCTCGATTATCGGATCCA
This sequence comes from Escherichia sp. R1, assembly GCF_003000935.1. Taxonomy (NCBI): domain Bacteria; kingdom Pseudomonadati; phylum Pseudomonadota; class Gammaproteobacteria; order Enterobacterales; family Enterobacteriaceae; genus Escherichia; species Escherichia sp. R1. Next base: position 170,855 of record NZ_PSRU01000010.1, read on the forward strand.
GAATGCCGCGCACCGTCGGGCTTAGCCCCATGGCGATCCCGACCGGAATACCGATCAACACCGCCGCGAGTAGCGCCAGCAAAATGCGCGTCAGGCTGGCTGCCAGATGCTGCCACAGCGTGGCGTCCATAAATCCCTGCGGCCCGGCAATGGTGAGCAGTTTTGCCAGTACCTGTTGCGGTGGCGGCAAAAACAGCGGGCTAATCAGTTGCAGCGCCGCGACTACCCACCATACAGTGAGTAAAATCGCTAACGTGCCAATGCTTAAGGTCACCTGACGCGAGAGCGGCCAGCGCCATTTCAGCCGATGCGAATGCAGTTTTTCATTAATGAGCACACTCATGAGAACGCCTCCCGTTGCTCAAATACGCGGCTTAAAACATATTCGCGCATGGCGATGAATTGTGGATCGGACTTGATGCTGCGGCTCGACTCTCCCGCAACAAAGCGGCGGGCGAAGTTGAGCGGCAGCCGCTCCAGCACGCGGCCTGGGCCGGGTGAAAGCAGAACCAGTTCAGTCGCCATAAACACCGCTTCTTCTATATCGTGGGTAATCAACAGCACCTGCTTTCCCGTCTCCTGCCAAAGTTTCAGCAGCAGGGTTTGCATCTGGTCGCGGGTGAAGGCGTCCAGCGCACCAAACGGTTCGTCGAGTAATAACAGCTGGGGATTTGCCGCCAACGCGCGGGCAATCCCCACCCGCTGACGTTGACCACCGGAAAGCTGCCAGATGTAGCGTTTTTCTGCGCCTTCCAGCCCGACTTTTTTCACCATCTGGTGTGCGATTTCCAGTCGCTGCATTTTCTCTACACCTGCCAGTTGCAGGCCGAACGCCACGTTGTCCTGTACATTGCGCCACGGTAACAGCCCTTCATTCTGAAAAACTACGCCACGCTCTGCTCCCGGTCCCTGAATACCCTTACCCGCCAGTTGAATGCTGCCATGCTGATAAGGCACAAAACCAGCAATCAAATTCAGCAACGTAGTTTTGCCGCAGCCAGACGGCCCCAGAACTACCAGAAGCTCGCCGCTTTCCAGCGTCAGGTTGATATCTTCCAGTGCCGGTTTGCCGCCATAATCGGCGTAAAGATGAGAAATTTGCAGCATCTGCGCCTCCTTTTATTGCACGAAGCGCGAGGTAACGTACTGGCTGTAATCATTCGCTACAGCCGGGACTTTGCCCTGCTCTTTCAAAAACTGCGCGGTGTCGATGATCGCTTTGTTCACCGGTCCGGTCAGTTCTGCCGTTTGCTGCTGCGGCGTCAGATAGGTATTCCCCTTCACCAGCCCCGGAATGTCACCTTCCGGCACGCCGCTTAACCGCGCCAGTTTGCTGATGTTTTCCGGCTGTTTCAGCCACGCGTCTGGGTTAGCAATGTACGGTTGCTGAGCATCGATGGCGCTTTTAGCGAACGCTTTCACGACCTCAGGATGTTTCTCGGCAAAATCTTTCCGCACGACCCAGACGTCCAGTGTCGGCGCGCCCCACTGCCCGACCTGTTCAGAATCGGTCAGCACCTTGCCATCTTTTTCCAGGGCGTTAACCGCCGGTGCCCAGACATAAGCACCATCAATATCTCCCCGCTGCCATGCGGCGATAATCGCGGGCGGCTGCAGGTTCACAATCTCAACTTGCCCAGGTTTAATACCCCAGTGTTTCAGCGCCGCCAGCAGGCTGTAGTGGGTGGTGGAGATAAACGGTACGGCGATGCGTTTACCAATCAAGTCTTCCGGTTTACTGATAGTTTTCTTTACCACCAGCGCTTCGGAGTTACCCAGTTTTGACGCCAGCAAGAAGACTTCAATCGGCACCTGTTGGCTGGTTGCAACCGCTAACGGGCTGGAACCGAGGTTGCCGATTTGCACGTCGCCCGAAGCCAGCGCCCGCACGATGCTGGCTCCGCTGTCAAACTTACGCCAGTCCACGGTTGCTCCGCTTTCTTTAGCAAAGGTGTTGTCGGCCTGAGCCACTTTCGCCGGTTCGGCGGAGGTTTGATACGCCACGGTGACGTTCACCGCCTGCGCCTGAAAAGCGATGAATGCCAGTGCGGCAAGAAGTGTGTTACGCGATGAAATTGCCATGATTGTCTGCTCCCCCGTCTTGTTATGGGAGCAGTATTCAGGAATAAAAACATTCATTAAAAGAATTAGTCGTTATCGTACAGATGATTTTATTCTTAGCAAAAAAGCGGCAAAGGAAAGATTAAATATGCAATTACGCCCACTCTGATAACTCAGTAAATTACTGCACTTCATTTTATTAATGCATAAACAAGCAGGTTCTAATGTCTGTTATTTTATTAACAGCAACACATATAATGAAACCATTATATTCACATTGCATATATAAATGTATCATTCTCAATCAACCACATAATGTATTCACATAATGTATATAATCAATATTTGTGCATAGAACATATTTTTAATATGCAATTAATTGACAAACTAAATCACATTTAAATACAATATATAAAACAAAATAACCATACAAACCAAACACACAAACACTTAACATATGAACTACATAAAAGATTACACACTCTTATCCCCGTACCTGACAGCCCCTTGTTTTTCAGCTATCAGCTATTTTTAACACTTAAAAATTAGCATCTGTCTGCGTCAGAGGTTACGTCTCTGGGGGCGTCGTTGTGCTTGTAGTATAATAAATAAAATGGAGTGTCATAAAGTGGATAAGGTTTTAGATTCAGCGATCCTTTCTTCGGCAAATAAAAGAAAGGGTATCCTTGCCATTGGCGCGCATCCTGACGATATAGAATTAGGCTGTGGCGCATCGCTAGCTCGCCTTGCGCAAAAAGGAATTTATATTGCTACCGTGGTGATGACTACCGGTAATTCTGGCGTAGATGGAATAATCGATCGCCACGAAGAATCACGCAACGCTCTAAAGATATTAGGGTGCCACCAAACTATTCATCTTAATTTTGCTGACACCCGCGCTCATTTACAGCTCAATGATATGATTTCTGCCCTGGAAAACATCATAAAAAATCAAATTCCCTCTGATGTTGAAATTATACGTGTATATACCATGCATGATGCTGACCGCCATCAGGATCATCTTGCAGTCTATCAAGCCTCAATGGTTGCCTGTCGCGCTATTCCGCAAATTCTCGGCTATGAAACACTAAGTACCTGGCTTTCATTTATGCCTCAGGTTTTTGAATCCGTGAAAGAAGAATATTTTTCTCTTAAACTGACTGCGTTAAAAAAACATAAAAGTCAGAGCCAGCGAGATTATATGCGCCCGGAGCGTCTGCGTGCAGTTGCTCAATTTCGCGGGCAACAGGTCAATAGCGATCTGGGTGAAGGTTTTGTTATTCATAAAATGATTCTTTGAGCAAATTGCATGAAAACCTGGATCTTTATATGTATGGCCGTAGCAATATTGCTATGGTTTCTGAGTACGTTAAGGCGTAAGCCCAGCCAAAAGAAAGGCTGTATTGACGCCATTATACCTGCTTATAACGAAGGCCCGTGTCTGGCGCAGTCACTGGATAATCTGCTGCGTAACCCTTATTTTTGCCGGGTAATTTGCGTTAACGACGGCTCCACGGACAATACCGAAGCGGTCATGGCGGAAGTCAAACGCAAATGGGGCGACCGCTTTGTTGCCGTCACGCAAAAAAATACCGGTAAAGGTGGTGCGCTGATGAATGGCCTCAATTACGCCACCTGCGATCAGGTTTTTTTAAGTGATGCCGACACCTATGTTCCGCCCGATCAAGACGGAATGGGCTATATGCTGGCGGAAATTGAGCGTGGCGCTGATGCCGTAGGCGGCATTCCCTCTACTGCGTTGAAAGGCGCGGGTCTGTTACCACACATCCGCGCGACCGTAAAGTTGCCGATGATTGTTATGAAGCGCACGCTACAGCAGCTTCTGGGCGGCGCACCGTTTATCATCAGCGGTGCCTGCGGGATGTTCCGTACTGATGTATTGCGTAAGTTCGGTTTCTCGGATCGTACTAAAGTCGAAGACCTTGATCTCACCTGGACATTGGTGGCAAACGGCTATCGTATTCGGCAGGCGAATCGCTGCATCGTATACCCACAGGAATGCAACAGCCCGCGTGAGGAATGGCGTCGCTGGCGGCGTTGGATTGTGGGCTACGCGGTCTGTATGCGCCTGCATAAAAGACTTTTATTTAGCCGCTTCGGTATCTTCAGTATATTTCCTATGCTGTTGGTTGTGCTTTATGGCGTTGGGATTTATCTCACTACCTGGTTTAATGAATTCATCACCACCGGGCCACATGGTGTGGTGTTGGCAATGTTCCCGCTTATCTGGGTCGGCGTAGTTTGTGTTATTGGTGCATTTAGCGCCTGGTTTCATCGTTGCTGGTTGTTGGTGCCTTTAGCACCGCTTTCCGTTGTGTATGTATTATTAGCTTATGCCATCTGGATTATTTATGGACTTATTGCCTTTTTTACTGGACGCGAACCTCAGCGCGACAAACCCACCCGCTATTCCGCACTGGTGGAAGCGTCAACCGCTTATTCCCACCCTTCTGTCACAGGAACTGAAAAACTTTCTGAAGCTTAATGTTAAAGAGAAAAATATTCAGATTGCAGACCAGGTGATTATTGATGAAAGTGCCGGTGAGGTTGTTATCGGCGCGAATACCCGTATTTGCCACGGTGCCGTTATTCAGGGTCCGGTAGTGATTGGCGCAAACTGCCTGATAGGTAATTATGCGTTTATTCGTCCTGGCACAATAATCAGCAATGGCGTAAAAATTGGTTTTGCCACCGAAATTAAAAATGCGGTTATTGAAGCGGAAGCAACGATTGGTCCGCAATGCTTTATTGCCGACTCGGTAGTTGCAAACCAGGCATATTTGGGCGCACAAGTACGAACCAGTAATCATCGTCTGGATGAACAGCCCGTGTCTGTTCGAACTCCAGAGGGAATTATCGCTACCGGATGCGATAAATTAGGTTGTTATATCGGGCAGCGTTCACGCCTTGGCGTACAAGTTATTATTTTGCCTGGGCGAATTATTTCCCCGAACACGCAACTTGGCCCGCGCGTGATTGTAGAACGTAATTTACCTACCGGAACTTATTCACTCCGACAAGAACTTATCCGTACAGGAGATTAAAATGATAAAACGGACGTTATTAGCGGCGGCAATTTTTAGCGCATTACCCGTTTATGCCGGGTTAACTTCCATTACCGCGGGCTACGATTTTACCGATTATTCTGGCGATCATGGCAACCGTAATTTAGCGTATGCTGAACTGGTGGCGAAAGTTGAAAACACAACGCTGCTTTTTAATCTTTCCCAGGGGCGTCGTGATTATGAAACTGAACATTTCAATGCCACTCGCGGTCAGGGTGCGGTCTGGTATAAATGGAATAACTGGCTGACAACCCGAACGGGTATTGCCTTTGCGGATAATACGCCGGTCTTTGCCCGCCAGGATTTTCGTCAGGATATTAACCTGGCCCTGTTGCCAAAAACGCTTTTCACGACCGGTTATCGCTACACTAAATATTACGATGATGTCGAAGTCGATGCCTGGCAAGGCGGCATATCACTCTATACTGGCCCGGTGATCTCCAGCTACCGCTATACCCATTATGACTCCAGCGATGCAGGTGGTAGTTACAGCAATATGATTTCCGTGCGTCTGAATAACCCGCGCGGCACTGGTTATACGCAACTATGGCTAAGCCGCGGAACAGGCGCTTACACCTATGACTGGACGCCAGAAACACGCTACGGCAGCATGAAGAGCGTCAGTTTACAACGTATTCAACCGCTGACTGAGCAACTTAATCTCGGGCTGACGGCAGGTAAAGTGTGGTACGACACCCCAACCGATGATTATAACGGTCTGCAACTTGCAGCCCATCTGACCTGGAAATTCTGATTCCTTCTGCCGCCCGCTATCCGGGGCGGCCTTCCCTGCCGATTAGCCCCTACCCCCTTTCCTCTTTGTTTTCCGACTACATTCACCGGATAAATTTTATTCTCCAGTGTTATATACTATAGGGGGGTATGCATTGACATATAGCATACCCCCCTATAGTATATTGCGTGCAGATGATGAGGTGCGAAATGCCCAGTACTCCGGAAGAGAAGAAAAAGGTCCTTACTCGAGTTCGTCGTATTCGGGGGCAGATTGATGCTCTGGAACGGTCGCTGGAGGGTGATGCCGAATGCCGTGCCATACTCCAACAGATCGCTGCCGTTCGGGGCGCGGCTAACGGGCTGATGGCAGAAGTGCTTGAAAGCCATATCCGGGAAACGTTTGACCGAAATGACTGCTACAGCCGCGAAGTCAGCCAATCCGTTGACGACACTATTGAACTGGTTCGTGCCTATCTTAAATAGCTGAATCTATTACCATATTGAGGAAGAGCGAGAGATGAAATCACGTGCTGCCGTTGCATTTGCTCCCGGTAAACCGCTGGAAATCGTTGAAATTGACGTTGCACCACCGAAAAAAGGTGAAGTGCTGATTAAAGTCACCCATACCGGTGTTTGCCATACCGACGCATTTACCCTCTCCGGCGATGACCCGGAAGGTGTCTTCCCGGTGGTTCTCGGTCACGAAGGGGCCGGGGTTGTAGTTGAAGTCGGTGAAGGGGTAACCAGCGTCAAACCTGGCGACCATGTGATCCCGCTTTACACCGCAGAGTGCGGCGAGTGTGAGTTCTGTCGTTCTGGCAAAACTAACCTGTGTGTCGCGGTTCGCGAAACGCAGGGCAAAGGCTTGATGCCAGACGGCACCACCCGTTTTTCTTACAACGGGCAGCCGCTTTATCACTACATGGGATGCTCAACATTCAGTGAATACACCGTGGTAGCGGAAGTGTCTCTGGCCAAAATTAATCCAGAAGCGAACCATGAACACGTCTGCCTGCTGGGCTGTGGCGTGACCACCGGTATTGGCGCGGTACACAACACAGCTAAAGTCCAGTCAGGTGATTCTGTTGCCGTGTTTGGTCTTGGCGCGATTGGTCTGGCAGTGGTTCAGGGCGCGCGTCAGGCGAAAGCGGGACGGATTATCGCTATCGATACCAACCCGAAGAAATTCGAACTGGCGCGTCGCTTCGGTGCCACCGACTGCATTAACCCGAATGACTACGACAAACCAATTAAAGATGTTCTGCTGGATATCAACAAATGGGGTATCGACCATACCTTTGAATGCATCGGTAATGTCAACGTGATGCGTGCAGCGCTGGAAAGCGCGCACCGCGGCTGGGGTCAGTCGGTGATCATCGGGGTAGCAGGCTCCGGTCAGGAAATCTCCACCCGTCCATTCCAGTTGGTCACCGGTCGCGTATGGAAAGGTTCCGCGTTTGGCGGCGTGAAAGGTCGTTCCCAGTTACCGGGTATGGTTGAAGATGCGATGAAAGGTGATATCGATCTGGAACCGTTTGTCACGCATACCATGAGCCTGGATGAAATTAATGACGCCTTCGACCTGATGCATGAAGGTAAATCCATTCGAACCGTAATTCGTTACTGATTTCCCGCTGGTTTACCCCGTCCAGTTCAGACGGGGTTCTTAATACTCTCCCCAGGCAGCCGTCCGGGGGATTAACCGTGAGATAATGACTGATGGAACTCATTGAAAAACATGCCAGCTTTGGCGGCTGGCAAAATGTGTATCGGCATTATTCCCAATCACTGAAATGTGAAATGAATGTCGGCGTCTATCTCCCACCAAAAGCCGAGAATGAAAAATTGCCGGTGTTGTACTGGCTTTCAGGCCTGACCTGCAACGAGCAGAATTTCATTACTAAATCGGGGATGCAGCGTTACGCGGCTGAGCACAACATTATTGTTGTTGCGCCGGACACCAGTCCGCGAGGCAGTCATGTCGCAGATGCTGACCGTTACGATCTCGGGCAAGGAGCCGGGTTTTACCTGAACGCGACGCAAGCGCCGTGGAATGAACATTACAAAATGTATGACTATATCCGCAACGAGCTGCCGAATTTAGTGATGCATCATTTTCCAGCAACGGCCAGAAAGTCTATCTCAGGTCATTCTATGGGCGGGCTGGGCGCGCTGGTGCTGGCGTTACGTAACCCAGATGAATATGCCAGCGTCTCGGCGTTTTCGCCCATTGTCTCCCCATCGCAAGTACCGTGGGGACAGCAAGCCTTTGCCGCATATCTTGGTGAAAATAAAGATGCCTGGTTGGATTACGACCCGGTGAGTCTTATTTCACAAGGTCAACGCGTTGCGGAAATCATGGTTGATCAGGGATTGAGTGATGATTTTTACGCAGAACAGCTGCGGACTCCAAATCTTGAAAAGATCTGCCAGGAGATGAATATCAAGACGTTAATCCGTTATCACGAGGGTTATGATCACAGCTATTATTTTGTCTCCAGTTTTATTGGCGAGCATATTGCGTACCACGCCAATAAACTGAATATGCGTTGATAATAGTGCACGACTGCCGGATGCGGCGTAAACGCCTTATCCGGCCCACATTTCGCTCGTAAACCGTAGGCCTGATAAGACGCGAAAAGCGTCGCATCAGGCATCTGCGCACGGCTGCCGGATGCGGCGTGAACGCCTTATCCGGCCTACACTTCGCCCGTAAACCGTAGGCCTGATAAGACGCGTAAGCGTCGCATCAGGCATCACTGCACGGCTTATCTATGTTTACCACATCAAATCATCAGGCACTTTGAAGTCGGCATACGGATCGTCTTCATCCTGCTCTTCGGCGCTGAGCGCGCTGTGCAACACAATACTGCTGGCATCACGCTGAGCAATTTTATCGGCAACGCTGGCGGGAATAATGGCGTATTCACCTTCGTTATTGTTATCGACCAACAAGCGGGCAATCGCCAGACGACCATTAATCAACTGCGTTTGCGTGAGCTTATCGACAAAGATTTTCTTAATCAGATTGCCGTCAGTGAAGTTAAAACCAATATCGCCATTGGCAATGGTAATTCGGTTCATTTCAATGAGCTGCTTCACCTGGGCTTTATATTCTTTCGCCAACGCCGCTTGTTTTTGCTGCTCGCTAAGCTGTTTATCACGCTCAAGCTGTGCCTTTTTATTTTCTTCTACCGCCGCCCGAGCTTCACGCGCCTGAACACGCGATTTTTTCGCCGTTCTCTCGACCTTCGCCGCTTTTTTGCTGGTGACTAGTCCCGCTTTGAGCAACTGCTCTTGTAAGGTAAGTTTTGCCATCTTTGTTTCCAAACCCGCTGAATAATTTTTAGCGAGTATACCTGTAAACGCCGTAGGTGTATTGGCGTGGGTTTTCTCTCACTTGTGACCTGGCGTCAGCATTTTAAATCTCACTTCGGCGTCAGCCCCGCCGAATGGCGCAAAACCTTTCGTGGTATGGCATGATAGCGCCCGGAAGAGAGTCAATTCAGGGTGGTGAATGTGAAACCAGTAACGCTATACGATGTCGCGGAGTATGCCGGTGTCTCTTATCAGACCGTTTCCCGCGTGGTGAACCAGGCCAGCCACGTTTCTGCGAAAACGCGGGAAAAAGTGGAAGCGGCGATGGCGGAGCTGAATTACATTCCCAACCGCGTGGCACAACAACTGGCGGGCAAACAGTCGTTGCTGATTGGCGTTGCCACCTCCAGTCTGGCCCTGCACGCGCCGTCGCAAATTGTCGCGGCGATTAAATCTCGCGCCGATCAACTGGGTGCCAGCGTGGTGGTGTCGATGGTAGAACGAAGCGGCGTCGAAGCCTGTAAAGCGGCGGTGCACAATCTTCTCGCGCAACGCGTCAGTTGGCTGATCATTAACTATCCGCTGGATGACCAGGATGCCATTGCTGTGGAAGCAGCCTGCGCTAATGTTCCGGCGTTATTTCTTGATGTCTCTGACCAGACTCCCATCAACAGTATTATTTTCTCCCATGAAGACGGTACGCGACTGGGCGTGGAGCATCTGGTCGCATTGGGTCACCAGCAAATCGCGCTGTTAGCAGGTCCATTAAGTTCTGTCTCGGCACGTCTGCGCCTGGCGGGCTGGCATAAATATCTCACTCGCAATCAAATTCAGCCGATAGCGGAACGGGAAGGCGACTGGAGTGCCATGTCCGGTTTTCAACAAACCATGCAAATGCTAAATGAGGGCATCGTTCCCACTGCGATGCTGGTTGCCAACGATCAGATGGCGCTGGGCGCAATGCGCGCCATTACCGAGTCCGGGCTGCGCGTTGGTGCGGATATCTCGGTAGTGGGATACGACGATACCGAAGACAGCTCGTGTTATATCCCGCCGTTAACCACCATCAAACAGGATTTTCGCCTGCTGGGGCAAACCAGCGTGGACCGCTTGCTGCAACTCTCTCAGGGCCAGGCGGTGAAGGGCAATCAGCTGTTGCCCGTCTCACTGGTGAAAAGAAAAACCACCCTTCCGCCCAATACGCAAACCGCCTCTCCCCGCGCGTTGGCCGATTCATTAATGCAGCTGGCACGACAAGTTTCCCGACTGGAAAGCGGGCAGTGAGCGCAACACAATTAATGTGAGTCAGCTCACTCATTAGGCACCCCAGTCTTTACACTCTATGTGTCCGGCTCGTATGTTGTGTGAAATTGTGAGCGGATAACAATTTCACACAGGATACAGCTATGACTATGATTACGGATTCTCTGGCCGTCGTATTACAACGTCGTGACTGGGAAAACCCTGGCGTTACCCAACTTAATCGCCTTGCGGCACATCCCCCTTTCGCCAGCTGGCGTAATAGCGAAGAGGCCCGCACCGATCGCCCTTCCCAACAGTTGCGCAGCCTGAATGGCGAATGGCGCTTTGCCTGGTTTCCGGCACCAGAAGCGGTGCCGGAAAGCTGGCTGGAGCGCGATCTTCCTGACGCCGATACTGTCGTCGTCCCCTCAAACTGGCAGATGCACGGTTACGATGCGCCTATCTACACCAACGTGACCTATCCCATTACGGTCAATCCGCCGTTTGTTCCCGCGGAGAATCCGACAGGTTGTTACTCGCTCACATTTAATATTGATGAAAGCTGGCTACAGGAAGGCCAGACGCGAATTATTTTTGATGGCGTTAACTCGGCGTTTCATCTGTGGTGCAACGGGCGCTGGGTCGGTTACGGCCAGGACAGCCGTTTGCCGTCTGAATTTGACCTGAGCGCATTTTTACACGCCGGAGAAAACCGCCTCGCGGTGATGGTGCTGCGCTGGAGTGACGGCAGTTATCTGGAAGATCAGGATATGTGGCGGATGAGCGGCATTTTCCGTGACGTCTCGTTGCTGCATAAACCGACCACGCAAATCAGCGATTTCCAAGTTACCACTCGCTTTAATGATGATTTCAGCCGCGCAGTACTGGAGGCAGAAGTTCAGATGTACGGCGAGCTGCGCGATGAACTGCGGGTGACGGTTTCTTTGTGGCAGGGTGAAACGCAGGTCGCCAGCGGCACCGCGCCTTTCGGCGGTGAAATTATCGATGAGCGTGGCGGTTATGCCGATCGCGTCACGCTACGCCTGAACGTTGAAAATCCGGAACTGTGGAGCGCCGAAATCCCGAATCTCTATCGTGCGGTGGTTGAACTGCACACCGCCGACGGCACGCTGATTGAAGCAGAAGCCTGCGATGTCGGTTTCCGCGAGGTGCGGATTGAAAATGGTCTGCTGCTGCTGAACGGCAAGCCGTTGCTGATTCGCGGCGTTAACCGTCACGAGCATCATCCTCTGCATGGTCAGGTCATGGATGAGCAGACGATGGTGCAGGATATCCTGCTGATGAAGCAGAACAACTTTAACGCCGTGCGCTGTTCGCATTATCCGAACCATCCGCTGTGGTACACGCTGTGCGACCGCTACGGCCTGTATGTGGTGGATGAAGCCAATATTGAAACCCACGGCATGGTGCCAATGAATCGTCTGACCGATGATCCGCGCTGGCTACCCGCGATGAGCGAACGCGTAACGCGGATGGTGCAGCGCGATCGTAATCACCCGAGTGTGATCATCTGGTCGCTGGGGAATGAGTCAGGCCACGGCGCTAATCACGACGCACTCTATCGCTGGATCAAATCTGTCGATCCTTCCCGCCCGGTACAGTATGAAGGCGGCGGAGCCGACACCTCCGCAACCGATATTATTTGCCCGATGTACGCGCGCGTGGATGAAGACCAGCCCTTCCCGGCGGTGCCGAAATGGTCCATCAAAAAATGGCTTTCGCTGCCTGGAGAAATGCGCCCGCTGATCCTTTGCGAATATGCCCACGCGATGGGTAACAGTCTTGGCGGCTTCGCTAAATACTGGCAGGCGTTTCGTCAGTACCCCCGTTTACAGGGCGGCTTCGTCTGGGACTGGGTGGATCAGTCGCTGATTAAATATGATGAAAACGGCAACCCGTGGTCGGCTTACGGCGGTGATTTTGGCGATACGCCGAACGATCGCCAGTTCTGTATGAACGGTCTGGTCTTTGCCGACCGCACGCCGCATCCGGCGCTGACGGAAGCAAAACACCAACAGCAGTATTTTCAGTTCCGTTTATCCGGGCGAACCATCGAAGTGACCAGCGAATACCTGTTCCGTCATAGCGATAACGAGTTCCTGCACTGGATGGTGGCGCTGGATGGCAAGCCGCTGGCAAGCGGTGAAGTGCCTCTGGATGTTGGCCCGCAAGGTAAGCAGTTGATTGAACTGCCAGAACTGCCGCAGCCGGAGAGCGCCGGACAACTCTGGCTAACGGTACGCGTAGTGCAACCAAACGCGACCGCATGGTCAGAAGCCGGACACATCAGCGCCTGGCAGCAATGGCGTCTGGCGGAAAACCTCAGCGTGACACTCCCCTCCGCGTCCCACGCCATCCCTCAACTGACCACCAGCGGAACGGATTTTTGCATCGAGCTGGGTAATAAGCGTTGGCAATTTAACCGCCAGTCAGGCTTTCTTTCACAGATGTGGATTGGCGATGAAAAACAACTGCTGACCCCGCTGCGCGATCAGTTCACCCGTGCGCCGCTGGATAACGACATTGGCGTAAGTGAAGCGACCCGCATTGACCCTAACGCCTGGGTCGAACGCTGGAAGGCGGCGGGCCATTACCAGTCCGAAGCGGCGTTGTTGCAGTGCACGGCAGATACACTTGCCGATGTGGTGCTGATTACGACCGCCCACGCGTGGCAGCATCAGGGGAAAACCTTATTTATCAGCCGGAAAACCTACCGGATTGATGGGCACGGTGAGATGGTCATCAATGTGGATGTTGCGGTGGCAAGCGATACACCGCATCCGGCGCGGATTGGCCTGACCTGCCAGCTGGCGCAGGTCGCAGAGCGGGTAAACTGGCTCGGCCTGGGGCCGCAAGAAAACTATCCCGACCGCCTTACTGCAGCCTGTTTTGACCGCTGGGATCTGCCATTGTCAGACATGTATACCCCGTACGTCTTCCCGAGCGAAAACGGTCTGCGCTGCGGGACGCGCGAATTGAATTATGGCCCACACCAGTGGCGCGGCGACTTCCAGTTCAACATCAGCCGCTACAGCCAACAACAACTGATGGAAACCAGCCATCGCCATCTGCTGCACGCGGAAGAAGGCACATGGCTGAATATCGACGGTTTCCATATGGGGATTGGTGGCGACGACTCCTGGAGCCCGTCAGTATCGGCGGAATTCCAGCTGAGCGCCGGTCGCTACCATTACCAGTTGGTCTGGTGTCAAAAATAATAATAACCGGGCAGGCTATGTCTGCCCGTATTTCGCGTAAGGAAATCCATTATGTACTATTTAAAAAACACAAACTTTTGGATGTTCGGTTTATTCTTTTTCTTTTACTTTTTTATCATGGGGGCCTACTTCCCGTTTTTCCCGATTTGGCTACATGACATCAACCATATCAGCAAAAGTGATACGGGTATTATTTTTGCCGCTATTTCTCTGTTCTCGCTATTATTCCAACCGCTGTTTGGTCTGCTTTCTGACAAACTCGGGCTGCGCAAATACCTGCTGTGGATTATAACCGGCATGTTAGTGATGTTTGCGCCGTTCTTTATTTTTATCTTCGGACCACTGTTACAATACAACATTTTAGTAGGATCGATTGTTGGTGGTATTTATCTTGGCTTTTGTTTTAACGCCGGTGCGCCAGCAGTAGAGGCATTTATCGAGAAAGTCAGCCGTCGCAGTAATTTCGAATTTGGTCGCGCGCGGATGTTTGGCTGTGTTGGCTGGGCGCTGTGTGCCTCGATTGTCGGCATCATGTTCACCATCAATAATCAGTTTGTTTTCTGGCTGGGTTCTGGCTGTGCACTCATCCTCGCCGTTTTACTCTTTTTCGCCAAAACGGATGCGCCCTCTTCAGCCACGGTTGCCAATGCGGTAGGTGCCAACCATTCGGCATTTAGCCTTAAGCTGGCGCTGGAACTGTTCAGACAGCCAAAACTGTGGTTTTTGTCACTGTATGTTATTGGCGTTTCCTGCACCTACGATGTTTTTGACCAACAGTTTGCTAATTTCTTTACTTCGTTTTTTGCTACCGTTGAACAGGGTACGCGGGTATTTGGCTACGTAACGACAATGGGCGAATTACTTAATGCCTCGATTATGTTCTTTGCGCCACTGATCATTAATCGCATCGGTGGGAAAAATGCCCTGCTGCTGGCTGGCACTATTATGTCTGTACGTATTATTGGCTCATCGTTCGCCACCTCAGCGCTGGAAGTAGTTATTCTGAAAACGCTGCATATGTTTGAAGTACCGTTCCTGCTGGTGGGCTGCTTTAAATATATTACCAGCCAGTTTGAAGTGCGTTTTTCAGCGACGATTTATCTGGTCTGTTTCTGCTTCTTTAAGCAACTGGCGATGATTTTTATGTCTGTACTGGCGGGCAATATGTATGAAAGCATCGGTTTCCAGGGCGCTTATCTGGTGCTGGGTCTGGTGGCGCTGGGCTTCACCTTAATTTCCGTGTTCACGCTTAGCGGCCCCGGCCCGCTTTCCTTGCTGCGTCGCCAGGTGAATGAAGTCGCTTAAGCAATTAATGTCGGATGCGGCGCGAGCGCCTTATCCGACCAACATATCAGGGCGGAATGATCGCAATGAACATGTCGATGACAGAAAGAATAAAAGCAGGCAAGCTATTTACCGATATGTGCGAAGGCTTACCTGAAAAAAGACTTCGTGGAAAAACGTTAATGTATGAGTTTAATCACTCGCATCCATCAGAAGTTGATAAAAGAGAAAGCCTGATTAAAGAAATGTTTGCCACGGTAGGGGAAAACGCCTGGGTAGACCCCCCCGTCTATTTCTCTTACGGTTCCAACATCCATATAGGCCGCAATTTTTATGCAAATTTCAATTTAACCATTGTCGACGACTACACGGTAACGATCGGTGGGCTTTGTTGAATAAATCAGATTTCGGGTAAGTCTCCCCCGTAGCGGGTTGTGTTTTCAGGCAATACGCACGCTTTCAGGCATACCTGCTTTCGTCATTTTGTTCAGCGCTCGTACCAGGGCCAT
>NZ_PSRU01000091.1:0-612 GCF_003000935.1 Escherichia sp. R1
GGTGCTTTTGCCGTTACGCACCACCCCGTCAGTAGCTGAACAGGAGGGACAGCTGATAGAAACAGAAGCCACTGGAGCACCTCAAAAACACCATCATACACTAAATCAGTAAGTTGGCAGCATCACCGGCTGACATAACAAAAAAATTAATGCAAAAGATCGTGCAGCGATTGCCGCAGCCCTTGAGTCTGTGAAGCTGTCTGATATATCGTCTAATCTGAACAGATTCAGTCGGGGACTGGGATATGCAGGAAAATTTACAAGTCTTGCTGACTGGATCACTGAGTTTGGTAAGGCTGTCCGGACAGAGAACTGGCGTCCTCTTTTTGTTAAAACAGAAGCCATTATAGCAGGCAATGCCGCAACGGCTCTTGTTGCACTGGTCTTCAGTATTCTTACCGGAAGCGCTTTAGGCATTATCGGGTATGGTTTACTGATGGCTGTCACCGGTGCGCTGATTGATGAATCGCTTGTGGAAAAAGCGAATAAGTTCTGGGGTATTTAAATAAAATATAAGACAGGCTGTCTATCTTACAGACAGCCTTTTTATAATAACAGAAAGAATATATATCATACTTAACGGAAGAGATAATATGAAAACAGTACCCGTAT
>NZ_PSRU01000092.1:0-569 GCF_003000935.1 Escherichia sp. R1
CTGGTACTGGCGTAACCCTTCCGATCTTTGCCCGTGGCACATGGATGAAACCTACGTGAAGGTCAATGGCCGCTGGGCGTATCTGTACCGGGCCGTCGACAGCCGGGGCCGCACTGTCGATTTTTATCTCTCCTCCCGTCGTAACAGCAAAGCTGCATACCGGTTTCTGGGTAAAATCCTCAACAACGTGAAGAAGTGGCAGATCCCACGATTCATCAACACGGATAAAGCGCCCGCCTATGGTCGCGCGCTTGCTCTGCTCAAACGCGAAGGCCGGTGCCCGTCTGACGTTGAACACCGACAGATTAAGTACCGGAACAACGTGATTGAATGCGATCATGGCAAACTGAAACGGATAATCAACGCCACGCTGGGATTTAAATCCATGAAGACGGCTTACGCCACCATCAAAGGTATTGAGGTGATGCGTGCACTACGCAAAGGCCAGGCCTCAGCATTTTATTATGGTGATCCCCTGGGCGAAATGCGCCTGGTAAGCAGAGTTTTTGAAATGTAAGGCCTTTGAATAAGACAAAAGGCTGCCTCATCGCTAACTTTGCAACAGTGCC
>NZ_PSRU01000093.1:0-553 GCF_003000935.1 Escherichia sp. R1
CTTACGGTTAACGAGGCGCTTATTCCAGTAGTCATTACACAGGCGATACTCTTCCGTTTTCTCCCCGCGAATCATGGCATCGAAGTATTCACCTTTAACGGCAAGTTGCAGGTTAGCCACGGTTAACCTCCTTCGGCGGTTCTGGTAGAGGCATCCAGTGAGTTACATGTGCCCCGTAATGATTCCAGAACGACGCAACTGGCGCACTGTCTCCATCAGGGACAACCCAGTAATCGTGATGAACTTTATTATTAAGCCCATCAAACACCAGATACTCTTTACAACTTCCGGGAATGTTCTCAGGCATTCGCTCACTACAGCTTATCCAACCATCCAGAGTTACCGGAGTTGGTCCATCGAATTCGGGCATGTCAGGACCTTTTCTGATAGCTTTAGCCAGCTCCAGCGGGTCATCGTAAAGCCAGTCGCCAGTTTGTGGGTGATTTGCTTCTGCAAGCTGCGCAGCCCATTCAAGACCATCTTTTTGACCTTGGAGATAATCAAGTGGCAACTCTTCATGATTACTTGCAGGTTCGGCACCATGAAGCATGGC
>NZ_PSRU01000011.1:0-177738 GCF_003000935.1 Escherichia sp. R1
GGCGCATTCAGCCTGACGGCACCGCCGGTACAGGGAATGCCGGTACAGACTGCCCTGCGCACCCTGCACGGCGTCATTACCGGCTTTAAACATCTCTCATCGTCACAGGACGAAGCCCGTTACGAAGTGCGCCTTGAACCCCGTATGGCGCTGCTTACCCGCAGCCGCCAGAACGCCATCTACCAGAACCAGACGGTGCCGCAAATCGTCGAAAAAATCCTGCGCGAGCGGCACCAGATGCGCGGTCAGGACTTCGTGTTTAACCTCAAAAGCGAATACCCGGCCCGCGAACAGGTGATGCAGTACGGTGAGGACGACCTGACGTTTGTTTCACGCCTGCTGTCAGAGGTGGGTATCTGGTTCCGCTTTGCCACCGACGCCCGGTTGAAAATCGAAGTTATCGAATTTTACGACGACCAGAGCGGCTACGAGCGCGGGCTGACGCTGCCGCTTCGCCATCCTTCTGGGCTGTTTGATGGTGAAACGGAAGCCGTATGGGGGCTGAACACCGCGTACAGCGTGGTGGAAAAAAGTGTCTCCACGCGGGACTACAACTACCGTGAAGCCACGGCGGAAATGACCACAGGCCAGCATGACGCCACCGGGGGCGATAACACCACTTACGGCGAAGCCTACCACTATGCCGACAACTTCCTGCAACAAGGCGATAAAGAGGCAGCGGAAAGCGGCGCGTTTTATGCCCGTATCCGTCACGAACGCTACCTGAATGAACAGGCCATTCTCAAAGGCCAGAGCACCAGTTCACTGCTGATGCCGGGGCTGGAAATCAGGGTTCAGGGCGACGACGCGCCAGCGGTGTTCCGCAAGGGCGTGCTGATTACCGGCGTGACGACCAGCGCGGCGCGTGACCGCAGCTATGAGCTGACGTTCACGGCGATACCGTACTCAGAGCGCTACGGCTACCGTCCGGCGCTTATCCCCCGCCCCGTAATGGCCGGAACGCTCCCGGCGCGGGTCACCAGTACGGTGAAGAACGACATCTACGCCCATATCGACAAGGACGGGCGCTACCGGGTCAACCTCGACTTTGACCGCGATACGTGGAAACCGGGCTATGAGAGCCTGTGGGTGCGCCAGTCGCGCCCGTATGCGGGAGACACCTACGGCCTGCACCTGCCGCTGCTGGCAGGAACGGAAGTCAGTATCGCCTTTGAGGAAGGCAACCCGGACCGACCTTATATTGCAGGCGTAAAACACGACTCGGCACACACTGACCATGTGACCATTCAGAACTACAAGCGCAACGTACTGCGTACCCCGGCGAACAACAAAATCCGCCTCGACGATGAGCGCGGGAAAGAGCATATCAAGGTCAGCACCGAATATGGCGGCAAGAGCCAGTTAAACCTCGGCCATCTGGTGGATGCCGGGAAACAGCAGCGCGGGGAAGGTTTTGAACTGCGTACCGATCTGTGGGGCGCGGTGCGGGCGAAGAAAGGCATTTTTATCAGCGCCGATGCGCAGGACAAGGCGCAGGGTCAGGTCAGAGAGATGGCCGACATTATCAGCGAACTGAACGGTCTGAGCGATAAAATCCAGAAACTGTCCGATGACGCGACGACGGCGAACGCCGACCCGGCGGATATGGCCGCGCAGATAGCATTGATAACCAGCCGGATAAATGACCTGACCGCCCCGGTGATTTTGATGCACGCACCGAAAGGCGTGGCGGTCGCCAGCGGCGAGCACCTGCAACTGGCCGCAGTGAAAAACCTCCAGATAAATGCGGGAAACAACGCCGATATCGGCGTGGTGAAGAATATGTTTATTGGCGTGGGGCGGGCGCTGAGCGTGTTTGTGCGCAAGGCGGGTATCAAACTGTTTGCCAATAAAGGGGCTGTCTCGGTACAGGCACAGAACGATCTGATGGAACTGTTGGCACAGAAATCGATAGAGATCACCAGTACGGAAGATGAGATCAAGATCACCGCGAAGAAGAAAATCACCCTTAACGGCGGTGGCAGCTACATCCGGCTGGATGCCTGCGGGATAGAAGCGGGAACGCCGGGAGAATATAACGTTAAGGCCGGATATTACGGGCGTAAACCAAAGGCGAAGCTGACGCCGGAGCTGATGGCGTTTCCGGTGATTGAGAGCGGGGAATATAATATTCAGTTCAATTTCAAGGATGATGATGGGATACCTTATGCAAATACGAGATATATTGCGTTTATGGCCGATGGAACAAGGAAAGAAGGTATTACCGATGAGAATGGAAAGACTGATAATTTTAACTGTGATAAAGAGCAGGAAATAGAGGTCAGGTTACTACATCAGAGCATTGATATGGTTGAGGGTGGTGTAAATGAGTGATGATCGTGGTAGTTCAACAGGTACGGCAGAAAAGAAAGAAGAATGTGTTAAAGAGTTTATTGTTTCCGATAAGTTTAAAAAAATGATGGACGATGCCTTTAATGCAACTAAAAGTGTGTTAAAGAAAAGGGCTAAGAATCTGAAGGATTGGACTGAAAACGATAAACAGGAATTTAGTCAAATATTTGGTGTTTCTGGTGATGTAATTATTACCAGTACATATTTTGCGAAGAGAGTAGCAGATAAATTATCAGAAAACGTTGATGCTCGAACCTTTATGATAGACGGTGTTAATCGAATGATTATGATATGTGATAGTATCTCTGTAGAATCACGCTCATGCCAAAATGGGGTGAACTTATATGGTAACTTTATCAACAATACACATATTTTTCCTGGTTCGGCTCGCGTTAATAATGGGATAACTATAGGGCTGTCTCCTGATCAATATAAAGAGACGCTACGAATTGAGATACTTCAAAATTTTAAGAAAAAGCCTTTTTCTGGTCGTGAATCTCATGTGTCTACTCTATGCCATGAGTTATCTCATTTTTGTAGATATTTTATCGATGGTAAACATTGTGGCGGAATGGGAACTGATGATGTTCCAACAGAAGAATTTGATCCAAACTTCAGATATACAGGATACGCTCGAGATTTAGTAAAGGCGCATGATCTTATGGTATTCAAAAATGCATATAATATCGAAAGGTATTTTGAGATAGAACCTTGAGATAGAATCTGATGAATAATGTTTTTTATTTTATTCTTTTGTTGTGCTCTTTTTTTCCTTCGCTGATGAAAGCTATTTTTCTATAATATATGGTTATGGCAAACTCAATGGGGTAGATTATCCACATATTTATTCCTTGTCGTTAGAGAATAAGAAAAGCTATTACGTGCTTAGTTCGTTCGATAATAATAAAGAACAAAATTTGCATAAAATTTTTGCCTATTTATCAGTGGAAAAGAAGAAATATCAGGTATTAGCAAAAGTGACATTTAACAATTTAAGTAAAGAATCTTATTTTGTTCATAGAAATAGAATTACATTGGATAATGACGATGCAGAGGTCGGTATTATTTCTTCGATGTGTGGAAAAACATTTGCTATTACTACAAATAATGTACTTCTTGATTATCTGTCCAGTAAATGTGAGTTCGATGAATATAATTTCGATCATGATTGGATTGAAATTCCGGCAAGACAATCACGCGTCTTTAGTTTCATTCTTAATGATGCGTATGTTTTTTTACCAGGAGAGCATCGTTATGATATTGGTTCTTTGGAGTATTATTTTACTGATGTCAGATGGATTAGGAAGAAAAAAATATATAGATCGTTGTTTGATATAATGAAGTTTCGGGTTGGCATATGCAGTAGTCGACTAGGCGGAGATTATCTTTTTCAAAAAGATAATGGTTATTGTGCGTCTGAAGATGAGGATTCAATTAATATTGAATATTTTTTGTGGCGATTTGGTTTGAATGGAGGGATTGAGAAAATGTATTTTAACATTAGAACTAATCAAGTTGTGATTGATATTGATGGGAGTGATGTTCACTCATTGTACGATAACTAAATCAACAACGCACCAGCGGTGTTCCGCAAGGGCGTACTGATTACCGGCGTGACGGCCAGCGCGGCGCGTGACCGCAGCTATGAACTGACGTTCACGGCGATATCTGGTCTCCGTTCTGGCACAGTCTATCGTCTGATGAAAGAAACGATTTCTTAGTGAGAAATAATGTGACACCACAATGGCGAGAGTTCATTGAGTTTCATTGTTGATTTATTTTGAATGATGAGAGTATTTCTATCTATACAGGAAAATAACGATGAATATTCCTGCCCTAAACTTTGACCACTCACACCACAAACTCAAAATCCGTGGCCTGCAAAGTCCGGTGGACGTGCTGACTTTTACAGGCCACGAACAGCTCAGCTCCCCCTTCCGCTACGACATTCAGTTTACCAGCCGCGATAAAGCAATAACGCCGGAGTCGGTGCTGATGCAGGACGGCGCATTCAGCCTGACGGCACCGCCGGTACAGGGAATGCCGGTACAGACTGCCCTGCGCACCCTGCACGGCGTCATTACCGGCTTTAAACATCTCTCATCGTCACAGGACGAAGCCCGTTACGAAGTGCGCCTTGAACCCCGTATGGTGCTGCTGGCCCGCAGCCGTCAGAACGCCATTTACCAGAATCTGACGGTGCCGCAAATCGTCGAAAAAATCCTGCGCGAGCGGCACCAGATGCGCGGTCAGGACTTCGTGTTTAACCTCAAAAGCGAATACCCGGCCCGCGAACAGGTGATGCAGTATGGCGAGGACGACCTGACATTTATTTCACGCCTGCTGTCGGAAGTGGGTATCTGGTTCCGCTTCGCCACTGACGCGCGGCTGAAAATTGAGGTTATCGAGTTTTTCGACGACCAGAGCGGCTATGAGCGCGGACTGACGCTGCCGCTTCGCCATCCTTCAGGGCTGCACGACAGCGCCACGGAAGCCGTATGGGGGCTGAACACCGCATACAGCGTGGTGGAAAAAAGCGTCACCACGCGGGACTACAACTACCGTGAAGCCACGGCGGAAATGACCACAGGCCAGCATGACGCCACCGGGGGCGATAAAACCACCTACGGCGAAGCCTATCACTATGCCGACAACTTCCTGCAAAAAGGCGATAAAGAGGTAGCGGAAAGCGGCGCGTTTTACGCCCGTATCCGTCACGAACGTTACCTGAATGAACAGGCCATTCTTAAAGGCCAGAGCACCAGTTCACTGCTGATGCCGGGGCTGGAAATCAGGGTTCAGGGCGACGACGCGCCTGCGGTGTTCCGCAAGGGCGTGCTGATTACCGGCGTGACGGCCAGCGCGGCGCGTGACCGCAGCTATGAACTGACGTTCACGGCGATACCGTACTCAGAGCGCTACGGCTACCGCCCGGCGCTTATCCCCCGCCCGGTGATGGCCGGCACGCTCCCGGCGCGGGTCACCAGCACGGTGAAGAACGACATCTACGCCCATATCGACAAGGACGGGCGCTACCGGGTCAACCTCGACTTTGACCGCGATACGTGGAAACCGGGCTATGAGAGCCTGTGGGTACGCCAGTCGAGGCCCTATGCCGGGGATACCTACGGCCTGCACCTGCCGCTGCTGGCAGGAACGGAAGTCAGCATCGCCTTTGAGGAAGGCAACCCGGACAGGCCGTATATCGCCGGGGTAAAGCACGACTCGGCGCACACCGACCATGTGACCATCCAGAACTACAAGCGCAACGTGCTGCGAACCCCGGCGAACAACAAAATCCGCCTCGACGATGAGCGCGGCAAAGAGCATATCAAGGTCAGTACCGAGTACGGCGGCAAGAGCCAGCTCAACCTCGGTCATCTGGTGGATGCCGGGAAACAGCAGCGCGGCGAAGGCTTTGAACTGCGTACCGATATGTGGGGGGCAGTACGGGCGAAGAAAGGGATTTTTATCAGCGCCGATACGCAGGACAAGGCGCAGGGTCAGGTGCGCGAAATGGCTCCGGCGATGGCAATACTGGATGGCGCACAGTCACAGATGAAGTCGCTGTCCACTGATGCGCAGACGGCGAATGCCGATCCGGCAGATCTGTCATCACAAATAGCGCTGTTGCAGCAGAGTGTAAAAGATCTGACGCAGGCGGCGATCCTGCTAAGCGCACCCAAAGGCGTGGCGATCGCCAGCGGAGAGCACCTGCAACTGGCCGCATCGAAAAACCTGATCGCGAACGCAGGAAATCACGCTGATATCGGTGTTGTGAAGAATATGTTTATCGGTGTGGGTCAGGCGCTGAGCGTGTTTGTGCGTAAAGCGGGCATCAAACTGTTTGCCAACAAGGGGGCGATCTCGGTACAGGCACAGAACGACCTGATGGAACTGTTGGCACAGAAATCGATAGTGATCACCAGTACGGAAGATGAGATCAAGATCACCGCGAAGAAGAAAATCACCCTTAACGGCGGTGGCAGCTACATCCGGCTGGATGCCTGCGGAATAGAAGCGGGAACGCCGGGAGAATATAACGTTAAGGCGGGATATTATGGGCGTAAGCCGAAGGCGAAGCTGACACCGGAGTTGATGGCGTTTCCAGTGATTGAGAGCGGGGAATTTAATGCTAAGTTCCTTTTTACTGATGATGATGGTCTACCTTATGCCAACACAAAATATATTGCATGTTTTTCTGATGGCACTCAAAAAGAAGGTATTACTGATGAGAATGGGTATACAGAAAATTTTAATACTGATTCCAAACAAACAATTGATGTCAGATTATTGAATCAAAATATAGACATGATATTGGGAGGCGTGCATGAGTAATGATAGAGGTAGTTCAAGTGGTGAAAATCAGAAAACTGAACAATGCATACAGGAATTTCAAGTTACGAATCAATTCAAGAAAATGATGAAGGAGTCTCTAGAGGAACAAAAAAAGGTAATTGATAAAAGGGTAAAAACATTAACGCACTGGAGTGATGAAGCAGAAGATGAATTCAGGAGAATATTTGGCGTGCCATCTGAAAAAATAATAACCATAAAATTTAAACTGAACGGAGAAGTAACAAAAGAAACAAAAAGTGCGCGAGCAGTTATTCAAGAAGCCGTGGACAGAATGAAATTTATATGTGATAAATTATCTGCTGATAAAGGGGAGTGCAAAGAAGTTACTTTTATAGATAAATATCTTGATAGCAATGATAATTACTATGATAAAGATGTTACTAAGTGGAAGTGTGGCAATTTTGTAAATTCTACGGACAATGATGCTTATACTGCTAACGTCACCCCTGATCATATTATAGGTGTTTCTCCAGACAAATATGTAGATGTAGTGACAATAAGAATAGGCCAGCGGTTTGTATGTAAACCAATGACAGGAAAGGATTCTAAAGTTTCATCACTTTGCCATGAATTAACACATTTAGTCAGATATGGCCCCAAAGGTATGTATGGCGGTATGCAATCAGAGGATATGCCTGTTGATAAAGAGCTCCAGAATGCGAAAGAGTATGACATCTTTGCTGATAAATTAATAAAAAATAAGGATATGACACTCTTTGAAAATGCATATAATATTGAACGTTATTTTGAAATAGATTAATTACTCATATCCATTTGCTAATCTTATCGTTTATTATATGTAATTATAAATTTATCGTTAAGCTTGACATAAGTGAGTGCATCTATGTTCTTAACAAATACATCGCGTTTTTTATTTTTATTTTTATTTTTATTTCTTATGTACAAGAATAAATTATATGCATATGATAATTTCTCATTCAATGCGGATGTACATTATGGTTATGGTAAGCTATTATGGCATGATAAAAAACCAGTCATATACCCATTGGCATCCTTATCTGATTATACTTATTATAACGAATTCGACCCATTTGAAACGATTTATTATGTGGGGCAATACTATAAAATTAGCTTAAATGAGAGTAAGCGAATTCAAGAACAAAAGGACATTTACGCACACCTTCAATTAAAACATAATAAATCATTAATTACAGCAAATGTAACGTTACATAATAAAAGTAATAGTTCATATTATGTTCATCGGATGAATTTACCAGCAAACATCCATGAATCACCTTACTCTCCTTTGTGCAGTGGTTCTTTTTTAATCGTAACAAATAACATACGGTTAGATTATATAAGAAAAATTACATGCCGATTTGATTTGTGGATGAAAAAATCTGACTGGATAGAAATATCACCCGGAGAAAAACTCTCATACACAGTAAATTTAAATGACTATTATGCTTTTCTCCCTGCGAAGCATCAATATGATATAGGAACTGTAGAGTTCACATTGGTAAATAGTAATTGGTTCTTAGAGCAGCATATTTATGATCTTTTTTTTGCTATTGTGGATGAAAGACACTATAAGCAGTGTAAAAACACTTCTGGCATTGTTAGGAAGTATATCTATAAGTCGTGGCAGTTATGTGAGACTTATCGTGGGAGGTGGAGCCCTTTACAGGAACTCATGAATCGATTTCATTATGAAGGAGGGGGTGAAAATATATTTCAAATAAGAACAAATCAAGTAAATATAAACATTAATGGAGATAAAATTAAATCTCTTTATTCATCGATGCAGTGAGCTTAATTTTTTGTGGGTATATTTATTAAACACGTATGCACGGAATATAAAACACATTCCTCTCAAAAACATTAATAACAATACTGAAAGAATTTAAGAATTCACATGGTTTTAAATTAAGCTTTAAATGATATTTCTGTATAAAAAGCAAGATGTATTTTAATTAGTGCGTACCTAAGTTGGTAGTGAATTACTTACATAGTTTAAACATCCTGATATTCATTACATTTATATTTCAGAATAATGGATTATTACAATGCCTGTCCGACTTAACACTATTCCTGATGCTGAACCCTATCCCGCACCGCCAGCCCACATTAAATGGTTGTCAGCCTTATTACTGATGCTGTCTGTGGGCGTGCTCCTGACTTCATTATTCGCCAGCGATGAACTGGCAAAAAACGGCCCGCATTTCTGGGGGCTGGCCTGCGGTTTGCCTGCCTTTATCTGGTCGCTGGTTGCTTCAGTTCGCTGGCTGTTTTTTATCACGCAGTACATTCGGGCTGATGCCTGGAATAAGCGCCGGGAAGAGGTGATTTTGCATGAAACGCGACGGGGACGACGGGCGTTGCAGATACTTAGTTTTTCCGTACAAACCGCGCTGAATGGTGATTCCGTTGCAGAAACTACAACAGCATTTCTGGCGCGTCAGCAGGTGTTGAATACTTACGCTGATTTGCGCGGAGAAGATACCGTGCGTCGCAGTGTCATTCCTGTATTAACCAATAAACCGGTTACCGGGCGTTTATCCGAAATTATTTCCCGTCTTTTTATTGATATCAGACCGCAATTGTTTCTGCTGCCCCCTGATTTTCATATCAACGTACTACTGGAAATTGATGCGCCGCTTTCAGGGGCCTCCGTGAGAACTATCTGGCAGGACGAATGGCAAAAAGCCGGACTCCCGGAAGCCCGTCTGTTTTCTGCCCCGGAACCGGGGCTGGCCGCCGTGGACGACTGGCTGGACAACTTTGTTCAGGAAAAGGCCGTACTGCTGGTGATTTCCGTACGACTTGAACCGAAGAACCCGGAACGGACGGCAGAATCCGCCACCGCGCTGTTGCTGGCAAACCGACTGACGCAAACCGCGCTGACGCCGCTGGCCCTGCTGCATCGTCCTGAACGTATCACAGATACAGAGATGATGGCGTCAGGCATTGCACAGGCGCTGGACTGGATGCCGGTGCAGCCAGATGCCATATCCGGTATGTGGACTGCCGAACTGGACAGGGAACAGCGTGCCGCGTTGTTAAGCCTGAACCAGCCGTTTGCTCAGGAAGCCCTGATGTACGAGCTGGATGCCTTTCTGGGGCGCTCCGGACCGGCTGCGCCGTGGCTGTCCGTCGCTGTGGCAACGCTGGCGGCAATACAATCACAACACCCCCAACTGACGCTCAGCGGCGTTCAGGGCGGGCATTATTCATGGGCGACCGTGGTGTCGCCATTCGTTTCCCCTCAGGAGGCATCATAGTGGTTCCGGGATTAAACCGTCTCCGGCCCCGTTCGGTTTCAGGGCCTGCCATCGTCATGACCGTGGCTGTTGTGGTTGCGCTTTGCACGTTTATTCACCGTAAACCGGCATTGCTGGGCGTTGAACCGGGTAGCCCACAGCAAATGTACTGGATGGCTGGCGTGATTGCCGCAGGCGTGGTCTTTCTGATTATCATGGGGGTTTATCATCTGCTGAACCGCCACGCTGCCGTGCAGAACTTTGAACTCCGCAGACAGCTTGCCGCCGGAGATGACTATCGTGCGGTGACGACAAAGAAAGCCGACAGCCGTCATCCGGCAATGGTGGAACTCGCCGCCTTCCTGCGCGACCGCTACGGCCCATTCTGGCGGCGTAAAGTCCGCCTGCTGCTGGTGACCGGCGAGCCTGAAGAGGCAGAGGCCATCGCGCCGGGGCTGACCGGGCAACACTGGCTGGAGGGCGACCACACGGTGCTGATATACGGCGGCAGGCCATCAGCGGAGCCTGATGTCGCGCTACTGACCGCCTTAAAAAAACTGCGCCGCAGCCGTCCGCTGGACGGCATCATCTGGCCGCTGACAGAAGAACAGAGCCGCCAGACCGCACAACTCGACAAAGGCTGGCGCGGACTGATAAACGGCGGTAAGCGACTCGGTTTTCAGGCTCCACTCTATTTGTGGCAGGTCTGTGACGACGGTGATTATCAGACCGGACGCCCCCTGCAAAGCGTCGGCTGCCTGCTGCCGGAACGCTGTACCCCGGAACAACTGGCTGTAATGCTGGAAGCACAAACCCTGCCGCTGACGGAACAGGGCATGTCGCAACTGCTGACCAATAACCGCCATGATTTCCTGCTGCGTCTGGCCCATACCCTTGCAGAGCGGGGTATCGCTCACTGGCAAAGCGTTCTGAAACCGCTGCTGGCAGGCGGCGCATTTTCTTCCCTGCGCCTGCGTGGCCTGATGTTCAGCCCGCCGCTTGCCGCCGTGCCGGAGGCCGCACCTCATGCGTGGCTGCCGTCACCGGTCTGGGCGGGCGTGACGGGTGATAACGCGCGCGGGCGCACGGTGGGTTTTCCGTGGCTGCGTACCGCACTGATGTCCGCTGTCTGCGTGCTGGTGATATGGGGGCCGGAATGACGACCTCGTTCTTCGCCAACCGCGCGCTTGTTCAGGAAACCAGCATCCAGACGGCGCGTGCGCTCGATACCCGCCTGCCGCTGGCAGAACAACTGGTGGCACTGCATACCCTGCAGGGCGAACTGGAGCGCCTGCAATACCGTATCCGTGAGGGTGCGCCGTGGTATCAGCGTTTTGGCCTTGAACGTAACCAGCAACTGCTCGCTGCCGCCTTTCCCGGCTATGCGCAGGCGGCAAACCGGCTGGTGCGCGACGTGGCCGTTGACCATCTGCAACAGCAACTGAACGCCTTTGTCGCGCTGCCGCCCAACAGTCCTCAGCGTACCGCCACCGGTGAACAACGCTATAAGCAGCTTAAGGCATTGCTGATGACTTCCCGCCCGGAAAAGGCCGACGCTGCCTTTTTCAGTACCACGCTGATGGCAGACGGCCTGCGCTACGAGAATATCCCGGAAGGCGTGCGGCAGAGCGTGTTGCCGTCGCTGCTGACCTTCTGGATGGCGAACCTGCCGGAACACCCGCAGTGGAAAACCGCGCCGCCGCCGGAACTGACCGGCGCGGTACGTAAAATCCTGCTGCGCCAGATTGGTGTGCGTAATGCCGAAAACACCCTCTACCAGAACGTGCTGCAACAGGTGTCCCGCAACTACGCCGATATGACGCTGGCGGACATGACCGGGGATACCCTCACCGAATCTCTTTTCAGTACAGAACAGACGGTGCCGGGGATGTTCACCCGTCAGGCGTGGGAAGGACAGGTCAGGGAAGCCATCGAGCAGGTGGTGACGGCGCGGCGCGAGGAAATCGACTGGGTACTCAGCGACCGCCAGCAGGATACCTCTGCGGATATCTCGCCGGATACGCTGCGTAACCGTCTCACCTCTCGCTACTTTACCGACTTCGCCGGAAGCTGGCTGGCGTTTCTCAACAGCATTCGCTGGAAAAAGGAAGACTCACTCTCCGGCATTCTCGACCAGCTGACACTGATGGCCGATGCCCGTCAGTCGCCGCTGATTGCGCTGACGGACACCCTCGCGTGGCAGGCGGCGGCAGGCAGGGAAAACCGTGGTCTGTCAGACTCGCTGGCGAAATCGGCACAGGAACTGTTTAACGGCAAGGAGAAAACGCCGCAGCAATCCCGTGAAGGTGACGACGTGCCTGTCGGGCCGCTGGATAAAACCTTCGCGCCGCTGCTGCGGTTGCTGGGCGATAAGGCCGGAGGCGGCGACAGCCAGCTGAGTCTACAGACCTACCTCACCCGCGTCACCCGCGTGCGTCTCAAACTGCAACAGGTGACCAACGCCCCCGACCCGCAGGAGATGACCCAACAGCTGGCGCAGACGGTCTTACAGGGTAAAACCGTTGACCTCACAGACACCCGCGACTACGGACGGTTAATCGCCGCCAGTCTGGGCGAGGAATGGAGTGGCTTCGGTCAGGCGCTGTTCGTTCGCCCGGTAGAGCAGTCGTGGCGGCAGGTGCTGACGCCTGCGGCGGACAGCCTGAACCGCCAGTGGCAGCGGGCGATTGTCAGACTCTGGGATCAGGACTTCGCCGGTCGCTACCCGTTCAAAGCCTCACAAAACGATGCATCCCTCCCCCTGCTGGCGCAGTACCTGCGCGATGACGGGCGCATCAACCAGTTTATTGCCAACAACCTTTCCGGCGTACTGAAACGTGAAGGCCGCTACTGGGTGGCTGACGCCATGAACACGCAGGGGCTGACGGTTAACCCGGACTTTATCCGCGCCCTGAACCGCCTGCGCGACGTGGCCGATACCGCCTTTGCCAGCGGCGATGCCGGAATACATTTTGAACTGCGGGCAAAACCGGCCCGTGACGTGATGAAAACACATCTGGTGATTGACGGGCAGGAACTGGAATATTTCAACCAGAAAGAACGCTGGCAGCGTTTTAACTGGCCGGACGAACAGTGGCAACCCGGCGTATCGCTGAGCTGGACCAGCACACAGGCGATGGAACGCATACTGGCGGATTACCGGGGAAGCTGGAGCCTTATTCGCCTGCTGGAACAGGCGCAGGTGACGCCGGTGGACAGCAGCACCTTTAAGGTGGTGTGGAAAGCGCAGGACGGCCTGCCGCTGAATTACCTGCTGCGGGTTGAACAGGGCAAAGGGCCGCTGGCGCTGCTGGAACTGAAAAACTTCCGCTTGCCGGGGCAGGTATTTCTGACCGGCAGGAGTATGACGGATGCGGAAGAATATGGGGAAGACGCCGATGAGTGAACTGTTGCAAAAGCTGACCCGTAGCTGTTTTGCCAACCGGGACGCACTGGATGTGGCGCGAACACAGGCGGCACTGTGGCAGACGTGGCTGCTGCCGGTGACGGCAGATACGCCGGTCGGGGAAGACCCCGGCTACCACGACGATTTCCTGCGTATCCGCGACGAAATGAACAAACTTTCCGGCGCGGATACCGGCCTCATCTGCCAGCTTGCCGAATCCCTGCTGCTGACGCAGGCAAAAGACGTGCGCATCGCCACTTACTACATCTGGGCGCGACTGCACCGCGACGGTGAGCGCGGACTGGCTGAGGGGCTGGCGCTGTTAGCCGGGCTGGTGGAACGCTTCGGTACGCAACTGCTGCCCTCGCGTCCGGCAAGCCGAAAAATGGCGCTGGAGTGGCTGGCAGGTGAAAAAATGCTCGACAGCCTTGCCCGCTACCCGGAAGTGGCAAAAGAGGATTTTGCGAACATTGTTGCCGCTCTTAATCAACTGACGGTTTCCTTCACTGCATGGCCCGAAGACCAGCATTCCCCCTCCCTGATGCCGCTGATTAACGCGCTGGAATCACGTCTGGCGCAGTCGGGTGGGATGAACGCGGTGGTGCCACAAAACAGCAGCAGCGTTCCTGCACCGTCTTCCCCGGTGGATGCGCCACAGGTACAGACCATCACTTCCGGGCGCGACCTGCTCGACCAGGCGAAAGTGCTGGCCCGTTATCTGAACGAACAGCCGCAGGGCTGGCTTTCAGCACACCGGCTGATGAAAACCCTGCGCTGGGACACTGTGCATGAACTGCCGCCGGATGTGGATGGCAAAACCCGGCTGGCCCCGCCGCGCACCGAATCACGCAACCAGCTTAAGCGGCTGTATGCCCAGCAGAACTGGACGGAACTGCTGGAGCAGGCCGACCTGATGTTCAGCACCGGTGTCAGCCATTTCTGGCTGGATATCCAGTGGTATCTGCATCAGGCGCTGGCGAAGGCGGGTGCTCCGTGGGACAGATGGACTGCGGTTATCCGTCAGGATCTGGCGCTGCTGCTGGAACGCCTGCCAGGGCTGGAAAATCTGGCATGGAACGACGGCACACCGTTCGCCGACGAGGTGACGCGCAACTGGATAGCGCAGCAGGTCATGATGCGGGAAGACGGCGCATGGCTTGCGGGGAAAGCTGCTGTGCCGACAGACGACGCCACAAACGACGTACTGGCGCTGGAGCCGGAAGCGCTGGAGATGGCAGACAGTCAGGGCGTGGAAGCGGCACTGGGCTGGATACAGACCCGTCCAGGCATCACCACGGCACGACAGCGCCTGTTATTGCGGCTGCTGATGGCACGGGTGGCGGAACAGTACGGTAAAAACGAGATGGCGCTCCTGCTGCTGGAAGAACTGGATACTGCCGCACAGGGAATAACGCTGACGCAGTGGGAGCCGGAACTGCTGTTTGAGGTAAAAGCCCGACAACTGAAACTGCTGCGTCTGCGGGCGCACCGCTATGCGGATAAAGCCCTGCTGAACCGAAAAATGGATGCCCTGCTGGGTACACTGGTGGCAATCAATCCGGTGCGGGCGGCGGTACTGTGTGATACGCAGCATAAGGAGTGATGACGATGGGAAGAGGTTATTTTCTGGTCAGGGGCGATAAGACCACCTGCGGCGGCAAAATTATTGAAGGGGCGGACGACCATACGATCATGGGTATCCCGCAGGCGCGGGATATGGACCGGGTCACCTGCGGCAGATATCCGGGAATGTTTATTATTGTGGGCGGCGTTCCTGAAACAGATATTCACGGCAGGCTGATGGCGGGGACGCTGGACAGTCAGAGCAGTTGCCCGTGTAAAGCACGGTTTATTGCGTCAATGATGGATGATACGTATGAGACGGATGACGGGGAAAGTGAAGCGGAACAACATGCGCAGTCGGCGAAAAAGGATCTGACTTCTGGTTCTGATTCATCCTCTGATGATGTAAAACTGGATTACAGAATTAAATTATCAGGTAATAAGATACTGACGCCACTGAATATACCTGATTATAAAGAAATGATTAGCGGTGGTAGTACGAAGAATACAGAAAAAATAGATTTTACCATCACAAATAAAGGCGATGAGGCTGAAGCGCTTTCTCTGGAAGTGCTTGATGGTAATGAAGTGATTTATAGTGAACGGCAGACCGGTAAATATTGTGATAAGGGAGAGCATGCCTGGCAATGGGATGGCTACAGTAATCAAGGCATACTGGATACAACTAAGCTAAAAAGCAAATCACTACTTGTAAGACTGATTGCTTTATGTGGTGATATGATGATAAAAGTTGATTATCCACTTCATAATTCACCAGAGGAACAAAAATGGGTCGATGTAAAGGTAGACAGAAAACAAAAAACAGTAGATATAATATGGCGACTGGCAGTTAGTGATGGAGGGATAAAAGGAAGTAATCCTAAGTTATCCCCAGTTCCTTATAACGACTTGGTTAACCTGACCAAAAATGGAGTTGAATTTTATTGGTCTCGAAATGGAAGTCGCGGCGGGGGGATTGGTGAAAATATTGTTACAGCGATTGGTGTTTTTAAAGTAAATGTAAAGGCTGAGATAAATATTACTCCATCCATGCGAACTTTTTCTTTGATATCATCATTAGATCCTGACTTTCAGGCATCCGTTAGTCTATCAGGATTTGAAAAAATATATTATAACTACGGTGATAGTTATAAGGATATTCAAGATGAATTACAGGCGCTTCTTGACGCTAATAACAGATATAAATGGGATAGTGCTCATGAAATGGGGCATAAAGTACTGGATGAATATGGAGAGGGTTCTAGCCCTGATTATTCGTGGACTCATAAAGGAACATCTACTCTTATGCAAAAAACAATACCAGGGAATGTTATGCCCGCTCAGGGAGAGATTGATGTGATGAAATATGGAAAATATCGTCCTGACATGTATACTCGATTGGTTGCAGCAGATGAAGATGTTCAGGGATTGATCTGGTTAAGCAGGATAAAATTTGATGACTAGAGTAGTTATTGCTTTAATATTTCTTGCCGGATGTACTTCGCAAATGAAGTATTCCAATGTCGTCAGGATTAGGAATGTATGTTCCTCAGATATTAATGTGTTTATTCCTGAGTATGTTTTTGGAGGTAATGTTATTAAGCAACATCATATTTACTTACCTGTTAATGGGATTGATGTTTTGTCTTATTTTTATACTGAAAACATCAATGATGGTTTCCAATATGAAGAAGCATTCACCGCAAATAAAGATAGCTCGGGTAATTTTGATTATCCGTTTGTTATCTTATCATCAGGACGTGAAAAAAAATTTGGGAAAAACGATCTAATTGAATTATCCAGGGACATTTCAACAAAAGACGATAAGAAGCATGGGGTTGTAAAGTACATGATAGATAGTCAGGATATTTGCCCATAGTATGATTCATATCATAATCAACTGAAAAATTGACATTATTAATCATTTGTGATTTTTTGATACTATCAAGTGAAATTTGATGATTAGATTAACATTCTCTTTTTTATTATGCACACTGTGTGCTGGATGTTTATCTCAACCATTCCATTCTTGTTCCATTGTCATGATAAATACATGCAAAGTATCTATTAGTATTTCGAAAGTTAATAATTCAACACATTATGATGGTAAAGTAAGAGAGAATTTCCATCTTGATGTCGGAGAGCGAAAGCCAATTGTATACTTTATTTACACAGGTAGAGAGTCAGATGTTTTTAATAAAAACCCTGTGAATATTGTGTCTGAACTTAGCATTTTGATATCTGATGGTAATAATTCTAAAACTTTATCTGGATATCATATCTCCTCTTTATTGAAGAAATCCTCATCTAGTATGGAGTCCGATTTTTCTTTTGAAATAAATGATCCATCTATATGTCCTTAGGATTCTTAAAATAAAAAATTCTAATCTCACTACTCGTTGGTATTAATTTCAATAAAAGGAAGATAAATCCTCCGATGGACGACCTGACCCAACGCTACTACGAAGCCGAAATGCGCTACCTGCGTGAAGCGGGGAAAGAATTTGCGCAGGCTTACCCCGACCGCGCCGCGATGCTCAATCTTGATAAACCCGGCGCACGCGATCCCTATGTGGAGCGCCTGTTCGAAGGCTTCGCTTTTTTAATGGGGCGACTGCGCGAAAAGCTGGACGACGACCTGCCCGAACTGACCGAGGGGCTGGTCAGCCTGCTGTGGCCGCACTACCTGCGCACCATTCCGTCGCTTTCCGTGGTCGAACTGACCACGGATCACCAGCAAATGAAGCAAAGTGATACGCTGAAAGAGTTTCAGGTGCTATCCCGTCCCATCGGCGAACGCAGAACACGCTGCGTCTACAGCGCCACGCGTGATATCACGCTGCATCCGCTGGCGTTGCCGGACGTGTCATTGCAATATG
The DNA here is from genome assembly GCF_003000935.1 of Escherichia sp. R1. NCBI lineage: Bacteria > Pseudomonadati > Pseudomonadota > Gammaproteobacteria > Enterobacterales > Enterobacteriaceae > Escherichia > Escherichia sp. R1. Next base: position 17,781 of record NZ_PSRU01000011.1, read on the forward strand.
AACCGGACGGACGCTCGGTTATCCGTCTGCGCTTTGAATGCGGCCCGCTGGTTGGTGACTGGTCACAGATCGATTTATCCCGCCTGCCGCTCTATCTCAATGCCGACAGCCCGGTGGCCTGTGCGCTGCACCGGGCTTTAACGCTTGGCATCCAGCAGTTCTGGCTGCGTCTGCCGGGGCAGGAACGCCGTGTGCTGGACGCCCACTTTTCCCCGATGGGTTTTGATGACGATGACCGACTGTGGCCGAAAGGCGAGTCGGCGTTCAGCGGCTACCAGTTGTTGCTGGAATATTTCACCTTCCGTGAGAAGTTTATGTTTGTGGCGCTGAACGGGCTGGAGAACGTCATCTGGCCGGAAAGGATAACCGGCTTTGAGATTGACGTGGTGCTGGCGGAAAACTGGCCTCATGATTTGCCGTTTAATACCGACAATCTCCGCCTGCACTGCGTGCCGGTCATCAACCTGTTCCCGCTCGAAGCCGATCCGTTACACCTTTCGCCGCTGGAAAACGAATTTCTGCTGCGCCCGATGCGCATTCAGGACGGGCATACCGAGATTTATTCCGTCGACAACATTATTTCTTCGCGCCATACCGGCAGTCAGGCGTATGTCCCCTTCTCCAGCTTTCGTCACCGGGGCGGGATGCTGCGCCACGATGCGCCGGAACGCTATTACCACACGCGGGTAAAGCGCGGCCCTTCCGGCCTGCATGACACCTGGCTGATTCTGGGCGGCGATGCGTTTGATACTGACCGGATGCTGGAGGATGAAACGCTCTCTTTAAACCTGACCGGTACTAACGGGCAGCTTCCCCGTAAGGCTTTACAGAGCACGCTGCTCGATACGCCAGTTCATGCCTCACAGAACGTCCTGCGGGTGCGCAACCTGTGCGCTCCGACGCAGCCCTGCTATCCCCCTGCGCGTGACCGCTTCCACTGGCGGGTGCTCAGTCACCTTGGTTCTAACTTTTTATCGATGATGGATAACGCCGAAATTCTGCGCGGCACGCTGGCACTGTACGACTGGACCGAAAGCGAGATGAACCGCCGTCGTCTGGAGGCGATTGTCGACGTTCAGCACAGCCTGATACAGCGTTTTGAAAGAGGCTTTCTGCTGCGTGGCGTGGATATTCAGGTGACGCTGGACAGTAACGGCTTTGCCGGAGAAGGTGATATCACGCTGTTTGGTGAACTGCTGCACCGCTTTTTCGCACTGTATGCCGATATCCACTTATTCACTCAACTGACCTTAATTCTGCAACCCACAGGAAAGTGCCTGCAATGGACAGAGCATCACAGCCAGCGCGTACCGGGCTGACCGACCGGCTGGCCCCGGATATTGCGCGAATCAATTTTTACCGTTTTTGCCAGTTGCTGGAACAGAGCCAGCAGAACGCGCCGCTGGGCAGTACCGACAGCCCCGCCACCGATGCGGTGCGCTTTCGTCCTCATCCAGGTATGGGCTTTCCGGTCAGCGAGTTAAAAAACGTTGAACGTGACGTGGGCAATCCCGACGCGCCCCCCACGGTGCGCACCACTTTTCTCGGCCTGTACGGCGTGGATTCGCCGCTGCCAACCGCCTATCTGGACTACATTACCCAGCGTCATGACGGACATGACGCAGTGATGGCGTTTCTCGATATTTTTAACCATCGCTTTATTACTCAGTACTACCGCATCTGGCGCAAATATAACTACCCGGCGTCGTTTGAAGCAGGTGCCGTGGATGACATTTCCCGTTGTCTGCTGGGACTCATCGGGCTGGGTATTCCCGGCAGCGAGAACCATATCGCCACGCCGGTATCCCGTTTTCTGGCCCTGCTCAGCGTGATGCGCCTGCCGACGCGCACGGCGGAAGGCGTCACGGCACTGGTAGGGCTGCTTGCCCCGCTGACCAAAGCGACGGTGGTGCCTCACGATCCGCAGCCTGTAATTCTCCCGGCCCCTGCGGGTCTGTCAAAAAATTCACGCATCAGCCTGAAAACGCGAACGCTGCTGGGGCGTACCGGTACCGACGTCAACAGCCAGTTGCTGCTGAAACTGTATACCGAAGATGCCGCAGAAGCACGTGGCTGGCTGCCCGACGGGCAACTGCACAGCGATTTGCTGGTGCTGCTGCGCGTTTATCTGGGCTGGCGCTGTCAGGCCCGTCTGCAACTGACGCTGCCCGTCAGCCTGTTGCCTGCTGCCCGGCTGGGAAAACAGCGTGTACAGATTAGCCGTACCGGCATCCTTCGCGCCTCCTTTGCCGCGCCCGCGACCGGAACAGTGACGGTCAGTCTGGGGCGTTATCAGGGATTAATACCCGCTTTTTCCATTCGTAACAGGGAGAGTATGACTCATGTTTCCTATTCGTTTTAAACGTCCGGCGTTGCTCTGTATGGCGATGCTGACGGTTGTTCTGAGTGGCTGCGGGCTGATTCAGAAAGTGGTGGATGAATCGAAAAGCGTGGCCTCAGCCGTTTTCTACAAACAAATCAAAATACTGCATCTCGATTTCTTCTCCCGCAGCGCCCTGAATACGGATGCGGAAGATACGCCGCTTTCCACGATGGTGCATGTCTGGCAACTGAAAACCCGCGAAGATTTTGACAAGGCGGATTACGACACCCTGTTTATGCAGGAAGAGAAGACGCTGGAGAAGGACGTACTGGCAAAACACACCGTCTGGGTAAAACCGGAAGGCACGGCATCCCTGAATGTGCCGCTGGATAAAGAGACGCAGTTTGTCGCCATTATTGGGCAGTTTTATCACCCTGATGAAAAAAGCGACAGCTGGCGTCTGGTGATCAAAAGGGACGAACTGGAGGCCGACAAGCCGCGCTCGATTGAACTGATGAGAAGCGACCTGCGACTGCTGCCTCTCAAGGATAAATAACCGATGTCGACACCTTCCTTATATGAAATGCTGACGTTCAGTTTCAGCGGCGAGTTACCGCTGGAACAGATCAGCGAGCGGGATCAGCTTATCCTTTCCGTGATGGACAATATGCAACGCATTATCAACTGCCGGGCAGGCACGCTGGCGCATTTGCCGGATTACGGTCTGCCGGATCTCAGTCTGATCCATCAGGGGATGGCTGCGGGTATTCATGGCCTGATGCGTCAGATTGAAGAAACACTGCTGCGTTATGAACCACGCCTGAGTCAGATACAGGTGGAATTACTCCCCCAGCCCCGTCCGGGGCATCTTAATTACCTGATCCACGCGCAGCTTCCCGATACCGGCTGGATACGCTTTGATGGCGTATTTTCTCCGGAAGGACGAATTGTTCTGCGTCATCTCAAACAACAGGAGCGGGCGTACTGATGGCAAGTAACGCGAATTTTATCAGCCAGTTCGTCATGGGCGGCGATCCCTGTACTTATAAGGAATCCGGTGAACTGCAGGCTGAAATGAGTAAACTGACTCACCCGGCCCGACCGGATGTGGACTGGCGTCAGGTGGAAAAACTCTGCCTCGCGCTGTTCCGGCAAAATGGCGTGGAACTACAGACGCTGGTCTGTTACGTACTGGCGATAACCAGACGGCAGGGGCTGGCAGGGATGGCAGACGGACTCGGTTCACTGGATATACTGCTCCAGCGCTGGGCTGACTTCTGGCCGGTACAGGTACATTCCAGAATATCACTGCTCAGCTGGGTCACAGAAAAAATGCAGCAGGCACTGAGAACGCTGGATATTCAGTATCAGGATCTGCCGCAGATCTACCGTTGTGTACAGCATCTTTCCGCCATCGAAACCACGCTGCAACAGTGTGAACTGTGGCATATGACGAAACTGGATCTACTGGCCGGGCAGTTTCGCAATACCGCATTGCGTCTGGAACGGCTGGCGCCTCAGGGAGCGGAAACCACTATCACTCCCCCTGAATTACCCCGCCGGGAAATGAATCAACCGAAAAAGTCAGAGGAAAGTCCACAGCCGGTTTTTGCAACCAGATCCGTTCAGCAAAACGATAAGGATGCCAGTCCACCCGTTCCATCCCCTGAAATCTCCCGGCAGCGGACATGGCCGATATTTATGGCCGGAATGGTTGTGATGGCCGGTCTCGGCGGAACAGGATTATGGGGCTGGTCGCAGCTTAATCAGCCGGACGCGCTAATCCAGCGAATACAACTGTCTGTCATGCCGTTGCCGCTGTCGCTGGAGAGCGGCGAACTGGCAAAGCTGGATGTAAAGGATAAGGCGCTGCTGGCTCAGGACAGAACAATTGCGGCAAGTCAGATGCAACTGGAGCAGTTAAACAAATTGCCTGCCCGCTGGCCACTGGAGCAGGGATATCGCCAGCTACGCCAGCTTGATGCCCTGTGGCCGGATAATCCTCAGGTCAGGGCGCTGAACGCGCAGTGGCGCAAACAGCGGGAGCTGAGCGCCCTGTCTGCTGAGGCACTGAATGGCTATGCTCAGGCGCAGAGCCAGCTACAGCGCCTGTCGGCGCAGCTGGATGCACTGGATGAACGTAAGGGGAGATATCTGACCGGTTCGGAACTAAAAACGGCGGTGTACGGCATCCGGCAGTCGTTAAAGGAGCCGCCGCTGGAAGAACTGCTTCGGCAACTGGAAGAGCAAAAACAGACCGGAGAGGTTTCGCCAACGCTGTTGACGCAAATTGATACCCGGTTAAATCAGTTGTTGAATCGCTATGTCATTTTACTGGATACGAAGGTGGAACAAAGTCAGTAAACATCGGGGGATTTATGTACCAATAAGGGATATGTGACCTTGCCATTTTTTAAAGGAGTCTCTGTGTACAAAAAAAGAGAGGAACAGGCCATTCGATCTACTCGTTGATTCACATCAGATAATGAGTGTATATTTCGGTAGATAGCTTGGGTTCGGGAACAGTGAATACCTTAAGTTTCAAAAGATTGGATTAACCTCTTGACTGTGGCCCCCGCAACCAATTTATTAGAATGCTGACAAACCGCAATGTGTTCTACAAATTGCGGTTTTTTTGTATTTAAAATCTTTGTTCGCTGAACTCACAACACGTTTTTTATCTCCCTTCCTGCGAAGTAATCAATTATCGACTGGGCAACGTGTATCCCGGTTTGCTGGTATGACTCAACGGTGGCGGCCGCGATATGCGGCGTTGTAATGATATTTTTGGCATGTAGCAGTGGGCTAAATTGCGCCAACGGTTCAGAGCTAAACACATCCAGCGCCGCAAACACATTTCGTTCTTCAATCACCTGAAGTAAAGCGCCCTCATCCAGCAACTTTCCCCTTGCGGCATTGATGATCAGAGCACCATTGCGCATCATCGACAAATATTTATGACTAATGAAGTTCTCCAGCTCAGAAGAAAAAGGCAAAAGAACAATGATGACATGCGACTGCATAAAGATATCTTCAATTGATACAAACTGAACTCCAGCTTTGTCAGCAACCTGATAGTCGGGTTGTTTGTCAAAAGCTAAAAGCTCAACATCAAAACCGGATAACCTTTTCGCCAGAGTTTTACCTATATTACCGTAGCCAACCAGGCCAATCCGTTTCCCTTGTAATTCACAGCCATGCGACTCACCCCAGTAGCCATTTTGCATCGCATGATAGCTGCCAGGGATATTTCTCATGCTCGCGAAGATAAGTCCAATGATAAATTCCGCAACCGCATTTGAATTAATCCCAACCGCATTATTGACAACAATACCGGATTGCTGTGCCGCACGAAGATCAATATTGTCTATCCCCGTCCCGAATCTCGATATTATTCTCACACCAGGCAGCAATGATAGCGTGTCCGCCTGATAACCATCTTTTCCGGCGATGACCGCGCAAATAGATTCTCGTAATGCAGTGGATTCTGATTTAAGCAGATGCTCCACATTATTCTTAATAATAAGATTAAAATTATTCTCTCTTAGCAACTTGCTGGCGGAAACACAGCGTGCTGAAAAGCTGGGGACGGTGACCAGAACATTTTTCATAGCGGACACTCACTTCAAAGAACGCCACCCCAAAAGATGGCGTGACCGGTTACTGTATTTATATTTTGAAATTATGAATTTGCTTTAATGCCGAGTGCACCTCCTGGATGATATAAGCCGAAATCAGCACGAGTAAATTTTTTCAATTCAGAGAGTGCAAGCGCCACCGCATCACCAACAACCAGAACAACAGTCGACGAGCATGACGGTGCTAAACCTAAATTATCCGCCTCACTTTTGACGGGGATTTCAACAGATAAATCACAACTTATCGCAAGCGATGAGTGATGACTGCGGGTAAAAGAGATCAAATAATTACCCATTTTTTTCAGACTAGGCAGTGTCGCCAGGATTTCCGCCGTCTCACCACTGTTTGAAATAAGAATAACAACATCGTCTTTCGCCACCATTCCAAGGTCGCCGTGTACAGCTTCCGTACCGTGAACAAAAAACGAGGGAGTTCCGGTGCTGGCAAATGTTGCGGCGAGTTTCCTGGCAATAATACCGGACTTACCAACACCAATAAAAACAACTTTTCCCTGACAAGATTGTAATACTTTAATTAAATTTGCGACCTCCGAAAGAGGGGAATCAATAACTTCTTCAACTGCTTTATGTTCGTTACGCATAAAATGTTTAATGAGATGGATAAGATCCGTGTTATTCATTTTTATTCTCCCTGATTAATATTTTTAATTACACTCACAAGACGCGTAAGCCCCATATATAATTTTTCTCGACCGCAGGCCAGGTTCAGACGAAGGTAGCCCTCCCCCTCCGTTCCATAGACATGCCCCGCCATAATGCCCACTTTGCCTTCATGAATTAATCGACTGTAGAATTCATCAAAAGGATAACCAATAGCAGAACAATCTATCCAGGAAAAATAGCAACCATCAGCTGGCCTTACGATCAATTCTGGAATATTTTCATTCAGATACTGCTGGGTGAATTGAATGTTAGAGGCTATATGTGCCTTTAATGACTTTAACCATCCCTCACATTCGTTGTAGGCAATAATAGTTGCAATTATATTCAGTACTGATGGGGAGTTTACAAAATCGCGATACCTCGATATCGTTCTGAACTTATGATTAAAATTATCGTCAGTTGAAATCATATACGATCCTGTTAGTGCAGGAACATTAAATGTTTTCGATATCGAGTTAAATACTACTACTTTTTCTTTTTTTATTTTAAGCGCGGATGTAAAGCTACGATTAAAAACAAAATCACTATGGATTTCATCTGAACATAACCAGACATTATGCCTTGTACAGCTTGCAGCGATTTTATGCAGTTCTTCTTCCGACCAGACTGTTCCTGTCGGGTTATGAGGATTACATAATAACATCATCTTTGCGCTTTTAATCTTAAGATCAAAATCTTGCCAGTTGATAGCGTAGCCCCCCTCATTTTTTATAATCAAAGAGGCTGTCAGAATATTTCGCTCGCTATGTTTAATTACATCAAAAAATGAATTATAGACAGGTGTAAAAACGAGAATATTATCACCATGCGATGTCAATAACTCTATTGCTTTTGCAATAGAGTACATCACACTGGGGCTATAGGTTATCCATTCAGGTTTAATATCTGTTTGATATTGTTGATAATACCAGTTTACTATCGCATTCAGATATTCACCATGTTGCCAACGACTGTACCCTAAAATCGGGTGTTCCAGGCGTTTTTTTAATGCTCTGGTGATAGCGTCTGGTATCGGAAGATCCATATCTGAAATAGAGAATGGTAGTACATCTTTTACACCAAATCTGTCCTCGCAAAAGTCCCATTGGGTACAATATGTTCCTTTGCGGGAAACAGGAGTATTAAAAACATCCATCAGTATATCCCCATATAGTTATCCATATCCCGACGCAGGGCGATGACTTTAGTGCCGATAATGACTTGTAGGGTATTTTGATCAAGTTTAACAACCGCAATCCCGCCAGCTCTTTTTATTGCAGCCTCGTCAATCAATCCCATATCTGCGATTGTTAAACGTAAACGAGTTACGCAATTATCCAGTGACTTAATATTCTCTTTACCACCAAGTGCCTTAACCATCTGCTCCGCCGCTTGCAGCTCTGATTTATCAGGAGTTGGGATATCCGCTATAGCCGTATCTTCGTGAGCGTTCAGCGTGACAGGACTGGACTCTTCACGGCCTACGGTCATCAGGTTAAATTTAAGAATGGTCCAACGGAACACAAAGTAATAAATGAAGAAATAGGCCACTTCGACACATACCGCGATCGGCCAACCTGTTCTTGTGCCACGCAATACGCCAAAGCTAATAAATTGAATCAGATCACCAGTAAATCCCATCTTCACGCCCATATATGGCAGAACCATGTTAGCGAATCCATTCATAAAGGCATGGAAGACAAACAGCAGTGGACTGACAAATAAGAACAGAAACTCAATCGGTTCGCTGACGCCGCCAATAATCACCGTAAGCACCCCGGAAATAAGCAATGCTTTGATAGCCTTTCTGTTTTGAGCATGAGCAGTGCGATACATCGCCAGCGCGGCACCAGCCAGACCATACTGAATCATCAGTTTGCCCTGCTCCATTTTCCCCGCCAAATCCAGCGGAATGACCGCATTCTCTTTGACGTATGCCATAAACATGTTCAGGGTGCCGTAATATTCTTCACCGCCAATCACAGCCGAACCGCCGATTGGCGTAAAGCGGAACACTGACGTCACCAGATGGTTTAAGCCAAAAGGAATCGTCACACGTTCGGCAACTGCATAGAAGAAATAACCAACAGGACCGGAAGTTGATATCCAGTGGCCAATGAGCATGAAGAGATTGAAAAATGGCGGCCAGATAAAAGGAATGATCAGACCAAATCCACTCATCACAATCAGTGTAATGATAGGCACCAGACGTGGGCCGCTATAAAAACCTAATGATTCTGGAATGCGTAAATTAACGATCTTTTTATACATGCTGGCGACTAATAACCCAGCAACAATTCCCCCCAACACGCTGGTATTGTAGGACTGGATCCCCAGAATGATGGTTTGCCCATGTGTCGACATTTGGTCAGCAACGACCAATAAGTCGTGCTGTTTAAGATAAAAGTTCGTTCCCAGATGCATCGCCATAAAACCAATTAAGCCAGAAAAAGCACCATAGGCTTTATCCTCTTTATCTTTTAATAATCCTAAGGGAATCGCTATCGCAAACAATACAGGTAAATTAACAAAGGCAAACAAACCAAGACTAACAATGAAATCAAGTATGGTTTTAATTATTGGAATAGCCAGAAATGGAATTAACTTTGCCATATCATCACTGGCTAAACCACTTCCCAGCCCTAGCATCATGCCACATACACTTAGCAGAGCAATGGGATACATAAATGCCTTCCCCAGGCTCTGAAAAAAACTCCAGGCTTTCTTTTGTTTCATGTGGGTTATCTCATATAAATGTTATATATAATTAGTCCATTAATACTTTGGTACGAATAGAGAGATATAGTTTTTCTTCTAAAATTAATTCATATTTAAAAGTGGCATACAGATACCGTTCAATTTCATGAATTGCGCGCTGTAACAGGATGTCCTTTTCAAGAAACTGTTCATAGATATCACCAATATCTTTCTGTTTTATTTTTTCATTGCATAACACGCGACTTGAAAAATATTTAAGGTGCATCATAAATCTGGAATAGTTAAATGAACTTCTGTCCACCTTTCTGTTATAAACAACTTCAATAAGCCCCGTGATTATTTGCGACAACTCAATAATCCGTACTGATTCATAATCAACTGAATTTTCATAATTATTTAAAATATGCAATGCTATAAAACCAATCTCATCATCAGGAAGTTGAACGCTGAATTGCTCATTAATGATAGTTAATGCATCGCGACTTATCGCATACTCTGCTTTGTACAACGCTTTGATTTCATCAAGGAAAACATTATTAATTTGTATACCTGAAACGACTCGGGATATTGCATTCGAAATGTGATCCGCAAGAATCAATAGTAGCGATGGATTGAGATTTTTTTCGAGATTTTTCTCCGCATATTGCACTATTTTTTCGGCAACAAACACATACTCAATATCTACATGTTCAATCAATTTATAAAGTTTGTTTTTTTGTTCATTTCTGACATAAAAAATCCGGTTAGCCGGATGCTCAGGGACCGACATTCCATATTTTTTGTTGTAACCGACGCCAGGCCCAGAAATGATAACCTCCTGTCCATTCATCGATGCCTGTACACAATTATTGTTCATGACTTTTTCGATGATCATTCCATGGCTCCAAAAAAAAAGGCAAGGCACGTCAGAAGTAATAACTACTTCAAACATTGCCTTGCCTGATTTAACAGTTACAAGATGATTAACTAATGCGTATACATTACACGGAATTGTGCTTAATTAAAGAGATGGTCGGCTTATTTTTCAAGCCGACATTCAAATATCCGACATCAGTCACAAAACCAGCGTCTAATATTCAGGTAAATGTTATTTATTCAACGAAATATAAATTCATTGAATAAATAAAAACATTATCCCCTTCTCGCCAGCGTCGCCCCATCGGCAAAATACGCTTTAATTCCCGCAAGAATAGACTCCGCAACTTCCTGCTGGAAAGTCGCCGTTTTCAGTTTACGCTCTTCCTCAACGTTACTGATAAACGCCGTTTCGACCAGAATGGAGGGAATATCTGGTGCCTTTAGTACGGCAAACCCGGCCTGTTCAACTTGATTTTTATGCAGCTTGTTGATTTTACCGAGCTTATTCAGCACCGCTTTACCAAACTTAAGGCTGTCGGCAATGGTCAGCGACTGCACCATATCGAACATGGTGTGGTCGACATAGCGGTCACCGCTTTTGCTTACGCCACCAATCAAGTCCGAGGCGTTCTGGGTTTGTGCCAGATATTTTGCCGCAGTACTGGTTGCGCCTTTGGTTGAGAGCGCAAACACCGATGAACCGCTCGGCTGGCGACTGGTAAAGGCGTCGGCATGGATAGAAACAAACAAGTCAGCGCGCTGTTTCTGGGCTTTTGCTACGCGCACTTGCAACGGAATGAAGATGTCTTCATTGCGCGTCATGTACACCTTCATATTGCCCTCTTTCTCGATCAGAGAGCGCAGACGGCGAGCTATTTGCAATACCACGTCTTTTTCGCGCGTTTTGTATTTCCCCACCGCACCGGAGTCTTCGCCACCGTGGCCAGGGTCAAGCATAATGACAATCGGACGATCCCGCCCAGCTTTACCCGGTTGTGGACCACTTTGTGCTGGCGGCACCTGCTTTTCGAGGTCGCCTTTGTTGTAATCCTCCAGCAGCGCCAGCAGCGGGTCCTGCATATCCTGTGCATTGGCCGGATAGAGGTCCATCACCAGACGCTCTTTAAACCCGGCGACCGGCGCAAGGGCAAACAGCTGCGGTTTTACGTTTTGCTTTAATTCAAAAACCATACGTACGGTTTGCGGGTCAAATTGCCCGACGCGCGCCGACTTGATGAACGGGTCGTCAGCGCGGATTTGCGCAGCCATCCCCTTGAGCACCGAGTTCAGGTTTACATCTTCGATATCCACCACCACGCGTTCAGGATTACTCAACGCGAACTGCTTATATTTCAGCTGACGATTTGATTCTACCGTCACGCGGGTGTAGCTGGACGCAGGCCAGACGCGCACCGCCACGACCTGGCTGACCGCAGCCAGGCTGACCTGACTTACGCTCAATAGCCACATGGCACCCGCGCCTTGCAGTAAACGACGACGGCTGATTGCAGTGTTGGATCCTGACATGCCTCTCCCGAGCAAAAGAAATCTAAGCTGTGTAACAAGTAAACGACCAATTTGACCGGAAACTTTAGCGAAAGACGCATAATCTGTCATCTATAAAACGGTAAACATTCTTTTTATATTCACGGTATTACTGATAAAAAACTCGTTCCCGCATAAAATTTACACTTGCACCCTGCGAAAAAACAGAATAAAAATACAATAATTTCGAATAATCATGCAAAGAGGTATACCGTGGTAAAGGAACGTAAAACCGAGCTGGTCGAGGGATTCCGCCATTCGGTTCCCTATATCAATACCCACCGGGGAAAAACGTTTGTCATCATGCTCGGCGGTGAAGCCATTGAGCATGAGAATTTCTCCAGTATCGTTAATGATATCGGGTTGTTGCACAGCCTCGGCATCCGTCTGGTGGTGGTCTATGGCGCACGTCCGCAGATCGACGCAAATCTGGCTGCACATCACCACGAACCGCTGTATCACAAGAATATACGTGTGACCGACGCCAAAACACTGGAACTGGTGAAGCAGGCAGCGGGAACATTGCAACTGGATATTACTGCTCGCCTGTCGATGAGTCTCAATAACACACCGCTGCAGGGCGCGCATATCAACGTCGTCAGTGGTAATTTTATTATTGCCCAGCCGCTGGGCGTCGATGACGGCGTGGATTACTGTCATAGCGGGCGTATCCGGCGGATTGATGAAGACGCGATCCATCGTCAACTGGACAGCGGTGCAATAGTGCTAATGGGGCCGGTCGCTGTTTCGGTCACTGGCGAGAGCTTTAATCTGACCTCGGAAGAGATTGCCACTCAACTGGCCATCAAACTGAAAGCTGAAAAAATGATTGGTTTTTGCTCTTCCCAGGGCGTCACTAATGACGACGGTGATATTGTCTCCGAACTTTTCCCTAACGAAGCGCAAGCACGGGTAGAAGCCCAGGAAGAGAAAGGCGATTACAACTCCGGTACGGTGCGCTTTTTGCGTGGCGCAGTGAAAGCCTGCCGCAGCGGCGTGCGTCGCTGTCATTTAATCAGTTATCAGGAAGATGGCGCGCTGTTGCAAGAGTTGTTCTCACGCGACGGTATCGGTACGCAGATTGTGATGGAAAGCGCCGAGCAGATTCGTCGCGCAACAATCAACGATATCGGCGGTATTCTGGAGTTGATTCGCCCGCTGGAGCAGCAAGGTATTCTGGTGCGCCGTTCTCGCGAGCAGCTGGAGATGGAAATCGACAAATTCACCATTATTCAGCGCGATAATACGACTATTGCCTGCGCAGCGCTCTATCCGTTCCCGGAAGAGAAGATTGGGGAAATGGCCTGTGTGGCAGTTCACCCGGATTACCGCAGTTCATCACGGGGCGAGGTTCTGCTGGAACGCATTGCCGCTCAGGCGAAGCAGAGCGGCTTAAGCAAATTGTTTGTGCTGACCACGCGCAGTATTCACTGGTTCCAGGAACGTGGATTTACCCCAGTGGATATTGATTTACTGCCCGAGAGCAAAAAGCAGTTGTACAACTACCAGCGTAAATCCAAAGTGTTGATGGCGGATTTGGGGTAAGCGATGAAAATCGTCGGATGCGACATGCGTAACACTCGTGCGTCGCATCCGGCAATTACGTTTATTCCCGCGAACTAAACAACGCCGCCAGACCACTGCGCCGCTCGGTGCGCGTGGCAATTGCCGCACTTAAAATGCGCTCATCGGCATACAGCGACAGACGGCGACGCGCGCGGGTCACTGCGGTGTAAACCAGCTCTCGCGTTACTACCGGCGTGCGTTGACTCGGTAAAATCAACGCCGCATGGTCGAACTCCGATCCCTGCGATTTATGTACCGTCATCGCCCACGTCGTTTCGTGCTCTGGCAGGCGACTCGGTTGCACAGACTTAATATTGCCGTCCGGCATCGCAAACCAGACGCGCGTCCCCTGCCCGCGATCCAGCGCAATACCAATATCGCCATTAAACAACCCAAGCGCGCTGTCATTACGGGCAATCATCACTGGTCGGCCTTCGTACCAACGAGAGTGCGGATGACGATGAATTTTGCGCTTCTGTTGCATAAACTGCTCAATTCGCTCATTCAGTCCAGCCACGCCAAACGGCCCTTCCCGCAGGGCGCACAAAAGCTGGTACTCATTGAACGCCTGAATGATTAAATCCGGCTCGGCACGCGCTTGCAGCAGATCCAGATAACGTCCGTAACCCGCAAGAGCTTCCTCAAGCATCGCAATATAATCTTCGCCACTCTGTAAAAGCCGTTTTTCGATATCAGTAAAATCCTGCTGAAAAACGGTTTTCACTGCCGTTTTATCACCACGGTTGATCGCCGCAGCTAACTGACCAATGCCAGAATCGCTGCCGAAACGATAGCTTTTTTGCAGCAGGCAGAGACTGTCGCGCAAAGATGCCGCGTCTGTGCCAGTTCCTGCCGGAACGTGAGTTCCCGTCAGGCGGCTTAGCTGCCCGGCACGCTCGGCGGTAAAGCCGGCATTGGCATAAGCGCAGATATCGCCCAGCACAGCCCCAGCCTCAACCGAGGCCAGTTGATCACGATCGCCGAGAAAGATCACTCGCGCATGATCGGGCAAGGCGTCGATCAGTCTCGACATCATAGGAAGATCGATCATTGACGCTTCATCTACCACCAGCACATCAAGATGCAGCGGGTTACCGGCATGATGACGTAAACGCTGGCTACCCGGCTGCGCACCCAGCAATCGGTGCAAAGTGCTGGCATCTTCCGGAATGCGTTTCTTTTGTTCATCGGTCAGCGGTAATTGTCGCAAAGCCTTGCCGAGAGATTCGGTTAAGCGCGCGGCAGCTTTACCCGTTGGTGCAGCCAGACGGATACGGCAGCGTTCGCCGTCGGCCATTTGAATTAACGCTGCCAGTAACTTCGCTACGGTGGTCGTTTTACCGGTGCCAGGACCACCGGAAATCACCGAGATCCGCCGTGTCAGCGCCACTGCCGCCGCAACTTTTTGCCAGTTAATTTCATCGCTTACTGGAAAAAGTTTGTCCAGGGTTTGCGCCAGTAGAGCTTCATCAACCTCAATGGCATGATTCACTTCGTTGAAAAAGCGTGCCACTGTGCGCTCGTTACACCACATGCGATTCAAATAAAGACGATCGCCACAGAGGATCATCGGCGTTGGTTCATCTCCCCGGCTGACCGCTTGTGAAGCCAGCAAGCATTCTTCCCAATTTTGTAGCTCACCGATTTCACTGACACAGGTCGCCAACAGCGGATGCGATGCCTCGTTATTTTCCAGTCGTGAAAGCGGCAAACAAACGTGTCCCTCTCCGGCATCATGACTTAATAGTGCCGCCGCGAGGGTGACGGCAGGATGTTCATCTCCCGCCACGGTCAGGGCAAACTGCACGTCCAGTGGGCGTAGCTGTTTGTGCTCCACAGCTTCCAGTAATTGCTTTTGCAATTTCATTACGCCTCCTCCAGGGTCATACCGGCAAACATCTCATCCATCAGGTCAATCAACCCGGCGTTGGGTCGGGTCGCGTAGATCCCTTGTTGCGGATGTTCTTTATCAACGCCACGCAGGAACAGATAAATAACGCCGCCAAAGTGGCGCTCATAGTCGTAATCAGCAATACGATGGCGCAGATAACGGTGCAGCGCCAGGGTATAAAGCTGATATTGCAGATCATAGCGGTGTGCCTGCATTGCCGCTGCCATAGCCTGTTGGGTGTAAGCCGAACTGTCTTCACCCAACCAGTTGGATTTATAGTCGAGCAGGTAATAACGCCCTTCGTGGCGGAACACCAGATCGATAAAGCCTTTTAACATGCCACGTACCTGCATGAACTCCAGCGGCGGGCAGCCAGCGGATAGCGGGTCAAACTGGCGAATTAGTGCATCAAGCTGGCTGGCGATGAGCGGTTCGCTAATTGGCAGGTAAAACTCCATCTCCACCTGTTTATCGCGATCGGAAAGCTGATTCAGGCTAACACCCGTTTCATTGAGAGGTGCCTGGAGGACAGCCGTGATCCACTCAGTCAACACCGGTTCCCACTGCGGTTCAAAGCCACCGAGCTCCAGTTTTTCCTGTACCCAGTTCGGGTCAACCGGCTGGGTAAAATCGAGGTCTTCAAACAAACTGTGCAAGAATGTCCCCGGTGACGCACCGCGCGGGAACTGATGCGGTGTTAACGTCGGTTCTTCAACGACGCTGACCACGCCTGCGGCATCAACATCCAGCCGTGGTATCAGATCCTGAGCGATACCGTGACCACGCTGCTGCAAACCGGAGTAGCTGGTGACACGCCAGTTATCGCCGGGCAATCGTTGTAGCGTCCTCGCATTCAGTTCTGCAGTTAATGCATCATTAACCTGCCAGGGCTGGTTATCACCAATTTGTGCCGTTTGCCAGACAATATCATCATTGCACAACGCTTCAATACAGGTACGAAGCCCTGCCGCATCTTGCGGTTCTCCTTTTTGCAGCAAACGCCCGAGCGCACTTTGGTGGACGTCGGTATCACCTTTTTTATCGCCACGACGGCGCACCAGCGGTGCAACGCCGAGACTGCAATGCCAAACCGAACGCGTCAGCGCCACGTAAAGTAAACGCAGATCTTCCGCCAGACGTTCGGCCTCCGCGAGGTCGACGCTTTCTGGCGCAGCATTAAGATCCAGAACGGCCTCAAACAAGTGGCGATCGTGATAAAACGCCTGATCCTGGACGCGGAAATTGGTAATAAATGGCAACCAGACCAGCGGATATTCCAGCCCTTTTGATTTGTGTATCGTGACAATCTGCACCAGATGTTTATCACTTTCGAGGCGCATTTGTTGGCTGGAGGCATTACTGTCTGGCTCGAGGATATGTTGCGATAACCAGCGTACCAGCGCATGTTCACTTTCCAGCTGCGTTCCGGCTTCTTGTAGCAGTTCGCTGATATGCAAGATATCGGTAAGACGCCGCTCACCGCCTGCCGTTGCCAGCAAGTTTTCTGCAATGTTACGCGCCGACATCAGCGCCCGCAGCATCGGCATAACGCCACGTTTGCGCCAGATTTGCCGATAACCATCGAACTCTTCGACTACCGCATCCCACGCATGTTCGTCATTATTCAGCGTTTCAATATCCAGCGCATTCAGCCCCATCATTGACGTTGCCAGCGCACTGCGCAGGGTGTTCTCACGTTCGGGCGTCATCACCGCCTGCAACAGCCAAAGCATCTCCTGTGCTTCCAGAGTTTCAAAAACACTGTCGCGGTTCGAAAGGTAAACGGAAGGGATTTCCAGCAGCGTTAAGGCATCGCGCACCTGAGCGGCCTCCTGGCGGCTGCGCACCAGCACACTGATGTCCGAAGCACGCACCGGACGCGCATCGTCGCCGTTCATCAGCAACGCTTCGCCGCGTTGCCCGGCTTGTAACCAGTCGCGGATTTGCGCAGCACATACCTGCGCCATGGTACTTTGATAGTCGCCAACGCCGCAGCTTTCGCCTTTCATCAGCCACATTTTCATCGCAGGCTGCGTTTCACCTTTAAACACAAAACGTAACGCCTGATTTTTCCCGGCTGATTTCACAGGAATAAACGGTATTTCACGAAACATGAACGCGTCATCAGTCTGGCTGAAAAGTTTGTTAACGCTGTTCACCATTCCCGGTGCGGAACGCCAGTTGGTATCTAAGGTGTAGTGAGCATGAACTTCGCTACGCGCCTTCATATAAGTGAAGATATCCGCACCCCGGAATGCATAAATGGCCTGTTTCGGGTCGCCAATCAGCAACAATGCGGTTTCCGGCTGATGGTGCCAGATACGGCGAAAAATTCGGTACTGCTGGGGGTCGGTATCCTGAAATTCATCGATCATTGCCACCGGGAATCGCGTACGGATCGCCGCTGCCAATACCTCGCCGCTTTCACTACGCAGCGCGGAATCGAGCCGACTTAACATGTCATCAAAACCCAATTCGCCACGGCGGCGTTTTTCACGCGCTACTGTTTCGCGGATCTCAGCCAATGCGCGAGTGATCACCAGATCGCGGATCGACAATGGTTCTGCAAGCAGTTGTTCGATCGCCTCAAACAGTGGATGTCGCGGGGTTTCCCCCCCGGCTTTCGTGCGATCTTCTAAGAAACGCTGAGAGAATTTTTCCAGCGACTCCGGCAACTGATAGCTGTTGGTCTCTTCTTCTGCCCAGGCGCTGATCTTCTCGATCCATTTAGCCTGATTGCTACGGTTAAACTTGCGTCGATCAATACCAGAAGATTCGATCAGCGCATCCAGTTCACCCACTGCGTCGCGCCACTGCTGTTTTACGGCATCAATACGCGCCACAATTTGCGCGTGGCGGGAAGCCAGCGTTTCATCATCGGGGGGCGGTGCTTTGATAACCGGCGCTTCGCCTTGCAGATAACGATTAATATCGCGCAGCAACGCCTGCGGCCCTTTCCAGGTTTCAAAGACGACCTGGGCAATTTCACGCGGCAGCGGGTAGCAGTGGCGACGCCAGAAATCGGCGCAGGCCTGGTAGCGTAGCAGAGACTCATCTTCAATCAGCTGCTGCTCAAACAGCATGCCGGATTCAAAGGCATTCAGGTTGAGCATGCGCTGGCAAAAGCCGTGAATAGTAAAGACTGCCGCTTCATCCATCTGCCGCTCGGCTAACAACAACCACTGCGCGGCTTGCGCTTTATCGTCGATCTCTTCCAGCAGGCGTTTGTACAGTGGATTGTCGGTGGTTTCACGCAGACAGGCGATGCGCAACTCGTGGATATTGCTACGGATACGACCACGCAATTCTGCCGTAGCAGCCTCGGTAAAGGTCACCACCAGCAGTTCTTCAACGGTCAGCGGGCGGGGAAAGGCGGCAGAACCGCCTAGTCCAAGTAACAGGCGCAAATAGAGCGCCGCAATCGTAAAGGTTTTGCCTGTGCCGGCAGAGGCTTCAATCAGGCGCTCGCCCTGTAAGGGCAAGCGCAAAGGATCTAGTGTCTCGGCGACATCACTCATTCTTTTCACTCATCAGGGGCATTGTTTGCTGCAACGCGCTGACGTTCTCCCACACTTTCCAGCCTTCAGGATGCACATATTCGGCTTTCCCGTTCTGGCTGCCGGAAATCTGCGACAGAATAGCCATACCTTGCGGCTCGACCACCGCCTGATGGAAGAAATCAGCAAGTTTTTGCGGCGTCAGCAGTTTTATCTGGGCCACGATTTTATCACGCGAATCGAAGCGCATATTGCCGCGATCGAAATCTTTACTTAACTTCGATGCTTCTTCGCCGAGCGTTTGCGGTGCCTGCAGCATCTGAGTAATTACCGCCTGCTGGATTTGCGCAAACTCCTCTGGCTTCATCGCCCGCAATTTTGCCTCTGCGGTTGGGAAAAACGCCTTGTAACGCTCCCACAAGAATGAAGGCTGTTTATCATTGCTTTGCAAAAGGAAGCCCATGCCCCACTGACGCCCTACGCTCATTGGGAACGCAAACACGGCATAGCCCAACTGTTCTTCGGTACGCAACTGATTGTAGAACCACGGCTGTACGATCTGCCCCAACAGAGAACTATACGCTGAGCTGGTGTATTCATCGTAGCCAGTCGGTACAAATACCGCTGCCAGTGCGGAGTCGGTGCTGTTACCAGCTTTTTCAAAGATGACGGATTGTTTTTTATCGACCACGACATCTTTGTTACGACACCACTCTGAACCATCAGCGCCCAACTGTTTTTGCACATGGCGTGCCAGCGTTGTTGCCTGGGCTTCAGTCATGTTGCCGATAACCATAAACTCTGGTCTAGCCCCTGATTTTAAGGTGTCGCGATAGGCCAGCACCTCTTTCAACGTAATGGAGGGCAAAATTTTGCGCCGTTCATCTCGCGAGAAGTACGGCACTTGCGAGAGCATCTGCGCGGGCATAATCGCCTGCTCAAACGCTTTGCCCTTTTCTGCGGAATCCATCATCTGGTTATACCAGGACTTCGCCTGCTCAAGCTGATCTTCCGTAGCGGTATAGCTAAAGTAGCCCTCCAGCAGAGCCTGGAACAGCTGCGGCAGGCGCTGAGTGTAACCATTGGCATTAACCATAAGGCCGTTGTTAGCATTGGTGGAAAAACTTATGCCACCAACCGACGCCTGGTTGCTTAACTGATCAAGCGCCAGCCCTGCGAGATAATCATTGAGCGCAAACATCACCTGATTGCGGGCGCTGTCCATGGCTTTCGGATTACGCAAAATCAGGCTGACATCAGCTTTGGGCTCGCTGGCAAAATAACGGCTTGGCGCATACACCACGCGCAGATTCGACTCATCAACAATCAACTCTGGATGGTCGTATTTCTTCTCTGACTTAATCAGCGAGAAATCGTCAGGAATATAGGGGTTAAGCTCCGGTAAGGAGAGCGCAATATTGGCGGCTTTTTTCTGCCAGTCCGCGAAAGTTTGTGCGCTAATTTTATCGACCTGATACGGCGCATCGACAAAGTAAGCCGTTTTGTTGTGCGGCTCTTTCGGGCTGATATACCAGATACGCGCATTCTGCGGCGTCATCATCGCCAGACGTTCTTTTACTGCTTTAGCATCGTACCGATCGGCAATATTGACTGCATCCAGTGTATGCTCAACAGGAACGCGAATCATGGTATCAGCCAGCCATTCGACGTAATCCATATCACGGGTGATTGACGGATAACGGAAGTCGATATCCAGCACATTCGCCAGTTCATCGAAGTATTGTTTATCGATCCCTTTTTCACGTAACAGATTGAGGTAGCTAAAAATGGCCGCCACAACCTGATCGCGATTCGCCAGACCTTTATCGGTTAAAGACGCAGAGATCGCTAATACGCCGCTGTTGCCGTTGACGATAGGATCGGAATTGGCGCTAATACCCTCAACTAATCCCTGCTTTTGCAACCAGTCAGAAAGTGTACCTGGGCTGCGATTACCAATCAGATAGGTAATCAATTCATCCGTTTTACTACGGAACTTCGCTGAATTGTTATCGATGCGAAACTCAACGCGCAGAACTTTACGCGGCAACGCCGGGACGTAATGAATGATAATGCCCTTTTGCGCGTCGGTGACTACCGGCACGGTGATTTCCGGTTTTTTGCTCTCTTTGTTCGGCACGCGACCAAAGGTGTCCGCCGCCATTTTCGCCAACTCCGGCAACGGTTTATTGCTGTAAATAACCGCCTTCATCAGATTGGCGGAATAGTA
Organism: Escherichia sp. R1; assembly: GCF_003000935.1. NCBI lineage: Bacteria > Pseudomonadati > Pseudomonadota > Gammaproteobacteria > Enterobacterales > Enterobacteriaceae > Escherichia > Escherichia sp. R1. The sequence continues at coordinate 38,710 of NZ_PSRU01000011.1, forward strand.
CTTCTCGTGGAAATCTTTCAGCGCCTGCTGTACCGGATTGCCTGGTTTGTCGCTTAAAGTTTCGAGGTTACCACCAGAAAACTTTGAACCGGGGTGTGCCGGGTTAATGGTTTCTGCGCTGACCTGTGCCATGCGCATCCCGTCACGCGTACGCGCCATGGTTAATTCGGCATTCACTGCATTACGTTCACGTTCGGCGTATTTCTTGTCGAGCAAGGGTTCTGCAATAGCGTCCGCCAGGCGGTCTACCGCACCGGGCAAGGCGTCGTTCTCAACTTCCAGATAGAAAGCCGTGCGATACGGTGCCGTGCTGGCATTGTGACTGCCGCCGTGCATTTTGAGATATTCGGCCAGACTGTCAGCCTGCGGGTACTTTTTCGACCCCATCAGACTCATATGTTCAAGGTAATGTGCCAGCCCTTGGTACGCCTCAGGATCTTCCAGCGACCCAACGGGCACCACCAGCGCCGAGAGCGATTTAACTGCCTGCGGATCAGAAACCAGTAAGACCACCATACCGTTATCCAGACGTATAGCCTGATACTGGCGGTTATCTTTATCACTTTTACGGATGGTTTCCTGAATGGGCTGCCATCCCGTTTCTGCCTGACTTAAGGGTGCCCAAAGGGCAACAAACAACAATAATGCTTTGAACCAGATGCTGCGGGGCATTCACGGACCTCATAATCAACTTTATTTTCTGGCCAGATTCAACACGTTAACGCAAATCATCTGCCAGAATTTAATCTTGTGCTGCACGAGTCAGCCTATGTCTATATAACCATCAGTCCGTGACTGGTGCGCATCATAAAGTAAGCGGATGGATTGCGCAATTTTTATACAATACTCATGACTGATTAAAGCGAAACAGCGGTAACAGGAAACGTTGCGACTGTTCAACGATAGCCTCCATTGTCTCTGGTGTTAATTGCCGCCAGAGCCGTTGATACCAGATATCATCACCTTCGCCACGCACCATCATGTTGCCTTCGTAAGCCTGAAGGAATTTCGTACGGGCTTTTTGCAACGTGGAATCGTCATCCAGCATGGCATCGTTTTGCGCGTCATAACAGGTTTTTAGCCACGCGCCGCCACTTTCAGGTAACACCAGCAATGGCGCGGACATTCCTTCACGATACCCCTCAATCAGTTGTGAGAGGTAATGCAAAGCCTGTTCGGCTGCAAGCGGCGGAAAACGCCACTCGCCGTCTTTGCGTAGAAAAAGGCGACTTTCACCATTACCACCGCTGGCACAGTAGACAAGGTGTTCCAGCCAAAGTTGCATTCCCTGCGCCACACTTAATAAAGAGGGACGCCAGCGCAACAGGCCATCCGGCTGCACCTGCGGCAACCAGCCAGTTATCTGCACACCGTTGCAGGCGAGATCAATCTCCATACTCTGCCCTGGCTGGCGACAGGCAATGACTCTGTCGGCAAGTTGCTGCATCTCCTGACACTGCGTTTCCCAGAAAATTTCACCAAAGGCACCATACGGCAAATCACCTGCCGCCCGGAATCGGCGGAACAAGCGTTCGGCATCATCCTGCTCAACCAGTACATTTAATAACTGCTGGTTGATTTGATAACGACTAAGCCCTTCAAGAATAAAAGGTTCAGTGTCGGGAATTTCGCTGTCTTCGGTACGGAAGTTCACCTGCAAACGCATCTGGAAAAACGCCCGTACCGGATGTGCCCAGAATCGTTGTAGCGTTTCCAGCGGCACGGTTTCCGGTAAGGTAAATGGCAGCGGCTGAACAAATTCAGAATGTGCTTTACCAGCCTGGCTGGCCGCAGGTAGCCATTCACGAGCATAGCTTTGTCGTTCGCCTGGCTGGTAGTTTTGTGGATCAAACGGCATTCGGGTATGGAGGCAAGTAAGATGCGCTTTTACCCTTGCCTCGCTTTCATCACAGTTGAGCGCTTCATCGCCCGGTAGATAATGGCTTTGCCCGATGTAGTCGATCAGTTCCTGCACCAGTACCGACGGGAAACGTTCACTGTTATCCTGAATGGAACGCCCGATATAGCTGATATAGAGTTTTTGCTGCGCGGAAATTAACGCTTCCAGGAACAGATAGCGGTCGTCATCGCGACGGCTACGGTCGCCACGCTTCGGTTTCTGGCTCATCAGATCAAAGCCCAATGGCGCAAGCTGACGTGGATAAACGCCGTCGTTCATTCCCAGCAGGCAAACCACTTTGAACGGAATTGAACGCATTGGCATCAGAGTACAAATGTTAACCGGTCCGGCGAGAAAACGCTGGCTGATACGTTCTTGATCCAGGCGCTGTGCCAGTTCATCACGCAATAGTGACAGCGGCACCGCGTCGCCATACTGCGCACCTAAACCTTCGGCGATAATCGCCTGCCATTGTTGTTCGATCAGCGTCATCGCTGCTTCGGTTTCCGCATCCGGCAGGAAGAAGGCGTTGAGCATATCGCGACAAACCGGCAACCACTCTTCCAGCGGACGCTCCTGCGCCAGCCCGCGACGCCAGATGTTTAGCTGCATTAGCAGTGAAGACAGATGCCCCACCAGTTCTGCAATTAAGCCGCTCGATTCATCATAAGGTAGAACCGATTGCCACTCGCCCTGCGCGCTCTCCATCGCGTAGCCCAGCAACATGCGCGTCAGGCCAAACCGCCAGGTGTGTTGACCGGTAGCGGGAAGTTCCAGCTCGCGAACGTTGTCGTCATCTATCCCCCAACGAATGCCGGACTCGTTGACCCACTGGCGTAAATAACGCAGCCCTTCTTCGGTGATGTCAAACCGCGCTGCCAGCACCGGCACATCCAGTAATGCCAGCACGTCTTCCGACACAAAGCGGCTGTCTGGCAGCGATAACAGGCTGATAAACGCTTCAAGTACAGGATGCGACTGCCGCGCCCGACGGTCGGAAATGGCGTAAGGCAGGTAACGATCCGCAGGTGCGCTACCAAACACAGCCTGAATAAACGGACTGTAGCTGTCGATATCAGCCACCATCACGATGATGTCGCGCGGAGTAAGTGTCGGGTCTTCCTCCAGCATCGCCAGCAGGCGATCGTGTAAAACTTCAACTTCACGCTGCGGGCTATGGCAAACGTGGAAGGTGATACTGCTATCCAGTGGATCAAGCGGGCGTTTGTTATCGCTACGGGAAAACTCTTCGATGTTCACACCAGCAACGGCGCGGTTTTCCAGTTCCAGAATGTCAGACTGAATATTATGCAGCAGGTTATCTGGCGTCACATCGACAAAAGCGTCCAGCTCCTGGCTGCTCTCCAGGTCAGAAAGGAGATAAATGTAGTCGCGCCCAAGCTTGCCCCATGAAGCCAGCAGCGGGTTGCCGACATCCTGTTCACCATCGCTGTTAAAGAGCTGCCCGGCATTTTCGCTGTCGCGAAATAGCGGTAATTCGCGATCTTCAAAACTGTGTCGGCGCTGGCGAGTCAGTAGTTTCGCCAGATAAGCGGGATCTTTAATGTCGCCCCAGTAATAACGGCAGGGGTTGGTAAACAGGAGATGGATTTCAATATGTTTACCCAGCGCCTGTAGCGCCTGGAGATAAACAGGCGGTAACGCGGAAATACCGCATATAAAGACGCGCGAAGGTAACCCCGGCGGGCAGGTCGTCGCGGACTCCAGCGTTTCGATAAAGCGCTGATAGAGATTGGCGCGGTGCCAGCGCGGTTGCCCAAGTTCGTCGGTATATTCCACCAACGCCTTCCACAACGGCGCTTGCCAGGCCTGTGCTTCTCCCAACCCTTCTACCAGATGTCCTGTTTCCCACTGTGCCAGCCAGTCCGGACGATAGACCAGATACTGGTCAAACAGGTCCGCCGCTTTTGAAGAAAGCTGGAACAGTTTTCGCTTGTCACTATCGTCAGTCAGATAATGCCGCAACAGGGTAAAGTCTTCGCGCTCCAACAGTTGCGGCAGCAGAGTCATCAGTTTCCAGCTCATGCTCTGTTTGTTAAAAGCGCTCTCTTTGGGGATCTCCGGTAACACCCGGACGAACATATCCCAGATAAAGCTCGCTGGCAGCGGAAAATCAATGTTTGCCGCAATACCAAACTTTTGCGACAGGGTCATTTGCAGCCACTGTGCCATACCGGTACTTTGCACCAGAATCATCTCTGGTTCGAAAGGATCGTCCAGCCGTTCGCGTTCGACAATAAACTCCATCAACGCTTCCAGCACGTCCAGACGATTGGAATGGTAGACCCTTAACATAGCGGCTCCTGACTACTGACGATTCGGGCAATGCAGGCGGGTCATCTCGCCTTCTCTGCCCCCGGGTGAAACTAGCGTAACGCTGATGCTGACACATCCCGCCTGCGATGTCTGCATTCGGTTGACCTGCCAGTTAGCAGGTGGCGAAATCGCGCGCAGTTGCGTTTGCTGCCAGCTATGCCGCCAGAGCTGTTGGTACTGGTTTCTGCTGGCAAGACTGTTCATTAATGTTCGCTGGAAACCCGATAACGCAGTGACAATCATCACCATCAACACCATCGCCAACATTACCTCCGGCAGACTAAAGCCTTGTTGATTCCTCAGGGAAGCTGACATAACGCCCTCTCTTTCAGCGGACAAAAATCGCTCCAGCCGCGTGGCGAAAAAACAATGTTTCCATCGATGACTTCGCCTGTTCGCCACAACGAAACGCCTTCATAACCGGCAATCAATAAGGCTTCATTATCTGCCAGTAAACGCAGACAAACCCGGGCACCGGTGGCAGCATACAGTAAGCACTGAACTGCGGGCTGCATCTGCCAGGAGTGCATTTTTCCCCACTCCAGCGCCGACTGAACGATGGCCTGGCGGCGCAATGACTGACTTTCCATGCTCACGCGAGAAGCAAAACTGCGATCCTGCTGACTCATTCCTTGCAATAGCAAGCTACCCAAAATCAGCAGCATCAGGACCAGAGCCAGTGACGAAACACCCTTTTCGCGGTTCACAGGTTGGATCCTGTCACGCTATAGCTGGCATCCACCACGGTTTGCGGATCAGCCTTGCTGGCAGCGTGCATATTAACCGTCAACACCGGCGAGAAGCCGCTGACATCCTGACGTACGACCTGAAAAGTGTCGATAATGATGGCATCCGGATTAGTGACTTTATCCCAGCCCTTACCTTCACAGGATGTCGCACCGCGTAGCGTTTCCAGCACATGCTCCTTCAGACGAAATCCAATCTGGTCGGACTCTTTTACCGGTTCGCGATCCCAGATACCATTACTGTTCGCATCCCACTGCACAATGACACAGTCACCCTGTCCGACAATTTCCAGCCCTTCGCCCGTACAGCTGCCATGGCAATAACCCGCCCTCTGGAGATGCTTCGCGACGGTAAATACCCGCAGCCAGATTTCATCTTCCAGCGCCAGCTTACGGGTGTTCGTTAAACTTTCACGCTGTAACGCAGGCAGAAAGCGTGCAGCCCCCAGCAACAATACGCTACTGATCGCCATAGCAATCAACACTTCCAGCAGAGAAAAACCTTGCTCTTTTACAGACATCCTTCTGTTTCTCCTTGCTGACAAAGCCGGAGTCTTCCCCACGGCGAAACCACCAGCCACCACTCGCCCGTTGAGTTTTTGAAGCGAATATGCCCGGCCCATGCGGTATTGCGCAGGCCAAAGAAAGCAAGCGAAGGTGTCAGGTCGCTCATTTCGACTTCGGGCCAGCGCGGCACAAAGACCAATGGTGAACTGCCATGACAGGTATTCGCCCCAGCAACGGAACTCACAAGGCACCATAACGTCCCCTCCCTGATAAGACTGATACTGTGGTCGCGGTTATGCCAGTTGGCATCTTCACGTAAATAGAGCAAATAGTCCCGCGCCTGGCTGGCAGTTTGCCAAAGCCGTTGCGACTGCTGCCAGTATTGCCAGCCATAGAGCCCACTTGCGCTTAGCATGACCAGAATCAGCATCGCGACCAGCGTTTCAATCAGCGTATAACCACGTTGTGTTTTCATGCCGGCAGTATGGAGCGAGGAGAAAAAAAGACGAGGGCCAGTTTCTATTTCTTCGGCGCATCTTCCGGACTATTTACGCCGTTGCAGGACGTTGCAAAATTTCGGGAAGGTGTCTCGAAGAATTTAACGGAGGGCAAAAAAAACCGACGCACACTGGCGTCGGCTCTGGCAGGATGTTTCGTAATTAGATAGCCACCGGCGCTTTAATGCCCGGATGTGGATCGTATCCTTCAATCTCAAAGTCTTCGAAACGGTAGTCGAAGATGGATTCGGGTTTACGTTTGATAATCAACTTCGGCAGCGGACGCGGTTCGCGGCTTAATTGCAGATGAGTTTGATCCATATGGTTGCTGTAGAGATGCGTGTCGCCACCGGTCCAGACAAAATCACCCACTTCCAGATCGCACTGCTGCGCCATCATATGCACCAGTAACGCGTAGCTGGCAATGTTGAACGGCAGGCCGAGGAAGACGTCACAGGAGCGCTGATAAAGCTGGCAAGAGAGTTTGCCGTCTGCCACATAGAACTGGAAGAATGCATGGCACGGTGCCAGCGCCATTTTATCCAGTTCGCCTACGTTCCACGCTGAAACAATAATGCGACGGGAATCCGGGTCGTTTTTCAGCTGGTTCAGTACCGTAGTGATCTGGTCAATATGACGACCATCCGGCGTTGGCCAGGCGCGCCACTGTTTACCATACACTGGCCCGAGGTCGCCGTTTTCATCGGCCCATTCGTCCCAGATGGTGACATTGTTTTCGTGTAGATAAGCAATGTTAGTGTCGCCCTGCAGGAACCACAGCAGTTCGTGGATGATGGAACGCAGGTGGCAACGTTTAGTTGTCACCAGCGGGAATCCATCCTGCAGGTTAAAACGCATCTGATGACCAAAAATGGAAAGCGTTCCGGTTCCGGTACGGTCGTTTTTCTGTGTGCCTTCGTCGAGCACTTTTTGCATCAGTTCTAAATACTGTTTCATGGTTCCTCAGGAAACGTGTTGCTGTGGGCTGCGACGATATGCCCAGACCATCATGATCACACCCGCGACAATCATCGGGATGGAAAGAATTTGCCCCATGCTGATGTACTGCACCCAGGCACCAGTAAACTGCGCGTCGGGCTGGCGGAAAAACTCAACAATGATGCGAAACGCGCCGTAACCAATCAGGAACAAGCCTGAGACAGCTCCCATTGGGCGCGGTTTACGAATATACAGGTTGAGGATAATAAACAGCACCACACCTTCCAGCAGCAGCTCGTAAAGCTGTGATGGGTGGCGCGGCAGCACACCGTAAGTGTCGAAAATGGATTGCCACTGCGGGTTGGTTTGCAGCAGCAAAATATCTTCTGTACGGGAGCCAGGGAACAGCATGGCAAACGGGAAGTTCGGGTCAACGCGGCCCCACAATTCACCGTTAATAAAGTTGCCCAGACGCCCGGCACCAAGACCAAACGGAATGAGTGGGGCAATAAAATCAGAGACCTGGAAGAAGGAACGTTTAGTACGGCGGGCGAAGATAATCATCACCACGATAACGCCAATCAGGCCGCCGTGGAAGGACATGCCGCCGTCCCAGACACGGAAAAGATACAGCGGATCGGCCATAAACTGCGGGAAATTGTAGAACAGAACATAACCAATACGTCCACCGAGGAAGACGCCGAGGAAGCCCGCATAGAGTAAGTTTTCAACTTCATTTTTGGTCCAGCCACTGCCCGGACGATTCGCCCGTCGTGTTGCCAGCCACATTGCAAAAATGAAACCCACCAGATACATCAGGCCGTACCAGTGAAGCGCCACGGGTCCTATTGAGAAAATGACCGGATCAAACTCCGGAAAATGCAGATAGCTACTGGTCATCTGTCACCACAAGTTCTTGTTATTTCGCTGAAAGAGAACAGCGATTGAAATGCGCGCCGCAGGTTTCAGGCGCTCCAAAGGTGCGAATAATAGCACAAGGGGACCTGGCTGGTTGCCGGATACCGTTAAAAGATATGTATATGATCCGCGCTATAACCCCCCGCGAATCAGCCCGCCCATGCCGCGACGCTCCATAAAGGCAGCAACCTGATGGCGAACTTCGGTCGCCAGTTGCGCTTCCAGACTACGCTGCGCAAGATTTTCTGCTTCAGCAAAATCAATGCGCCGCAGCAGGTATTTTACGCGCGCTACAGAACGTCCGTTCATAGACAGATGGCGATACCCAAGCCCAATGAGGATTGCCACGCACATGGGATCGCCCGCCATTTCACCGCACAAACGGAGATCGATTCCATGTATTTCCGCTTCCCGGGCGATCATCGCCAGAGCTCGTAACATTGCAGGATGAAGACTGTCATAAATGTTCGCCACCCGGGTATTGTTGCGATCAACGGCCAGGATGTATTGCGTCAGATCGTTGGTGCCAACAGAGATGAAATCGACCCGCTTTGCCAGATGCGGCAGCATAAATACCATTGACGGCACTTCCAGCATGATGCCGATACGTGGTTTGGGAATTTCGTAACCGATCATCTCCTCGACTTCACGTCCGGCACGTTCAATCAGGCGGCGTGCTTCGTCAACTTCATCGAGGCTTGTGACCATCGGCAACAGAATATTCAGGTTGCCCGTAGCGGCATTAGCACGCAGCATCGCCCGCACCTGGATCAAGAAGATCTCCGGCTGATCGAGCGTAATGCGAATCCCACGCCAACCCAGGCATGGATTCTCTTCGCTGATCGGCATGTAAGGCAGCTGCTTATCTGCTCCGACATCCAGCGTACGCAAGGTGACGGGTTTATCATTAAACATTTGCAGCATCCCCTGATACTGCGCCACCTGTTCTTCTTCCGACGGAAAACCACTTTGCAGCATGAATGGGATTTCAGTGCGATAAAGTCCTATGCCATCAATACGGCTGCCCAGTTTTTCTTCATGTTCCGGGCTTAAACCGGCATTGAGCATGACTTTAATGCGTTCGCCGCTTTTTAACTGGGCGGGTAAATTGACGTCATCTTCCGCCAGACGGCTAAGCTCGATCTCTTCACTAATTAGCCGCTGATATTCTTGCAGCAGTACCGGCTCCGGATCGACCAGCAATTCACCGCGATAACCATCGACGATCAGCGTCCGACGATGCAGTACCGAAGGCTGAATATCCGCGCCCATCACGGTAGGTATCCCCAGCGCACGTACCATGATCGCAGCATGGGAGTTGGCAGCGCCATCGCGCACGACAACACCGACTAAGCGATCCTGGGGCAGCTCAGCAAGCGTTGTCGCTGACAGTTCATCTGCCACCAGAATGAAACGTTCCGGCCAGGCGTTCGGCCCTTGATTAGCGTCATCAAGATGAAACAGCAATCGCTGACCCAGCGCACGTAAATCGCCAGCCCGCTCTTTGAGATAGTTATCGCTTAGCGCGGCAAACTGTTCGGCAAATTTTTCAATGACCGTTTTTACCGCCCACTCTGCCACCGAGCCTTTATCAACCTCGGCAAACAATTCGCGACGCAGCCGGGTATCCGAAAGCAGGTGTGAGTAAAGATCGAAAATAGCCGCCGTTTCTTTTTGTGCACCGGCAGCAAAGCGTTTGCTATAGCGGCGAAACTCGTTAGCCGCCTCTTCCAACGCCCCGGTCAGTCGTTCGCGTTCCAGAGCCGGATCCAGCGTTGATGCCTGATACACCTGTTCCATTAAAGGTAACGTGGCATCCTGCCAGCCTTCGGCAATCGCCACACCAGGTGCTGCCGGTAATGCACGGATTCGCGTCTGGCGATATTGCCCAAACAAGGCAGTCAACTGCGACTGAGAAAGAATAGCTGCCATCTGGGTGGCAAGCGTCACCAGGAAGGATTCTTCACTTTCGTCATACTGGCGCAACTCTCGTTGCTGTACCACCAGTACACCAAGCAACTGGCGACGTTGAATAATTGGTACGCCTAAAAACGCGCGGAAACGTTCTTCTTTTACGGAGGGGATGTATTTGAAGCTGGGGTGCTTTTGCGCATCTGCAAGGTTTATCGGTTCCGCCAGCCTGCCAACCAGGCCGACGATCCCTTCATCAAACGCGAGCGTTACAGTGCGACCACGTGGTTTTTTCAGTCCCCGGGTCGCCATCAGGTAGTAACAACGTCGATCATGATCGGCCAGGTAGACCGAACAGACCTCGGTATCCATCGCAAGACAGATGTCGGTAACCAGAATATTTAACGCCTCATTCAGGCGTGGTGCGCTGGCTACCTTTTCGACTATTTCGCGCAGGCGAGTGAGCATAATTGGCGTGACTTAACCTCTTTTACGTCGATAAGCAGATGCGTTTTGTGGTTTTGGCGTATTTTCCTGCAGTGACATCACCACACTCGCGAACTCTTTCATTACCCTACGGTAGACATCACGTTTAAATGACACCACCTGTCTGACTGGATACCAGTAACTTACCCATCGCCAGCCGTCAAACTCTGGTGTACTGCTGGTTTGCATATTGATTTCTGCATCGCCGCTCACCAGCTGCAAGAGAAACCATTTTTGTTTTTGGCCGATACAAACCGGCTTCGTGTCCCAACGCACCAAACGTTTCGGTAATTTGTAGCGCAACCAGTTACGCGTTGAAGCAAGGATTCGAACGTCTTTGCGGCTTAATCCTACTTCTTCAAACAATTCACGGTACATCGCCTGCTCTGCGGATTCTCCGGGGTTGATTCCGCCTTGCGGAAATTGCCAGGAGTGCTGACCAAATCGCCGGGCCCACATTACCTGCCCCTGGCGATTACAAATCACGATACCTACGTTTGGGCGGTAGCCATCGTCATCAATCACCGGACTACCTCAAAATAAAGCTTTATATACGAATGATTGTTTCATACTCCAGTAAGACGGTAAACCACTCTCTGCAGGGCATTACACACTAATAACAATTGAATAACTCACAGTTATGTGCAGAGTTATAAACAGAGGAAGGGGTGGATAGCCGTTTTTATTCACCTTTTCTGTGGATAGAGTTGTGAAGAACTACGGAATTACTACGGGAAAACCCGGAGCATTCTGAATAAGACAGATATAGAGATTTTAAAATATTCATTATCAGTCAATGCATTACATGTGATTTGAGTAATAAAAAAGAGTAATTCGTGACCCAGGTCACACCTCTCATTTACGTGTTGGCGAAAGATCAACCAATGCCGTATTTATCCACAGAATGTGCCACTAAGTTAAGCACTGAACCACTAAAAACTGGAGTTTCGTCGCACGTCAAGGCTGTAAATGGAAACAGTAGTGGAGGTTTTTCACAGTTATCCCAGCTTTCTGTGGATAACATGGTGTAAGATCCTGTTTATTTTCAGTGACCAGATTTGGAAAACCCGTTGCAGTGTTGCGCAACTCGTTTACCGGCAACCTAAAAAGCAATATAAATCAGAGAATTGAACAACGCATGTGGAAAAAGTTACACTGCGAATATTCAGCACATAATTGCTGTTTGTTTTTTAACCAAGGTATCATGACATGTCCCAACCTCGCCCACTGCTCTCTCCTCCCGAAACTGAAGAACAATTGTTAGCGCAAGCACAACAACTTTCTGGTTATACATTGGGAGAACTGGCGGCACTTGCCGGGCTGGTTACGCCGGAGAATTTAAAACGCGATAAGGGCTGGATTGGCGTGTTACTGGAGATCTGGCTAGGTGCCAGCGCAGGGAGTAAACCTGAGCAAGATTTTGCTGCTCTGGGCGTGGAACTTAAAACTATCCCTGTGGATAGTCTTGGTCGTCCACTGGAAACAACATTCGTTTGTGTTGCCCCGTTAACGGGCAATAGCGGGGTGACCTGGGAAACCAGCCACGTGCGCCACAAGCTCAAACGCGTGCTGTGGATACCGGTTGAAGGCGAGCGCAGCATCCCGCTGGCAAAGCGTCGCGTAGGATCACCGTTGCTGTGGAGCCCGAATGAAGAGGAAGACCGACAGTTACGCGAAGACTGGGAAGAATTAATGGATATGATTGTTCTCGGTCAAATTGAGCGGATCACCGCTCGTCACGGGGAATATTTACAGATACGACCGAAAGCAGCGAATGCGAAAGCGCTGACCGAAGCTATTGGTGCCCGGGGCGAACGGATTCTGACGCTGCCGCGCGGATTTTATTTGAAGAAGAATTTCACCAGTGCGCTACTGGCCCGTCATTTTCTGATCCAGTAGCCATCGCTTTGACCTGCCGCTTTCCGGGCATATAATTACCGCTTCATTTTTTTGGCAGGGCTTTTTAGATGTTATTTGCATGGATAACCGATCCTAACGCCTGGCTTGCGCTCGGTACACTGACGCTGCTGGAGATCGTTCTTGGGATCGACAATATTATTTTCCTTTCTCTGGTGGTGGCAAAGCTTCCCACAGCACAACGTGCTCATGCGCGCCGTCTGGGGTTGGCGGGAGCCATGGTTATGCGTCTGGCGCTGCTGGCATCCATCGCCTGGGTTACGCGCCTGACGAATCCGCTTTTTACAATATTCAGTCAGGAAATTTCCGCCCGTGATTTGATCCTGCTTCTGGGTGGCTTGTTCCTTATCTGGAAAGCCAGCAAGGAAATCCACGAATCCATCGAAGGTGAAGAAGAAGGGCTGAAAACACGCGTTTCATCATTCCTCGGCGCGATCGTGCAGATTATGCTGCTGGATATTATCTTCAGCCTCGACTCGGTGATTACCGCTGTGGGTCTGTCAGATCACCTGTTTATTATGATGGCTGCCGTGGTGATTGCCGTAGGCGTGATGATGTTCGCCGCGCGCTCGATTGGTGATTTTGTCGAGCGCCATCCTTCGGTAAAAATGCTGGCGCTCTCTTTCCTGATTCTGGTGGGCTTTACCCTGATTCTGGAAAGTTTCGACATCCACGTACCGAAAGGTTACATCTACTTCGCGATATTCTTCTCTATTGCGGTTGAAAGCCTCAACCTGATTCGCAACAAAAAGAATCCGCTCTGATACTCCGTACGCTCTCCTGCGGGAGGGCGTACTCACTCCTGTTACCCTCACAGTTTAAGATTTTCCTGCTTTCAAGATATATAACGTCGGTTTATAAACAGACTATTATCATAGGTGGGCCAAATGAGGATAACCGGATGAAAAAATGGGCAGTAATAATTTCTGCAGTCGGACTGGCGTTTGCTGTTTCCGGGTGTTCCAGTGATTACGTCATGGCGACCAAAGATGGCCGTATGATTTTGACCGATGGAAAACCTGAAATTGATGATGATACCGGGCTGGTGAGTTATCACGATCAGCAAGGTAACGCGATGCAAATTAACCGTGATGATGTTTCGCAAATTATTGAACGTTAACAAATAAGGTCAGCATCCGGCTGGCCTTAAGATTTTTCTCTTTCCCTTTTCCCTTCCCTCTGCCATTTTTATATTCCTTATGTCGTGATTATAAAAAGGAAACGGCTATGCAATATCACCGTATACCCCACAGTTCGCTGGAAGTCAGCACGCTGGGGCTTGGCACGATGACGTTTGGTGAACAGAACAGCGAAGCCGACGCCCACGCACAACTCGACTATGCCGTCGCTCAGGGCATTAACCTTATCGACGTTGCCGAAATGTACCCAGTACCTCCGCGCCCCGAAACTCAAGGGCTAACCGAAACCTACGTCGGCAACTGGCTGGCGAAACATGGCAGCCGCGAAAAGTTAATTATCGCCTCCAAAGTGAGCGGACCGTCGCGCAATAATGACAAAGGCATCCGCCCGGATCAGGCGCTGGATCGGAAGAATATCCGCGAAGCGCTGCATGACAGCCTCAAGCGTCTGCAGACTGATTACCTCGATCTCTATCAGGTGCACTGGCCGCAGCGCCCAACCAACTGCTTCGGCAAACTCGGTTATAGCTGGACAGATTCTGCGCCTGCGGTTTCGCTGCTGGATACGCTGGACGCACTGGCAGAGTACCAACGCGCGGGAAAAATTCGTTATATCGGCGTGTCGAACGAAACTGCATTTGGCGTAATGCGCTACCTGCATCTGGCGGACAAACACGATCTGCCGCGTATTGTCACCATTCAGAACCCCTACAGCCTGTTAAACCGCAGTTTTGAAGTAGGTCTGGCAGAAGTCAGCCAGTATGAAGGGGTCGAACTGCTGGCCTATTCGTGCCTGGGTTTCGGCACACTGACCGGGAAATATCTCAATGGTGCAAAACCCGCTGGCGCACGTAATACGCTCTTTAGTCGGTTCACCCGCTATAGCGGTGAGCAAACGCAAAAAGCCGTCGCGGCGTATGTTGATATCGCCAGACGTCATGGCCTGGACCCTGCTCAGATGGCGCTCGCATTTGTACGCCGTCAACCGTTTGTTGCCAGCACTCTGCTGGGCGCAACCACGATGGAGCAGCTGAAAACTAACGTCGAAAGTTTGCATCTGGAGTTGAGCGAAGACGTATTAGCTGAAATTGAAGCGGTGCATCAGGTTTATACGTATCCTGCACCATAAGATTAACGCCGGTTAAAACCGGCGTTAAATATTAATGACGGCGCTGCCAGATCCACAGCGCCGTTATTGCCAGCGCAAACAGCGCACCGAAGCCAATGCCAATGGGCACGACCGGGATGCCTACCATTACTGCCAGCGAGTAAATGCCCAGCATCAACAACATGGCGCTGTTTTCGCCAAGGTTTTGTACTGCAATCGCATTCCCCGCCCCGACGCTTTTTTTACCCCGCTCCTGTAGCAACGCATTGAGCGGAACGACAAAAAAGCCCCCCAGCACGCCAATCAGCATCAACAAAGCATAGGCTGGCAGCAGCTCGTGTTGCAGGGAGAAAATCAGTACCACTACGCCAATCAAAATCCCGGCTGGCATACAGCGTGACACGGTTTCCAGCGTAACTAACTTCGCTGCCGCACCTGCACCAACCACGATACCAATCGCTACCATCGCGTTGAGATAGGTCGGCGTAGCGTTATCGGTAATACCCAGCGCCACCGGTACCCACAGCACCAACAGGAAACGCAGCGTGACACCCGCTCCCCAGAATAAACTGGTGCCCACCAGCGAAAAACGCGTTTCACCATTGCGCCATAGCGAGGTGCAGGCATTCAGGAAACTGCGGGTCATGCTGATGAGATTCCAGGACTGCCCCGGACGCGCCGCCGCCAGTTTGGGAATGTAGATATTGGCAACGACCGCGCCACCGTAGGCCAGTGCGCATGCGGCCAGGGCAACCAGAATATGCCAGTCAGCCAGAACACCACCAGCTACGGAACCGAGCAAAATCGCCGCTATGGTAGACGCTTCCATTAAACCGTTAGCTTTTACTAACTTACTACCCGTGGTTAATTCGCCGAGAATACCGTATTTCGCCGGTGAATAGGCTGCAGCACCAACACCCACCAACGTATAGCCGAGAAACGGATTGATACCAAAGCAGATACTGGCTGCGCCCAGTAGCTTCAGGCCGTTGGCAAACATCATCACCCGGCCTTTGGCGAAGCTATCCGCCACCTGCCCGACAAACGGCGCAAAAAGAATGTAAGCACCTACAAACACCATTTGCAGGATGGGCTGGCTCCACTCCGGATAGAACTGCGCTTTCAGTAACGCCAGAGTGGCAAACAGTAGCGCATTATCGCCAAACGCAGAGAGAAACTGCGCCACGATAACCGCTTTCATCCCCTTCGACCACAACGAAGTGTTAGTGTGCACTGACTCACTCATCGTGTTGTTCCGCTTCGTCTACCCAGCTTTTCAAAGTGACAAAGTCAGGTTTGCCGCTGCCAAGTAATGGCATCTGTTTCAGATAGCGAATATCGCGCGGTACAGCAAGCTCCGGCACGCCGTGCTCGCGGGCATACTGTTGTAACTTATCGCGCGTCAGTTCGTTATCTGTGGTGAAAAGCACCAGTGCCTCGCCTTTGCTGGCATCGCTCTTAATCGCAGTGGCATGGACTTTATCTGGCGAAACACCAAGTGCCAGTTGTTCCACCATTTCCAGCGACACCATTTCACCTGCAATTTTGGCAAAGCGTTTTGCGCGGCCCTGAATCTGCACAAAGCCCTGCTCGTCAAAACGCACAATATCGCCAGTGTCATACCAGCCGCGCTCCATTTCGCCGCGAACATTCTCGGCGGTGGGCACTTCCAGTACACCTGGCTTCTCCACCCGCAGATAGCCGTTCATTATGTTCGGCCCTTTCAGTTGCAGGCGTCCGCCCTCTTCGATACCAGGAACCGACAACAGGCGCGCGTCCATACCTGGTAGAATACGCCCTACCGTACCGGGTTTCGCCGCCATCGGTACGTTGATAGAAACGACAGGCGCGCACTCGGTCACACCGTAGCCTTCAAGGATGCGCAGGCCAAATTTATCCTGCCAAAGCTGTTTGGTACTTTCTTGTAGTTTTTCTGCGCCTGCCACCACATAGCGTAGACGATAGAAGTCATACGGGTTGGCGAAACGCGCGTAGTGACCGAGGAAAGTCGAGGTACCGAACAACACGGTGCAACTGCGGTCATACACCAACTCCGGCACAATGCGGTAATGCAGCGGGCTTGGATAAAGGAACACTTCTGCACCTGTGAGCAGTGGCGTAAACAGGCCTACCGTCAGCCCAAAGGAGTGAAACAGCGGTAACGCCGACATAAAGCGATCGTTGGTGGTGAAGTCGGCAATCGTTTTAATCTGCTCGACGTTCACCAGAATGCTTTTATGGCTATGGACGACGCCTTTCGGATGGCCTTCAGAACCGGAGGTAAAAAGGATCAGCGCCTCTTCTTCCGGCTGCTGTTTTACCTGTGCCAGACGCGGCATCAGCAAATGAGCGAAAATCCACACTTTGTCGGCAGTGGTGACATCTGCTTTTAAATCTTCCAGATAGACCCAGCGCACCTGAGTAAGTTGCTCCGGCAGATGCCAGAGTTTGCCTTTATCGAGAAACTGACGGGAAGTGAAGATGGTTTTGATTTCAGCCGCCGTAATAGCACTGGTCAGCCCTTTTACCCCGGCGGTGTAGTTCATCATTGCGGGAATGCGGCGACGGGCGATGGCCCCAAAAATCACTGCCGCACTGATGCCTGCATTGGGCAGCATTAAGCCGATGCGTTCGCCTTCAACACTGTATTTTTCAAGGATGCGTCCAACAAACAGCGTTTTCGTAAGCAATTTGCGATAGGAGTCTGGGGTAAAGTTGACGTCTTCGACACATTTCTTCCCGGCTCCGAAGCGGTACATTGCACTCAGTAAAGATTCGTACAGCGTTTCACGCGGGCGCACCGCCATACGCGCTTCCATCATTATTTGATGCAGCATTTCGCCAGCGATTTTGCGACGGTCACGGGCACGCGGCGCATCCGGCATCTCCACCTGCGTTGGTGGCAAAATATGCAGAGTAATTTGCGGGAACAAGCGACGTTTAACCAGACCTTTCAGGCGGCTGAAGTGCGTAAGTTCCGCCCCTTCAATACGCACAGGAATAACCGTTGCACCAGACTTCGCCGCGACAAATCCCGCGCCATCGTAGATTTTCATCAGCGAGCCAGTGGTGGTGATGCGTCCTTCAGGGAAAATCACCACTGGTCGTCCCTGTTCCACCAGACGTACCAGATGTTTAATCGCCATAGGTTGCGTCGGGTCGAGAGGAACAAAGTCGATAAATGATTTCAGCCAACGCATATACCACTGTTGGCTTATTGAGGTGTAAACGGCAAATACCGGACGTACGGGTAAAAACAATGCCAGCAGTATGCCATCAATAAAAGAGACGTGATTAGGCGTAATTAGAACGCGCTCGCCCTTCAGTGCCTTGGTGTCACCCGTAACGCGAACGCGATACAAAACACGGCACAAATTTCGAAAAAAGCTAAAAAGCATTCCAACTCCCTTTGCTCTGATTCAGTAAAAGCGAATGGAGGGAGATTACACGAGATAAAGAACGCGAGCGACAGTAAATTAGGTGCGAAAAAAAACCTGCGCATCCGCGCAGGTTGGTGCAAGAGACTGGGTACGAAGAGCGTACCGAATAATCTCACCAATCAATACCTCTGGGATCTTGATTGTGGTCTTCACAACGACTCTTCGCCAGCGAGAAAACGCAAAGGAATGAAGGGAAATGCAACGAGGTGTGTAAATTGTCGGTTACTGTTACAGATTGATGACCGACAAAAAAAAACCTGCGCATCTGCGCAGGCTGGTGTAATTCATGTGCTCAACCCGAAGTTGACTTCACCTATCAATACCTCTGGGATCACCACTTTAGCAACCTGAAGCCAAACGCCACCAGCGGTCAATCGCAACAGCGTTTCGCAAAGTGTAACCAAAGGTTTGCAATCTCTTTTTTTGTCTTACTTATTTGCGTTTGGCTCACATTCCCACAATGAAAACACGCCGCCCCTTGAACCAACGGGCGTTTTCCGTAACACTGAAATAATGTAAGCGTTTACCCACTAAGGTATTTTCATGGCGACCATAAAGGATGTAGCCCGACTGGCAGGCGTTTCAGTCGCCACCGTTTCCCGTGTCATTAATAATTCACCCAAAGCCAGCGAAGCTTCCCGGCTTGCTGTGCATAGTGCAATGGAGTCTCTTAGCTATCACCCGAACGCCAACGCCCGTGCGCTGGCGCAGCAGACCACTGAAACGATCGGTCTGGTCGTTGGTGATGTTTCCGATCCGTTTTTCGGCGCAATGGTGAAAGCGGTCGAACAGGTGGCTTATCACACTGGTAATTTTTTATTGATTGGCAACGGTTACCACAACGAACAAAAAGAGCGTCAGGCCATTGAGCAACTGATCCGCCATCGCTGTGCTGCGCTGGTTGTCCATGCCAAAATGATCCCGGATGCCGATTTAGCCTCGTTAATGAAACAAATGCCCGGTATGGTGCTGATCAACCGTATCCTGCCTGGCTTTGAAAACCGTTGTATTGCTCTGGACGATCGTTACGGTGCCTGGCTGGCAACGCGTCATTTAATTCAGCAAGGTCATACCCGCATTGGTTATCTGTGCTCTAACCACTCTATTTCTGACGCCGAAGATCGTCTGCAAGGGTATTACGATGCCCTTGCTGAAAGTGGTATTCCGGCCAATGACCGGCTGGTGACATTTGGCGAACCAGACGAAAGCGGCGGCGAACAGGCAATGACCGAGCTTTTGGGACGAGGCAGAAATTTCACTGCGGTAGCCTGTTATAACGATTCAATGGCGGCGGGCGCGATGGGCGTGCTCAATGATAATGGTATTGATGTACCGGGTGAGATTTCGTTAATTGGCTTTGATGATGTGCTGGTGTCACGCTATGTGCGTCCGCGCCTGACCACCGTGCGTTACCCAATCGTGACGATGGCGACGCAGGCTGCCGAACTGGCTTTGGCGCTGGCGGATAATCGCCCTCTCCCGGAAATCACTAATGTCTTTAGTCCGACGCTGGTACGTCGCCATTCAGTGTCAACTCCGTCGCTGGAGGCAAGTCATCATGCAACCAGCGACTAACCGCAGTTAAAGCAATTCCAGCGCCAGTAATTCTTCAATGGTCTGGCGACGGCGAATCAACCGCGCCTGACCATTATCAAACAGAACTTCTGGTAACAGCGGACGGCTGTTGTAGTTGGATGACATTGATGCGCCATATGCCCCCGTATCATGCAGTACCAGATAATCACCCGCCTTCACTTCCGGCAAGGCGCGGGTTTCGACATTTCCCCCTTCCTGCTGGGTAAAGACATCGCCCGATTCACATAACGGCCCGGCGACGACGGTTTCCACCGTTGGTGCGTGTTCCAGAGAACGACCATCAGCTGCCAGGGCACTGATATGGTGGTAACTACCGTACATTGCCGGGCGCATCAGATCGTTGAACCCGGCATCAACCAGCACAAAGTGGCGGCTACCCATTTGTTTGACGCTCCGCACTTGAGTAATTAATACGCCAGCCTGCGCTACCAGAAAGCGACCCGGTTCAATTTCCAGTTTCACAGGATGGCCCAAATGGCGGGCGATTTGCTCACGCGCGGCATTCCACAGACCATAATAATGTTCGGTATCAACCGCCTCTTCACCCTGTTGATAAGGAATAGAAAGCCCACCGCCCGCAGAAATAGCCTGTAAATCCTGACCGAACTCGAGGACCTGACGCACCATAGCACCACATACCTGTTCCAGATGGGCATAATCGACGCCAGAACCAATGTGCATGTGAATGCCGACCAGCTGTAGATGATGACGTTGTATCACGTCCAGTGCGGCGGGCAGATCGGTGTACCAGATACCGTGCTTGCTGTTTTCGCCACCGGTATTGGTTTTTTGGCTATGCCCGTGACCAAACCCCGGATTAACACGCAGCCATACCCGATGCCCTGGCGAAACCTGACCCAGTTGGTCGAGCATATCAACAGAACCCGCATTCACCGGAATTTGCAATTCACTGACTCGTTCAAGCGTCGCCTGATCGATAACATCTGCCGTAAAAACAATATCATCGGGGTGCGTTTGCGGATTGTAACCCGCCGCCAGTGCACGCTCTATTTCGCCTAACGAGACGGAATCCACTTTTACGCCCTGCTCACGCATTAAGCGCAAAATATGAATATTGGAACAGGCTTTCTGTGCAAAGCGCACCACATCAAACTGTTTCAGCGCTGCAATCTGCCGACGAATAATTTGCGCATCGTAGACCCACACCGGGCAGCCAAATTCTGCGGGCAAACGCAGCAGATTTTCGGCGGTGAGATCGGTATCAGTGCTGAACAGTGAATGTGGCATAACAAACTCCAGATAAGTGCTTTTTTATGATTACGCCACATCATAAAAAGAATAAAAAATATCGATTTATGTCGAGTCTATGCAAAAATGATATGGATTACCGGATTGCGAGAGAGCGCTAATGGCCGCCGTTAACTTACGTCATATTGAAATTTTTCATGCGGTAATGACCGCCGGAAGCCTGACTGAGGCGGCACACCTGCTACACACCTCACAGCCAACCGTCAGCCGCGAACTGGCGCGCTTTGAGAAGGTGATCGGGCTGAAATTGTTTGAGCGCATACGTGGACGATTACATCCTACCGTGCAAGGACTGCGTCTGTTTGAAGAAGTGCAACGATCCTGGTACGGACTGGATCGCATTGTCAGTGCCGCAGAAAGTCTGCGCGAGTTTCGCCAGGGAGAACTGTCTATTGCCTGCCTGCCGGTCTTTTCGCAATCTTTTTTACCGCAGCTCCTGCAACCCTTTCTGGCACGTTATCCCGATGTCAGCTTAAACATCGTGCCCCAGGAATCACCGCTACTTGAAGAGTGGCTCTCGGCCCAGCGTCATGATTTAGGACTCACTGAAACGCTCCATACGCCTGCGGGAACAGAACGTACCGAATTACTCTCTTTAGATGAAGTGTGTGTGTTACCTCCGGGCCATCCGCTGGCGGTAAAAAAGGTATTAACGCCGGATGATTTTCACGGTGAGAACTACATCAGCCTTTCCCGTACTGACAGCTATCGCCAGTTGCTGGATCAATTGTTTACTGAGAATCAGGTTAAACGACGCATGATCGTAGAAACCCACAGCGCCGCGTCAGTCTGCGCAATGGTACGGGCGGGGGTAGGCGTTTCGGTGGTTAACCCGCTCACCGCACTGGATTATGCGGCAAGCGGTTTAGTGGTGCGGCGGTTCAGCATTGCGGTTCCATTCACCGTCAGCCTGATCCGCCCCCTGCACCGCCCGTCATCAGCGCTGGTGCAGGCGTTTAGTGAGCATTTACAAGCGGGATTACCGAAACTGGTCACTTCTCTTGACGCTATTTTGTCGTCAGCTACGACAGCATAAAAGCGACAGCATCCTCGGCATGGATCGCCGCGGTATCAAACACAGGCAGAACACTGCGCTCTTCTGGCACCAGTAAACCAATTTCTGTGCAGCCAAAAATGACGCCCTGTGCGCCCTGTTCTGCAAGGCGAGCAATCACTTGCGCATAATAAGCGCGTGACGCTTCGGTAAATTGCCCCAGACACAGTTCTTCAAAAATAATCTGATTAATTTTTGCCCGTTCATCCGCTTCAGGAATAAGACAGTTGATGGAAAATTGTTCCGTCAGCCGCCCGCGATAAAAATCCTGTTCCATGGTGTAACGTGTACCCAGCAGCGCCACACGAGTCATTCCTGCCCCGGTAATTGCACGTCCAGTGGCATCCGCTATGTGTAAGAAAGGCAGAGAGCAACGAGACTCAATGGCATCCGCCACTTTGTGCATCGTATTGGTGCATAACACAATACCTTCTGCGCCCGCCCGCTGTAAGCCAAGCGCCGCCTCAGCCAGAATATCCCCGGTTTTGTCCCACTCACCGAGACGCTGGCACTCTTCTATTTCATGAAAATCGACGCTATGTAGCAGCACTTGCGCAGAGTGAAGCCCACCAAGCCGCTGTTTAATGCCTTCATTTATCAGACGATAGTAAGGAATAGTGGATTCCCAGCTCATTCCTCCCAGCAAACCAATTGTTTTCATTCCTCTCTCCTGATGTGTGTTACCGCAACAAGGCTGAATAAGGAACGAGACAAACGCCTCAACGGCCAGGTGCCTAATCTCTATTAACGAAAAAAGGGCCGGATGTACAGCACATCCGGCCCGTGAAATCAGACGCCGATATTTCTCAACTTTTCGCCTGCCATCAGTTTGCGCTCGATATGTTCCAGCGTGACATTTTTGGTTTCCGGAATGAGCCAGAAAGTGATGCCCACAAACGCAATGTTCAGCGCAGTGTAGAGCCAGAACGTACCGGCAGCGCCAATGCTATCAAGCAGTGTCAGGAAGGTCGCGCCGATAATCATATTCGACACCCAGTTTGTCGTCGTTGAGCAGGTGATGCCAAAATCGCGGCATTTCAGCGGCTGAATTTCAGAGCACAAGATCCACACCACTGGCGCGGCGCTCATCGCATAACCGGCAATACACATCATCGTCATGCCAACAGAGAGCCAGGACAAGCCACTGGAAGCCGTACCGTTATCAAACTGCATCAGGCAGTAACCCAGCACCAGAGTGCCTAACGCCATCACGCTGAAACCCATTTTCAGAGCCGGCTTACGCCCTGCTTTATCTACCGTAAAGACCGCAATGAAGGTAGCGAACATAAAGGTCAGCCCCACGACCAGAGTCGCAATCATCTGTTGTTCTGTGGTCGTAAAGCCCGCCATTTTGAAGATACGTGGCGCGTAGTACATGATGATGTTCATACCGGTAAACTGCTGCATCGCCTGCAACAACATACCGAGAAATACAGCACGACGGACGTTACGGTTGATCTTAAACAATGCCCAACCGCCCTGTTTTAACTTCAGGCTTTCACGAATTTCGTTGAGTTCTTCTCGCGCTTTTTCCGACGTATCGCGCAGCATACGCAATACTTCTTCCGCCTCAATATGACGCCCCTTTTCCGCCAGCCAGCGCGGGCTATTTGGCAGGAAGACCACCAGAATAATCAGCAGAACTGCTGGTAAAGCAAGAACCCCCAACATTGCGCGCCAGTTACCGCTATAACTGAACGCTGTATCGGATAAAAACGCCAGCACGATGCCGAGAGTGACCATCAACTGGTACATGCTGATCATCTTACCGCGAACGTTTTCACTTGCCATTTCAGAAAGATATAGAGGAGCGGTGTAAGACGCGATCCCGACAGCAATGCCCAACACCACACGAGCGGCGATTAACATCTCTACGCTGGTCGCAAAAGCGGACCCTATCGAACCGAGTACAAACAGGATGGCCCCCGCCATCAGGCTGTATTTACGCCCCAGGCGGAACGACAGCCAACCATTAAACAGCGCACCAATTGCTGCGCCGAGCATCATGCTACTGACCACCCATTCCTGCAAACGACTGGTCAGCACAAAGTGATCGGTAATGAACGGCAACGCTCGGGCGATTACGCCGATATCAAGACCAAATAACAATCCTGCGACCGCAGCAGCTACCGAAACAAACATATTCATACGCCGCGTATCCCGCAGAGGACGTGGCGTTAAAGCAGATTCCGTATTGATAGTAACCATTTTTTCCTGCCAGCAGAGAGTAAGACATAGTGAAAAAATACGTGAACAATTCACACAGGTGTCAGGTCGGAAATAGCATAAATATGGATTAAATTGCTACGACATGTCGTTATGTGATGGATATTCCAATTTTCAAATTAAGTTGAATTATTGAGATTATTATTAACCACCTAATTTTAAAGCAGATAAAATTCATAAAGTTCATTAATTGATAATTGATATGGATTATTTCATAACCATGATATGGATTATGATGATCTACAGATATAAAAAACCCTGCCATGCGGCAGGGTCATAAAAGTAAGAGGAATGAATTAACGCGCCAGCCAACCGCCATCCACAGCAATGGTATAACCATTTACATAATCTGAAGCGCTGGAGGCAAGAAACACTACCGGCCCCATCAGGTCACTCGGCAGTCCCCAACGGCCAGCTGGAATGCGGTCGAGAATTTCCGCGCTACGTTGTTCATCTGCCCGCAGTTGTTGAGTATTGTTGGTCGCCATGTAACCCGGAGCTATCGCATTAACATTAATATTGTGTTTAGCCCATTCGTTCGCCATCAATCGCGTCACGCCCATCACACCGCTTTTTGATGCGGTATAAGAAGGCACACGGATCCCGCCCTGGAAGGAGAGCATTGACGCGATATTGATAATCTTGCCGCCATTGCCTTGCGCGATAAAGTGTTTCGCCGCTGCCTGAGACATGAAGAATACGCTCTTGATATTCAGGTTCATGACATCGTCCCAGTCTTTTTCGCTGAATTCGAGAGCGTCTTCGCGGCGAATCAATCCGGCGTTATTCACCAGGATATCAATATGACCAAACTCAGCTACCGCGCGATCCAGCAGTGCTGGAATGCCATCAATCTTTCGCAGATCGGCGGTCAGGCTTAAAAAACGACGCCCCAGCGCCGTGACCTGCTTGATGGTTTCAGTCGGTTCAACGATGTTAATGCCAACAATGTCACAGCCCGCTTGCGCCAGCCCCAACGCCATCCCCTGGCCCAGCCCAGTATCACAACCAGTGACGACCGCAACTTTACCTTCGAGAGAAAATGCACTTAAAATCATAACAATACCTTATTCGTTTATGCCCACAACTAGCGCAAATCTTTAACGGCCACATGGTCCATATCATCAAAAACCTGGTTTTCACCGACCATGCCCCAGATAAAGGTATAAGCTTTGGTTCCGACGCCGGAATGGATCGACCAGCTCGGGGAGATCACCGCCTGCTCGTTATGCATCACAATGTGACGCGTTTCTTGCGGTTGCCCCATCATGTGGAAAACGCAGGCGTCATCATCCATATTGAAATAGAAATAAACTTCCATCCGGCGCTCGTGGGTGTGACACGGCATGGTGTTCCACAAGTTACCTGGAGCCAGCTCCGTCAGCCCCATACTCAATTGGCAGGTTTCCAGCACATCCGGGACAAAATATTTGTTAATCGTGCGACCGTTACTGGTGAGGTTATCGCCTAACGTGACTGGAGATACTTCGTCCGGTGTGACTTTTTTGGTGGGATACGTCGTATGCGCGGGTGCGCAATTGTAATAAAACTTCGCCGGAGTGGCGGTATCAATACTGGCAAAGACAACTTCTTTTGCACCTTTACCAACATACAGGGCGTCGCGGTGACCGATTTCATAGCATTGACCATCGACAGTAATCGTACCGGCACCGCCAATATTGATAACACCTAACTCGCGACGTTCAAGGAAATAGCTTACGCCGAGTTGTTTACCAACTTCCCCGCCAACGGAAACCGTTTTAGTTACCGGCATAATGCCGCCAACAATAATACGGTCAATGTGGCTGTAAACCATGGTGTACTCATCGGCGACAAATACCTTTTCAACCAAAAATTCATTGCGCAGCCCCTGGGTATCCAGCGTTTTTGCGTGCGTACTGTGGATGCTCTGTCTTACGTCCACATCAACCTCCGATAATCAGTGAAGCGTGAAAATAGAAAACAACAATGAAACACTGTTTCGTTTTCTCTATGAGGGGATGATATGCCCATGGGATAGGGTTTTCAATTAAAAATAAAACAATGTTTCATTTTCAAGTTAAGGATTAAAAAAAGTGCAGTGTCGATCACGAATATGTCATGAGAATGGAAAAATCAGGGAGCCCTGAAAAGGTATGTCGACTCACCAGCCATCATTATTCAACAGATTAATGACAGCAGATATTTATCGGTAAGGAGGAAATGCAGAGCTACTCGTCACGTTCAATGGTCAATGCCACACCCTGGCCTCCGCCGATACAAAGCGTTGCCAGTCCTTTGCGGGCATTACGTTTCACCATTTCATGAACAAGAGAAACCAGGATTCGGCAACCGGAAGCGCCTATCGGGTGACCGAGTGCGATCGCACCACCATTGACATTGACCCGACGCTCATCCCATTCAAGCATCTTGCCAACCGAAAGCGCCTGTGCAGCAAACGCTTCATTAGCCTCGATAAGATCGACATCAGCCAACTGCCAGCCAACACGCTCCAGGCAACGGCGGGTCGCATACACCGGCGCAATTCCCATCAATGCCGGATCCACACCAACGCTGGCAAATGCGCGGATGCGGGCCAGCACGGGTAAATTCAACGCTCGTGCTTTGGCTTCGCTCATCATCATTACTGCAGCTGCCCCATCGTTTATGGATGATGCATTACCCGCTGTCACAGAACCGAGACTATCAAATGAAGGATTTAAACGGGCTAAGGCTTCTGCGCTGGTGTCAGTGCGTGGCTGTTCATCGGTATCAACAACCAACGTCTGACCGTTACTTTGGGTTATTACCGGGACGATCTCATCTTTAAATCGTCCGGCGTCAATCGCCGCTCGCGCTTTTTGTTGCGAGCTAAGTGCGTAAGCATCCTGCAACTGACGGCTGATGCCATATTCGCGAGCCAGATTTTCGGCGGTGACACCAATATGATAATCATTGAAGGCATCCCACAACCCATCATGCACAAGACTATCAACCAACTGGCTATTGCCAAGCTGTGCGCCGGTGCGGCTATCAGTCAGAACATGTGGTGCGCGGCTCATGTTTTCCTGGCCACCGGCGATGACAATATCAGCCTCGCCACACTGTATCGCCTGAGTAGCCAGATGCAGTGCTTTAAGCCCGGAACCACAAACGTCATTAATAGTGATTGCAGAAACGCTATTAGGAAGACCACCTTTAATAGCCGATTGTCTTGCCGGATTCTGCCCTGCCCCTGCAGTCAACACCTGACCAAGAATCACTTCATCCACCGCATATGCAGGAACGCCGGTACGTTCTATTAACGCTTTGACGACCAGGCTGCCAAGTTCCACGGCGGAATGACCCGCTAACGCACCACGAAAGCAGCCGATAGGTGTCCGTAACGCCCCGACAATCACAACGTCTTTCATCACAACCTCGCACCAATTAACAGTGCAATAGTAAATGATTGTTAATTACAGTTATCTTAATTGTTTAAAAAAAGTGACTATTATCACAAAGGAAATACGCCTGAGTAGTAGTCAGAGACATAACTGGCACGTAAGGTTTGCAACCACTAACCCACCAATAGAGAGGTAGATAAGGCGTTAATCTCCCATACTTAACCTGGTTTATGGTAAATTGCCCTCCATTTTGTTTAATTTGTAGATGATACGTTCAGATAATGTCTAATATTTGGTCAAAAGAAGAAACTCTGTGGAGTTTCGCGCTCTACGGCACAGCCGTTGGTGCAGGCACGCTCTTCCTTCCTATTCAGTTAGGTTCGGCGGGGGCTGTGGTCCTGTTTATTACTGCTCTGGTCGCCTGGCCTTTAACATATTGGCCACATAAAGCCTTATGCCAGTTCATCCTCTCATCGAAAACATCAGCAGGTGAAGGGATAACGGGCGCGGTAACACACTACTATGGCAAGAAGATTGGTAATCTGATTACCACGCTGTACTTCATCGCCTTTTTTGTCGTCGTGTTGATATATGCAGTGGCAATTACCAACTCACTTACGGAACAACTGGCAAAGCATATGGTTATTGATCTTCGCATCCGTATGTTGGTGAGTCTGGGGGTTGTATTAATCCTGAATCTCATTTTTCTGATGGGACGCCATGCAACCATTCGGGTAATGGGATTTTTGGTATTCCCATTGATTGCCTATTTCTTATTTCTTTCTATTTACCTGGTCGGTAGTTGGCAACCTGATCTATTAACAACCCAGGTAGAGTTCAATCAGAATACCCTTCACCAGATATGGATATCGATTCCCGTGATGGTTTTCGCTTTTAGCCATACGCCCATTATTTCTACGTTTGCCATAGACAGACGTGAAAAATATGGCGAACATGCTATGGATAAATGCAAAAAAATTATGAAAGTCGCTTATCTCATCATCTGCATAAGTGTATTGTTCTTTGTCTTTAGCTGCCTGCTTTCTATTCCACCTTCGTATATTGAAGCGGCTAAAGAAGAAGGGGTTACCATTTTATCGGCGCTTTCTATGCTGCCGAACGCCCCAGCATGGTTGTCAATTTCCGGGATTATTGTCGCAGTAGTTGCGATGTCGAAATCATTCTTGGGTACGTACTTTGGCGTTATTGAAGGTGCCACAGAGGTCGTCAAAACAACATTACAGCAGGTTGGTGTAAAGAAAAGTCGTGCATTTAACCGCGCACTATCAATTATGTTGGTATCGCTGATTACCTTCATTGTTTGTTGCATTAACCCGAACGCGATTTCGATGATTTACGCGATCAGCGGCCCGCTCATTGCCATGATACTTTTCATCATGCCTACGCTGTCAACGTATCTCATCCCGGCGCTTAAACCCTGGCGTTCCATCGGAAATCTGATTACGCTGATCGTGGGTATTCTGTGCGTATCGGTAATGTTCTTTAGCTAATATCCGTTGTGGATGGTTCAAAATTGCGTCAATTTTGAACCATCCCAGTTTTCATAATGTTCATTTGTTATTATTCCGCTCTATCACTTCTCTCGTAATATTATATAATTATCAGATAGTTAAACACACAAAGAGTTCTGAACATCTTAAATAAGACTATTTAAGATACATGACGATTGCATTGCGTAAACGCTTTTTATTTACAAAAAAATGGGGAAGTATTACGGCGATTGCGAAAAGTCTGAAGCCTTGAATTAAGATAATATAGAAAATCAGATACAACAAAAATGGCAGGTAGATGATGTGAAGATAAATTGGAGCGGGCGAAGGGAATCGAACCCTCGTATAGAGCTTGGGAAGCTCTCGTTCTACCATTGAACTACGCCCGCTTCGAGATGCGTAAGGCATTATAAACCTTACGCTCTCCTTAGCAAGTACCACGCTGCTGACTGCTGATTAATTCGCCATCAGCATTTTGGCTTGCTGCCCTGAGGCGGCAAGTAACGTAGCGGATCAATTGCCGTTGCACGGTAACGAATCTGGAAATGCAGGCGAACAGATGCCGCATCAGTGCTCCCCATAGTGGCGATTTTTTGCCCAGCCTTCACGCTTTGCCCATTATTTACCAGCATCGTGTCATTATGGGCGTAAGCCGTAATGTAATCTTCACTGTGTTTAATCATGATGAGATTACCGTAGCCACGCAGCTGGTTGCCCACATACACCACCTTTCCTGCACCCGCGGCGTAAATAGGTGTACCCCGTGGAGCTGAGATATCAATCCCTTTATTGCCGCCATCTGCTGTCGAATACGGCATGATAACTTTCCCTGTCGTTGGCCATAACCAACAACGTTGCCCTACTGGCGGCCAGGAAGATTTCGGTACCGCTGATGACGGTGTAACCGATGCGGTTTTGGTCGTTGATTTGGCGGTTGATTTACGTGTACTACTGCTACTTTTCGCCCCACCCAGTTTTAGTTTCTGACCTACTTCAATGGTGTAAGGGGGGGAAATGCCGTTCAGTCGCGCCAGTTCTTTTACGCTGGTTCCCGTGGTGCGCGAAATACGATATAGCGTATCCCCCCGTTTCACGGTGTAAACGGAGCCGGAATACGTTCCTGTATCGGATGATTTGCTACCCGAACAGCCCGCCAAAAGCAGTCCAACCGATAACAACATCACGATACCCAGAGATTTTTTATTCAGGCGTCCCGCACTCAAAATCTTTCCTCGCTTAAAAAACAAGACGCCATATCATAGCAGCCGGCTTCTGGATACCCAATCTCTTGCTTCTGGAAAAGCGATGTAATAGAGAAAGAGGTTAATTTCATTTGGCAAAGGGAAGTATCATCAGCAAAATATTTGCTGTAGTGGTATCGAAGTTCCTGACTTTTACCCTATTTCCCACCTTGATGCGTAATAATCCTAATTTATCACATTGATTTTATCGCCACTCATATTGATACGTATCACTGTCCCTATTCAGAGTCCTGTTTCGTATCATATCTGTGTTTTTTTAACGTCATCACACTTCCTTCCTCCCCTCACGCATATAGTCGTTTCTGGCGTAATTCTTGCCTGCTAAGACTAAATCTTTGCCATAAGAACCAAATGTTCAAACCGAGGGGATTTCTATGGAAGCGCGGGAAGCAACCGCTACGGGTGAATCATGCATGCGCGTCGATGCCATTGCTAAGGTCACCGGGCGGGCACGATATACTGACGATTATGTTATGGCGGGCATGTGTTACGCGAAATATGTACGTAGTCCTATCGCACATGGTTATGCCGTAAGTATTAATGATGAACAAGCCAGGAGTTTGCCGGGCGTCCTGGCGATTTTTACCTGGGAAGATGTGCCAGAAATCCCATTCGCCACGGCAGGGCATGCCTGGACACTTGACGAAAACAAGCGCGATACCGCCGATCGCGCACTGCTAACTCGCCATGTTCGTCATCATGGCGACGCCGTTGCCATCGTCGTGGCCCGCGATGAACTCACGGCAGAAAAAGCGGCGCAATTGGTCAGCATTGAGTGGCAAGAATTACCCGTTATCACCTCGCCAGAAGCGGCGCTGGCAGAAGACGCTGCACCAATCCATAACGGTGGCAATTTACTGAAACAAAGCACGATGTCGACGGGTAATGTCCAACAAACAATCGATGCCGCCGACTACCAGGTACAGGGGCACTATCAGACTCCCGTTATTCAACATTGTCATATGGAAAGCGTGACATCGCTGGCATGGATGGAGGATGACTCGCGAATTACCATCGTTTCCAGCACCCAGATCCCGCACATTGTTCGCCGCGTGGTTGGTCAGGCGCTGGATATTCCCTGGTCATGCGTACGAGTCATCAAACCGTTTATCGGTGGCGGTTTTGGTAATAAACAGGATGTACTGGAAGAGCCAATGGCGGCATTCCTGACCAGCAAACTTGGCGGCATTCCGGTGAAAGTTTCCCTTAGCCGTGAAGAGTGTTTCCTCGCAACCCGTACCCGCCACGCTTTTACTATTGACGGGCAAATGGGCGTGAACCGCGACGGAACATTGAAAGGTTATAGTCTGGATGTTCTGTCTAACACCGGCGCTTATGCATCTCACGGGCACTCCATTGCTTCTGCTGGGGGGAATAAAGTCGCTTACCTTTATCCTCGTTGTGCCTACGCTTACAGTTCAAAGACCTGCTATACCAACCTCCCCTCGGCTGGTGCGATGCGTGGTTATGGCGCGCCACAAGTCGTATTTACCGTTGAGTCTATGCTTGATGATGCCGCGACAGCGTTAGGTATTGATCCTGTTGAAATTCGTTTACGCAACGCCGCCCGCGAAGGAGATGCTAATCCGCTCACGGGAAAACGTATTTACAGCGCAGGGTTGCCGGAGTGTCTTGAAAAAGGCCGGAAAATCTTTGAATGGGAAAAACGCCGTGCAGAGTGCCAGAACCAGCAAGGCAATTTACGTCGTGGCGTTGGCGTCGCCTGTTTTAGCTACACCTCTAACACCTGGCCTGTCGGCGTAGAAATAGCAGGCGCGCGCCTGTTGATGAATCAGGATGGAACCATCAACGTGCAAAGCGGCGCGACGGAAATCGGCCAGGGTGCCGACACCGTGTTCTCGCAAATGGTGGCAGAAACCGTGGGAGTTCCGGTCAGCGATGTCCGCGTAATTTCGACACAAGACACCGACGTTACACCATTCGACCCCGGCGCATTTGCCTCACGTCAGAGCTATGTTGCCGCGCCTGCGCTGCGCAGTGCGGCACTGTTATTAAAAGAGAAAATCATCGCTCACGCCGCAGTCATGCTACATCAGTCAGCGATGAATCTGACCCTGATAAAAGGCCATATCGTGCTGGTTGAACGACCGGAAGAGCCGTTAATGTCGTTAAAAGATTTGGCGATGGACGCTTTCTACCACCCTGAACGCGGCGGGCAGCTCTCTGCCGAAAGCTCCATCAAAACCACCACTAACCCACCGGCGTTTGGCTGTACCTTTGTTGATCTGACGGTCGATATTGCACTGTGTAAAGTCACCATCAACCGCATCCTCAACGTTCATGATTCGGGCCATATTCTTAATCCGCTGCTAGCAGAAGGTCAGGTACACGGCGGAATGGGGATGGGCATTGGCTGGGCGCTATTTGAAGAGATGATCATCGATGCGAAAAGCGGCGTGGTCCGTAACCCCAATCTGCTGGATTACAAAATGCCGACCATGCCGGATCTGCCACAACTGGAAAGCGCGTTTGTCGAAATCAATGAACCGCAATCCGCATACGGACATAAGTCACTGGGTGAGCCACCCATAATTCCTGTAGCCGCTGCTATTCGTAACGCGGTGAAGATGGCTACCGGTGTTGCAATCAATACACTGCCGCTAACGCCAAAACGATTATATGAAGAATTCCATCTGGCAGGATTGATTTGAGGATAACATCATGTTTGATTTTGCTTCTTACCATCGCGCAGCAACCCTTGCCGATGCCATCAACCTGCTGGCTGACAACCCGCAGGCCAAATTGCTTGCCGGTGGCTCTGACGTACTGATACAGCTTCACCATCACAATGACCGCTATCGCCATATTGTTGATATCCACAATCTGGCAGAGCTTCAGGGAATAACACAGGCGGAAGATGGCGCGCTGCGAATCGGCTCCGCGACAACATTTACTCAGCTCATTGAAGATCCTGTAACTCAACGTCATCTCCCGGCGTTATGTGCTGCGGCCTCATCCATTGCCGGACCGCAGATCCGTAACGTCGCTACCTACGGTGGAAATATTTGCAACGGTGCCACCAGCGCAGATTCTGCCACGCCAACGCTAATTTATGACGCGAAGCTTGAGATCCACTCCCCGCGCGGTGTTCGTTTCGTCCCGATTAATGGCTTTCACACCGGGCCGGGCAAAGTGTCTCTTGAGCATGACGAAATCCTTGTCGCCTTTCATTTTCCGCCACAGCCGAAAGAACACGCGGGCAGCGCGCATTTTAAATATGCCATGCGCGACGCAATGGATATTTCAACAATTGGCTGCGCCGCACATTGCCGACTGGATAACGGCAATTTCAGCGAATTACGCCTGGCATTTGGTGTTGCCGCGCCAACGCCGATTCGCTGCCAACATGCCGAACAGACTGCACAAAATGCGCCATTAAACCTGCAAACGCTGGAAGCCATCAGCGAATCAGTCCTGCAAGATGTCGCCCCGCGTTCTTCATGGCGGGCCAGTAAAGAGTTTCGTCTGCATCTCATCCAGACGATGACCAAAAAAGTGATTAGCGAAGCCGTCGCCGCGGCGGGGGGAAAATTGCAATGAATCACAGCGAAACAATTACCATCGAATGCGTCATTAACGGGATGCCTTTTCAGCTTCACGCCGCGCCAGGAATGCCGCTTTCGGAACTACTCCGAGAACAAGGGCTTCTTAGTGTCAAACAAGGTTGCTGCGTAGGCGAATGCGGTGCCTGTACGGTGCTGGTCGACGGCACTGCGATAGACAGTTGCTTATTCCTTGCGGCCTGGGCTGAAGGAAAAGAGATCCGCACGCTGGAAGGTGAAGCGAAAGGCGGTAAACTTTCTCATGTCCAACTGGCTTATGCGAAATCCGGCGCAGTGCAATGCGGGTTTTGTACGCCGGGCCTGATTATGGCTACCACGGCGATGCTGGCAAAACCACGCGAAAAACCATTAACCATTACGGAAATTCGTCGTGGACTGGCGGGAAATCTTTGTCGCTGCACGGGGTATCAGATGATTGTAAATACAGTTCTGGATTGCGAGAAAACGAAGTAAAAGGATATCCGGCCTGAATTCAGGCCGGATTCTCAGAGGTTATGTGTTTAACAACTCATATTTCTTAATCTTGCGATAGAGCGTAGCAATGCCGATGCCCAGTTCATCAGCAACTTCCTTCTTGCTGTTATGACGTGAAAGCGCCTCGCGGATCATTTGCTTTTCCATCTCCTCCAGCGCCGTGCCGCCCGCATCATCGAGTGACAGGTGCGCCTCACTGACCTCTGTTACATCACTTTGCTCCGTTGTGCCATTATTCAGCAGATTTGGCGGCAATAGCGTGCTGTCGATAACTTCACCTGAAGGAACAACGTTAACCAGATATTCCATCAAATTGCTTAACTCGCGCAGGTTTCCGGGCCAACGATGCTTACGCAATATTTCGACGACATCAGGAGCAATGCCAGGATAAACCGATCCCAGACGACGGGTATGCAGATGTAAAAAGTAATGCACCAGTAATTCAATATCTTCCTGACGTTCACGCAGCGGTGGAAGAGTTATCGGGATAACATTAAGTCGGTAGAAGAGATCTTCGCGGAATTTACCTTCGGCAATGAACTGGGCCAAATTCTGATTAGTTGCAGAAATGATGCGGATGTCGACTTGTATTGGGCTACTGGCACCAATCGGCAGAATTTCACGCGCCTCAATAGCGCGCAGTAATTTAGCCTGCAACATTAATGGCATATCACCAATTTCATCGAGAAACAGCGTGCCCGTATTCGCCGCCTGAATCAACCCTGTTTTACCGTTGGCAGAAGCGCCAGTAAATGCGCCTTTAACATAACCGAACAGTTCGCTCTCCAGAAGCTGTTCCGGAATCGCGGCACAGTTGATAGCAATAAAGGGTTTATTCCGTCTTCCGCTCAACTTATGGATTGCACGAGCGACGACTTCTTTACCCGTGCCGCTTTCACCAACCACCATAACGCTGGATGGGCTGGGTGCAATACGGCTAATGAGTCGTTTTAATTGCCGCATAACACGGCACTCGCCAACCAATTGTTCAATATGCGGTTCATCAGGTGCATTTGCTACAGAAAAACTGGTATGCGATTGGTGAAACGCCATTAAAAATAGTTGTCGGCCCTGGATGTTATGCAACTGACCAATGATTAATTCACTTTTATCATCCCACGAAACAATATGTTGCATATGACCATGGGTAAAATTACTCTCAAATGTTAATGGTCTGAAACGAACAGGTTTTCCAATAATATTATTTTGTACAACACCGAGTGTTTTTAAAGCTGTCTGATTAACAAACTGAACACGATTATCAGCATCAACCACTAACACGCCCTGATCCATATTATCGATCATGGTCGCGAATATTTTACTGATGTTATCTCCTGGTCCCTGATCCTCCAGAAGTTTAGAAACAAAAATGGTGGATATATGGCGAACGTAATCGGAAAATTCGCGTAAATTATCACTGATATGTTCTTGTTGCTCGTGGGTAACGGCAATCAAACTTATCACCCCAACACAACGATCCTGTAAAATGACAGGCGTACCCAGAAATGCTTTTTCGCGGCAATTTTCTTTACTATCGCAACCTTCACAAAGGGGATCGAAGCGAGACTGTGTCACAACTTTTTCAGTTTTCGTTTCCAGGACGTGGCGGAGCAGGCGTGAGTTGCCGCTCAACTGGCGGCCAAGAAACTTCCCATACGCGCCCGTTCCGGCGACGCGACACAAGTTTTCATCAACGATCTCAACCTCAAGCTGCAAAACGCTGGCAAGCATTCTGGCAAAACGCTGAATTGTCGGTTGAATTTGCATCAATACTGACTGCGTAGTCGCAAGCTCCATAGCTTTACCTTCCAGACTTACTTAAAAGTCGATCATTGAAGACGTTGATGGTTCACAGATCATGATGATATTAACTCAGGCGAAATTGGCTTTGATAAAAACATAAGATTTTTATCACTTTCTAATAAAATTATGGAAGAGATATCACATTTCTATATCAATATGAGAATTACAGCGGCAAGTTTATCAAACTGAAGAGAGATAGCCTGCCTCTTTATCTTATTTCTGATACTTAGCAGCAAATAAATAACGTGATAAAAAAAGCCAAACGTTTTCGTATTTTAAAAACAACCGGAAACTGGCATCAATATGTGATCAACCCCACACATTATCCGTCAAATTAGCCTTTCGCAGCCGCGTGGATAATTCTGGCACACTTATTGTTAGTCCCAGGTATAGCTGTGAAAACACCAATCACTTTGGCACGTCACAGTGAAATAAACCACTTTGCCTGTCATTCCACTATCGGGACTTTATGATGAAAACTGTTAATGAGCTGATTAAGGATATCAATTCGCTGACCTCTCACCTGCATGAAAAAGATTTTTTGTTAACGTGGGAACAGACGCCAGACGAACTGAAACAAGTACTGGACGTTGCCGCCGCGTTAAAAGCACTGCGTGCTGAAAACATCTCAACCAAAGTCTTTAATAGTGGATTAGGTATTTCCGTATTCCGCGACAATTCCACCCGTACCCGCTTCTCTTATGCTTCCGCGCTTAACCTGCTCGGCCTTGCACAACAAGATCTTGACGAAGGTAAATCACAAATCGCTCACGGCGAAACCGTGCGTGAAACCGCCAATATGATCTCCTTCTGCGCTGACGCTATCGGTATTCGCGACGATATGTATCTGGGCGCAGGCAACGCCTATATGCGTGAAGTTGGCGCTGCACTTGATGACGGCTACAAGCAGGGTGTGCTGCCGCAGCGTCCGGCTTTAGTGAACCTGCAATGCGATATTGACCACCCGACTCAGTCTATGGCTGACCTGGCATGGTTGCGTGAACACTTTGGTTCGCTGGAAAACCTGAAAGGCAAAAAAATCGCCATGACCTGGGCCTACTCCCCAAGCTATGGCAAACCGCTCTCTGTACCACAAGGCATCATAGGTCTGATGACCCGCTTCGGTATGGATGTCACCCTGGCCCATCCGGAAGGCTACGACCTGATCCCGGATGTCGTTGAAGTTGCTAAAAACAATGCTAAAGCCTCCGGTGGTAGCTTCCGTCAGGTCACCAGCATGGAAGAAGCCTTCAAAGACGCAGACATCGTTTATCCGAAGTCATGGGCACCTTACAAAGTGATGGAAGAGCGTACTGAATTGCTGCGTGCGAACGATCACGAAGGCTTAAAAGCACTGGAAAAACAGTGTCTGGCACAGAACGCGCAACACAAAGACTGGCATTGTACTGAAGAGATGATGGAACTGACCCGTGATGGCGAAGCCCTGTACATGCACTGCCTGCCAGCTGATATCAGCGGCGTATCCTGCAAAGAAGGTGAAGTGACTGAAGGCGTATTCGAAAAATACCGTATCGCTACCTACAAAGAAGCCAGCTGGAAGCCTTATATCATCGCCGCGATGATCCTGTCCCGTAAATACGCCAAACCAGGTGCACTGCTCGAGCAACTGCTGAAAGAAGCGCAAGAACGCGTGAAATAACCCCTCGGGCCGATCAGCTGGTCGGCCCTCTATTTCCAGAGGCCAAAAGGATAGGATATGTCCGTTTTCTCATTGAAGATTGATATCGCCGATAACAAATTTTTCAACGGCGAAACATCACCGCTTTTTTCGCAAAGCCAGGCAAAACTGGCACGCCAGTTCCACCAGAAAATTGCTGGTTATCACCCAACACCGCTTTGTGCGCTGGACGATCTCGCAAACCTGTTTGGTGTAAAGAAAATTCTCGTCAAAGACGAATCAAAACGATTCGGTCTGAACGCCTTCAAAATGCTCGGCGGTGCGTACGCCATCGCTCAATTATTGTGTGAAAAATATCATCTTGATATCGAAACGCTGTCATTTGAGCACCTGAAAAATGCCATCGGCGAAAAAATGACTTTCGCGACTACCACCGACGGCA
The DNA here is from genome assembly GCF_003000935.1 of Escherichia sp. R1. Lineage (NCBI taxonomy): Bacteria > Pseudomonadati > Pseudomonadota > Gammaproteobacteria > Enterobacterales > Enterobacteriaceae > Escherichia > Escherichia sp. R1. The sequence continues at coordinate 76,780 of NZ_PSRU01000011.1, forward strand.
ACCACGGGCGCGGTGTGGCATGGGCAGCACAGCAACTCGGACAGAATGCGGTGATTTACATGCCGAAAGGTTCTGCTCAGGAACGCGTTGACGCCATTCTAAACCTCGGTGCCGAGTGCATCGTCACGGATATGAACTATGACGATACCGTTCGCCTGACCATGCAACACGCGCAGCAGCACGGCTGGGAAGTGGTACAAGACACGGCATGGGAAGGTTACACCAAAATCCCAACCTGGATCATGCAAGGCTACGCAACACTGGCGGATGAAGCCGTCGAGCAAATGCGTGAAATGGGCGTCACCCCGACACACGTTCTGCTGCAAGCCGGTGTCGGTGCAATGGCCGGTGGTGTGCTGGGTTATCTGGTCGACGTCTATAGCCCGCAAAATCTGCACAGCATTATTGTTGAACCTGACAAAGCTGACTGTATTTATCGCTCCGGCGTCAAAGGCGACATCGTCAACGTTGGCGGTGATATGGCCACCATCATGGCGGGCCTGGCCTGCGGCGAACCTAACCCACTGGGCTGGGAAATCCTACGTAACTGCGCCACCCAATTCATCTCCTGCCAGGACAGCGTTGCCGCATTAGGTATGCGCGTGCTGGGTAATCCGTATGGCAACGACCCGCGCATCATCTCCGGTGAATCCGGCGCTGTCGGTTTGGGCGTTCTCGCAGCGGTTCATTATCACCCGCAACGTCAAAGCCTGATGGAAAAACTGGCGCTGAACAAAGATGCCGTGGTGCTGGTTATCAGCACTGAAGGCGACACCGACGTGAAGCACTACCGCGAAGTTGTCTGGGAAGGCAAACACGCTGTAGCACCTTAATCACCCTATTGGAACTGCTCCCTGCAAAACGGGGAGTAAAAAATCTGGAGAAAAATAATGGCTAAGAATATTCCATTCAAACTGATTCTTGAAAAAGCAAAAGATTACCAGGCAGACATGACTCGCTTCCTACGCGATATGGTTGCTATTCCCAGTGAAAGCTGCGACGAGAAACGCGTAGTACATCGTATTAAAGAAGAGATGGAAAAAGTCGGCTTCGATAAAGTTGAAATCGACCCAATGGGCAACGTTCTCGGTTATATCGGCCACGGCCCGCGTCTGGTGGCAATGGACGCTCATATCGATACAGTCGGCATTGGCAACATCAAAAACTGGGACTTCGATCCGTATGAAGGCATGGAAACCGACGAGCTGATCGGTGGTCGTGGTACTTCCGACCAGGAAGGCGGCATGGCGTCTATGGTATATGCCGGAAAAATCATTAAAGATCTCGGTCTGGAAGATGAATATACCCTGCTGGTCACCGGTACTGTGCAGGAAGAAGACTGCGACGGTCTGTGCTGGCAATACATTATTGAACAATCCGGCATTCGCCCGGAATTTGTGGTCAGTACCGAACCAACCGACTGCCAGGTATACCGTGGTCAACGCGGTCGTATGGAAATTCGCATTGATGTTCAGGGTGTTAGCTGCCACGGTTCGGCACCAGAACGTGGTGATAACGCCATTTTCAAAATGGGTCCAATTCTTGGCGAATTACAGGAACTGTCTCAACGTCTGGGCTATGACGAATTCCTCGGCAAAGGTACGCTGACTGTTTCTGAAATCTTCTTCACCTCCCCAAGTCGTTGCGCTGTAGCAGACAGCTGCGCAGTTTCAATCGACCGTCGTCTGACCTGGGGCGAAACCTGGGAAGGCGCGCTGGACGAGATCCGCGCTCTACCTGCAGTACAGAAAGCTAACGCGGTTGTTTCTATGTACAACTACGACCGCCCGTCCTGGACTGGCCTGGTTTACCCAACCGAATGCTACTTCCCGACCTGGAAAGTGGAAGAAGATCACTTCACCGTTAAAGCACTGGTGAATGCTTATGAAGGGCTGTTTGGTAAAGCGCCTGTCGTTGATAAGTGGACCTTCTCGACTAATGGCGTATCCATCATGGGTCGCCACGGCATTCCGGTCATCGGTTTTGGCCCTGGTAAAGAACCGGAAGCGCACGCGCCAAACGAAAAAACCTGGAAATCTCACCTGGTAACCTGTGCCGCTATGTACGCTGCAATCCCATTAAGCTGGCTGGCAACCGAATAATTACTCTTCACTTATTCCCCTCCGGTTCGCCGGAGGGTTTTTGGAGTTTGCTATGCGCGTATTGATAAAAAACGGCATTGTTGTTAATGCAGATGGACAGGCGAAGCAGGATTTGCTGATTGAAAGCGGGATTGTTCGCCAGTTGGGTACCGATATTTCGCCGCAACTCCCTTGCGAAGAAATTGATGCCTCTGGCTGTTACGTTTTCCCTGGCGGCGTGGATGTCCATACGCATTTCAATATTGATGTCGGCATCGCGCGCAGTTGTGATGATTTTTTTACCGGTACCCGCGCTGCTGCGTGTGGCGGTACAACAACCATTATTGACCATATGGGATTTGGCCCAAATGGCTGCCGGTTACGCCATCAACTGGAAGTTTATCGCGGTTATGCCGCCCACAAAGCAGTCATCGACTACAGCTTTCACGGTGTCATTCAACATATTAATCACGCTATCCTCGACGAAATTCCGATGATGGTTGAGGAAGGACTGAGCAGTTTTAAACTCTATTTAACCTATCAATATAAACTCAACGATGATGAAGTGTTGCAGGCATTACGCCGCTTGCATGAGTCCGGCGCGCTGACCACCGTACACCCGGAAAATGACGCAGCTATCGCCAGCAAGCGGGCGGAGTTTATCGCCGCAGGGTTAACCGCGCCGCGTTATCATGCCTTGAGTCGACCTCTGGAATGCGAAGCGGAAGCCATCGCCCGCATGATTAACCTGGCACAAATTGCCGGTAACGCCCCGCTCTATATCGTGCACCTGTCTAACGGCTTAGGTCTGGATTATCTGCGTCTTGCCCGTGCGAATCACCAGCCAGTCTGGGTTGAAACCTGCCCACAATATCTCCTGTTGGACGAACGCAGTTACGATACAGAAGATGGCATGAAGTTCATTCTTAGCCCACCGCTGCGTAACGTACGCGAGCAGGACAAACTGTGGTGTGGCATCAGCGATGGTGCGATTGACGTGGTGGCAACCGATCACTGCACCTTCTCGATGGCTCAACGCCTGCAAATTTCTAAAGGCGATTTCAGCCGCTGCCCAAATGGCTTACCCGGTGTGGAGAACCGCATGCAACTGCTGTTCTCCAGTGGCGTGATGACGGGACGTATCTCACCGGAGCGTTTTGTTGAGTTAACCAGTGCAATGCCCGCCAGGCTGTTTGGCCTGTGGCCACAAAAAGGATTATTAGCGCCCGGTTCCGATGGCGACGTGGTGATTATAGACCCACGTCAGAGCCAACAAATTCAGCATCGCCATCTCCACGACAACGCTGACTACTCGCCATGGGAGGGGTTTACCTGTCAGGGCGCGATTGTCAGAACCTTATCCCGTGGTGAAACGATTTTCTGCGACGGCACCTTTACAGGCAAAGCCGGGCGAGGTCGTTTCCTGCGACGCAAACCGTTTGTCCCTCCCGTGCTCTAACCACTGCCAGGGATCTATACACAATCAAGAATGATGAGTGAGGAAAAATGAGTAAGAAAATTGTTCTCGCCCTGGGCGGGAATGCGCTGGGCGATGACCTGGCTGGGCAAATGAAAGCGGTAAAAATTACTTCTCAGGCAATTGTTGATTTAATTGCCCAGGGACATGAGGTCATCGTCACTCATGGCAACGGGCCACAGGTGGGCATGATTAACCATGCCTTTGAAGCTGCAGCAAAAACTGAAGCGCACTCGCCAATGCTGCCGATGTCTGTCTGTGTTGCCTTAAGCCAGGGTTATATTGGTTACGATCTACAAAACGCCTTAAGAGAAGAACTGCTTTCTCGTGGCATTAATAAACCTGTAGCAACGCTGGTTACCCAGGTCGAAGTCGATGCTAACGATCCGGCATTCCTCAACCCGACCAAGCCGATCGGTTCGTTCTTTACCGAGCAAGAAGCAGAGCTACTGACAAAACAGGGTTACACTCTGAAAGAAGATGCGGGTCGCGGCTATCGCCGTGTCGTTGCTTCGCCAAAACCGGTTGATATCATTGAAAAAGAAACGGTTAAAGCTCTGGTAGATGCCGGACAGGTGGTGATCACCGTTGGCGGTGGTGGTATCCCTGTTATTCGTGAAGGTAACCATCTGCGTGGTGCCAGCGCGGTTATCGATAAAGACTGGGCCAGCGCCCGTTTAGCAGAAATGATTGATGCCGATATGCTGATCATTCTGACTGCGGTAGAAAAAGTGGCCATTAACTTCGGAAAAGAGAATGAACAGTGGCTCGATCGCCTGTCGTTAAGTGATGCTGAACGCTTTATCGAAGAAGGTCATTTTGCGAAAGGTTCTATGCTGCCTAAAGTGGAAGCTGCCGCCTCGTTTGCTCGCTCTCGCGCAGGTCGTGAAGCACTGATTACCGTATTGAGCAAAGCGAAAGAAGGGATTGAAGGCAAAACCGGAACGGTGATTTGTCAGTAATTTAAAGGCCGGATGGGTAATACCATCCGGCCATTTTCATTTAAGCCACTTCCAGCACTTCTTTTGTCGCTTTAACGCCCTGATGCATCAACATCATTAACGCCTCAAGTACGCCGCCGCCAATCGCCCGGGCTTTATCAGAAACGCTGGTGAAATCAGCCGTTTCACCACGAGGATCGATATCACCAATTTTAAAACCACCGACCACGGCCAGTCCGTCGTTCAACAAGCCACGCACCATCCCCGTCAACGGTGCTTTAATTTCATGCTCACCAATCCAGGCAATGACATCGCCCTCTTTCACCAGATCGCCTAATTTCACGTTGGATCGCATAATGCCTGCAGCAGGAGCACGGATCACCCGTCGGGTGGTATGCCCCATAATATTGCCGGGAACACCGGTATTCTCCTGCGCACAACCAGAGTAAATCACCTGACCGAGCCAGTGCCCGCGATTTGTTTCAATTACCGCATGACAATCCTTCCCTGCAGTAAAGCCCGGCCCAAGCGCGATTGTTACTGGTGCCATATCTGCCCGCGTTCCCAAATTCTGTTTCGCCAGAATAGCGTCCACCACGCAAAGCGGTTTCAGTTCATCAAGCAATGAACAGGTGGGATCTACCATCACAGGGATAAATCCGCGTTCGGTAAGTTTCATCGCTTCCGCAGAGCTGGTTGCCAGGCGGGCGGTGACGCCTTCGACCGTCATTTCGCCATCGAACACGGCCTGGGCAAACGCCACGGTACAACGAATCACTGTCGGTTTTTCCACTTCCAACATGATCACTTTAAAACCCGCATGATACAGACGTAGCGCTACACCACTGGCGATATCCCCCGCACCGCGAATCACCACCAGCTGGTGTCCGGAAGGATGAGAAGGCTTCATCATCAGCCCACCCGGCGCGTTATTTTTCACCTGTAATATTTCTGCCAGCACGCTGATGGCGATCTCCTGCGGCGTTTCCGCACCTATGTTGTAACCAACGGGCGCATGTAAACGGGCAATATGTTCTTCAGCCACGCCTTTCTCACGCAATTGGCGCAGGAAAAGCTGAACCTTGCGGCGACTTGCCAGCAACCCCAGCCATGCAATGGGTTGTTCAATGAGTTTGTCGAGGGCTTCACGATCCTGATTATTCGTGGCAATCAGGACAAAATTATCAGGGCGAATATCCAGTGCTTCCACTGCCGCACCAAACGACTCAGCATGGAGAAGCGTGGTTGATGGTGGGAATAGTTCAGGATTGAGGCTTTCGCGATAAATATCAGCAACGGCGATATCAAATCCTAATAGCGCCGCACTCTGGGCTATCGCCCGGTTGACATGCCCCGCACCAATCAACACCAGACGTGGACGCATACCATGGACGCTGATAAATACTGACATTGCACCTCCACAATCTGACCCGACAGCATCCGCACCGTTACGAGCCATACGTCCATGGAATAATCGCGGCTTACGTTCCTGCAATGCCTGAAGCGACTCTTCAATCACCTTCCGTTCAACCATTCCGCCACCAATTGTACCGACGATAGAACCATCGGCGCGCACTAACATTTGTGCAGAATGGCGGGGGGTTGAGCCTCGGCTATCAACAATTTGCGCCATCGCAAACGGACAATTTTGCTCTTCGAGTTTTGCAGCCTCTGTGAAAATATTCATACCAACCTCAATGGATATCCTTTCAGTAACCCGGAATACCCGGGCCGCTAATTCACAAATCTGCGCGCGATTGCAGGATGTTCTTGTATATCGCCCAGCCAGATTGCCTCTACGTTGTGTTGTTGCAGCGGTTGAAGGAGCTCGCTTTGCGCAATCGCATTCTCACATTGAGAAAAACGGTTAATGAACCAGACTCGCCGACAACCTTGCGGTACGTTTTTAAACGCCCCCTGAGGGTGGCGAACCAGCGCAACGAGATCGCTCAGTTGCAAGGGTGCATCAGGTGTTAACCCAGTAATATCAGCAAACTGCGACCAGCGATGGACATTTTCTGTGCTCACTTTCGCACCCAAAATATGTCCTCCCATCACAGCAATCACGCAGCAACTGCTTTTAGGTATGCAAGGTTCGTGCTCATCAGGCGCTTTTAACGGCATTCCACGCGAGCCATCTGCCTCAATGAGAATTACGTCACACTCTGGTCGTTGTACCAGTGCATCAATCACTTCTGGCGTAAATCCCTGCACTTTTCCCTGGTTCGCTTTCCAGCTGTGAAAACAAAATGAAATGGGGGATATAAAAGACGCATGAGGAAGCATGGCGGGATCACGACAGAAAACCACGGGCCAGTGAGATGTTGGCATAAACATATGTGTCGTCGTAGTGATTAATACACGCCTGCCACTCGCCTGGAACAGTTCTGCCAGCCAAAAAAGCAAGCTGGTTTTCCCCCCAGCACCAACAATAGAAATCACAGTGGGACGTTTCTGCGCGCCTAAATCAATGAATAATGCCGATGGGTCAATTATACTTTTCACGCGTCTTTATGGACCTCTCTGGGATAAATTACCCTCAACGTAATCCATCAGGAAGTAACGCAATTATCAGGCGTTATTAGCTCCTGTAAATAATGGAATCACTATGTCAGCCATCGACTGTATAATTACCGCCGCAGGATTATCATCAAGAATGGGGCAATGGAAAATGATGTTACCCTGGCAACAGGGAACAATTCTTGATACAAGTATCAAAAATGCGTTGCAGTTTTGTAGCCGAATTATTTTAGTCACCGGCTATCGTGGTAATGAACTGCACGAACGTTATGCGAACCAGAGCAATATCACTATTATCCACAACCCAGATTATGCGCAGGGTTTACTGACATCAGTAAAGGCCGCAGTACCCGCGGTGCAAACAGAACATTGTTTTCTCACCCACGGAGATATGCCAACCCTCACCATCGATATTTTTAGAAAAATCTGGTCGTTACGAAATGATGGCGCAATACTGCCACTCCATAATGGCATCCCCGGCCATCCGATTTTAGTGTCAAAACCATGCCTGATGCAGGCAATCCAGCGACCCAATGTCACCAATATGCGTCAGGCACTCCTTATGGGAGAACATTATTCCGTCGAAATAGAAAATGCAGAAATAATTTTAGATATTGATACTCCGGACGACTTTATTACAGCGAAGAAAAGGTATACTGAAATTTAGAAAACGTAGTTAAACGATTGCGTTCAAATATCTAATCCCTCCAGCACTCTTTATCATAATGATAAGGAATCACTGATTTTGAGAAAAGAGAAAAAGTGATAAATGGGCTGGCAATAATAATTTTCAGGAGTGATTTTAATTCTCATTTGGCACCTGTGAGTTCATTCACAAAAAGCCATTAAGTTTCGAGCCGCCTCACATTTTTTTATATTTCCCGCCAAACCTGGCAAGAGTGGTGTGATTGTTGCTCTATCCCCCTAAACCACCGGATTTCTCAACACCGGTCACTCAATGATATCTGTATAAGCTAAGGAGAGGGTTATGGGGGATATTATGCGTCCCATTCCGTTTGAGGAACTTTTGACGCGCATATTTGATGAATACCAACAACAACGCTCAATCTTTGGTATTCCCGAGCAACAGTTTTACTCACCCGTAAAAGGTAAAACTGTTAGCGTCTTCGGTGAAACCTGTGCCACTCCCGTCGGCCCTGCCGCTGGCCCGCACACGCAACTTGCGCAAAACATCGTCACCTCCTGGCTGACTGGCGGACGCTTCATCGAACTAAAAACCGTCCAAATTCTTGACCGCCTGGAGCTGGAAAAGCCCTGTATCGATGCCGAAGACGAGTGCTTTAACACCGAATGGTCTACCGAATTTACCCTGCTTAAAGCCTGGGATGAATACCTCAAAGCCTGGTTTGCCCTGCACCTTCTCGAAGCGATGTTCCAGCCTTCTGATTCCGGTAAATCGTTCATCTTTAATATGAGCGTCGGTTACAACCTCGAAGGTATTAAGCAACCGCCGATGCAGCAGTTCATCGACAATATGATGGACGCATCTGACCATCCGAAATTCGCTCAATACCGCGATGCACTTAATAAGCTACTCCAGGATGAGGCATTTTTAGCCCGCCACGGATTGCAGGAAAAACGCGAAAGCTTGCAAGCCTTACCCGCTCGCATCCCCACCAGCATGGTACAAGGGGTTACCCTCTCCACCATGCACGGCTGTCCTCCGCATGAAATCGAAGCCATTTGCCGCTACATGCTGGAAGAAAAAGGGCTCAACACCTTTGTGAAACTCAACCCGACCTTACTGGGGTACGCGCGTGTTCGTGAGATCCTCGATGTCTGCGGTTTCGGTTACATCGGCTTAAAAGAAGAGTCATTTGATCACGACCTCAAGCTGACGCAAGCACTGGAAATGCTGGAACGCCTGATGGCACTGGCAAAAGAAAAATCACTCGGCTTTGGCGTAAAACTGACTAACACTCTCGGCACCATCAACAATAAAGGCGCATTGCCCGGTGAAGAGATGTATATGTCAGGCCGTGCGCTGTTCCCGCTCTCCATCAACGTTGCAGCAGTTCTCTCTCGCGCCTTTGACGGCAAACTGCCCATTTCTTATTCCGGTGGTGCCAGTCAGCTGACTATCCGCGATATTTTTGATACTGGTATTCGCCCTATTACTATGGCAACCGACCTGCTGAAACCTGGCGGCTATCTGCGCTTAAGTGCCTGCATGCGCGAGCTGGAAGGCTCCGACGCCTGGGGACTTGACCATGTTGACGTCGAACGACTGAACAGACTGGCAGCAGACGCGTTAACCATGGAATACACCCAGAAACACTGGAAGCCAGAAGAGCGTATTGAAGTGGCTGAAGACCTGCCGCTGACCGATTGCTACGTTGCCCCCTGTGTTACTGCCTGCGCTATCAAGCAAGATATTCCGGAATACATCCGTCTGCTTGGCGAACACCGCTATGCCGACGCGCTGGAACTCATCTATCAACGCAACGCCCTGCCCGCCATTACCGGTCATATTTGCGATCACCAGTGCCAATACAACTGTACCCGCCTGGATTACGACAGTGCGCTGAATATCCGCGAACTGAAAAAAGTCGCGCTGGAAAAAGGTTGGGAGGAATATAAGCAACGCTGGCACAAACCAGCCGGTTCTGGTTCACGCCATCCGGTTGCCGTGATTGGTGCAGGTCCGGCGGGTCTGGCCGCAGGTTACTTCCTTGCCAGAGCGGGCCATCCGGTTACGCTGTTTGAACGCGAAGCCAATGCGGGCGGCGTGGTGAAAAATATCATTCCTCAGTTCCGTATTCCTGCAGAGTTAATTCAGCACGATATCGATTTTGTTGCCGATCACGGCGTGAAATTTGAGTACGGTTGCTCACCCGATTTGACCGTTGAACAGTTAAAAAATCAGGGCTTCCACTATGTTCTGATTGCCACCGGTACCGATAAAAATAGCGGTGTGAAACTGGCGGGCGACAACCAAAATGTCTGGAAATCACTCCCCTTCCTGCGTGAATACAACAAGGGCACCACGCTCAAGCTGGGCAAACATGTGGTCGTTGTCGGGGCGGGTAACACCGCAATGGACTGCGCTCGTGCGGCGTTACGCGTTCCAGGCGTAGAAAAAGCAACGGTCGTTTACCGTCGTTCACTGCAAGAGATGCCAGCATGGCGCGAAGAGTATGAAGAAGCGTTGCACGACGGCGTGGAGTTCCGTTTCCTGAATAATCCGGAACGTTTCGATGCTGATGGCACCTTAACCTTGCGCGTTATGTCGCTTGGCGAACCTGATGAGAAAGGTCGTCGCCGTCCGGTTGAAACCAACGAAACAGTAACACTGCATGTAGACAGCCTGATCACCGCCATTGGTGAACAGCAGGATACTGAAGCCCTGAATGCGATGGGCGTGCCGCTGGACAAAAACGGCTGGCCAGACGTCGACCATAATGGCGAAACGCGTCTGAGTGACGTCTTTATGATCGGCGACGTACAGCGCGGACCATCCTCCATTGTCGCTGCTGTCGGAACCGCGCGTCGGGCGACCGATGCCATCCTGAGTCGGGAAAATATCCGTTCCCACCAGAACGATAAATACTGGAATAACGTCAATCCGGCGGAAATCTATCAACGTAAAGGCGATATCTCTGTCACTCTGGTGAACAGTGACGATCGTGATGCGTTTGTCGCGCAGGAAGCCGCTCGCTGCCTTGAATGTAACTACGTTTGCAGCAAGTGTGTGGATGTCTGCCCGAACCGCGCCAACGTATCCATTACGGTCCCAGGCTTCCAGAACCGTTTCCAGACGCTGCACCTCGACGCTTACTGTAACGAATGTGGCAACTGCGCCCAATTCTGCCCGTGGAACGGTAAACCGTACAAAGACAAAATCACCGTCTTCAGCCTGTCGCAAGACTTTGATAACAGCAGCAACCCAGGCTTCCTTGTGGAAGATTGCCGGGTACGCGTACGTCTGAATAACCAAAGCTGGGTGTTAAACATCGACAGCGAAGGTCAGTTCAACAACGTACCACCGGAGCTGAACGATATGTGCCGTATCATCAGCCATGTCCACCAGCATCATCATTATCTGCTGGGCCGCGTGGAGGTGTAATCATGTTGATTCTGAAGAATGTCACCGCAGTGCAGTTACACCCGGCGAAAGTGCAGGAAGGCGTTGATATCGCCATCGAAAATGATGTGATTGTCGCTATCGGCGATGCCCTGACGCAACGCTACCCCGATGCCAGCTACAAAGAGATGCATGGTCGGATTGTGATGCCGGGAATTGTCTGCTCGCATAACCATTTTTACTCGGGGCTTTCCCGCGGAATTATGGCAAACATCGCCCCCTGCCCGGATTTCATCTCAACGCTGAAAAATCTCTGGTGGCGGCTCGATCGCGCCCTTGATGAAGAGTCGCTCTATTACAGCGGACTGATTTGTTCCCTGGAAGCGATTAAGAGCGGATGTACATCGGTTATCGATCACCATGCCTCTCCAGCCTATATCGGCGGGTCGCTCTCCACATTGCGCGACGCATTTTTAAAAGTTGGCCTGCGCGCGATGACCTGTTTTGAAACTACTGACCGTAACAGCGGCATCAAAGAGTTGCAGGAAGGTGTAGAAGAAAACATCCGCTTCGCCCGTCAGATTGATGAGGCGAAGAAAGCAGCAACCGAGCCGTATCTGGTGGAAGCACATATCGGCGCTCACGCGCCGTTTACCGTACCGGATGCCGGTCTGGAGATGCTGCGTGAAGCCGTGAAAAGCACAGGTCGTGGTTTGCATATTCACGCTGCGGAAGACCTTTACGACGTTTCCTACAGTCACCATTGGTACGGCAAAGACCTGCTGGCACGACTGGCGCAATTCGATCTCATCGACAGCAAAACGCTGGTCGCTCATGGGCTGTACTTGTCGAAAGATGACATCGCCCTACTCAATCAGCGCGATGCGTTCCTGGTGCATAACGCCCGTTCAAACATGAACAACCATGTCGGCTACAACCATCACCTTAGCGACATCCGCAATCTGGCGTTGGGAACGGACGGCATTGGTTCGGACATGTTTGAAGAGATGAAATTTGCCTTCTTTAAACATCGCGATGCGGGTGGCCCGCTGTGGCCTGACAGTTTTGCCAAAGCACTGGCTAACGGCAACGAACTGATGAGCCGCAACTTTGGCGCGAAATTTGGGCTTCTGGAAGCCGGTTACAAAGCCGATTTAACCATTTGCGATTACAACTCGCCAACGCCGCTGCTGGCAGACAATATCGCCGGGCATATCGCTTTCGGTATGGGCTCAGGCAGCGTTCACAGCGTGATGGTCAATGGTGTGATGGTCTATGAAGACCGTCAGTTTAACTTCGATTGCGATTCCATTTATGCGCAAGCCAGAAAAGCCGCTGCCAGTATGTGGCGTCGGATGGATGCGCTGGCATAAATAACAGCTCCCCTCTTCTTTCAGAGAAGAGGGGAAATTAAGGAAAGACGATGATTGAACAATTTTTCAGACCCGACTCTGTCGAACAAGCGCTGGAACTGAAGCGCCGCTACCAGGATGAAGCCGTCTGGTTCGCCGGGGGCAGCAAACTCAACGCTACACCAACCCGTACCGATAAAAAGATTGCCATTTCCTTGCAGAATCTGGAGCTGGACTGGATTGACTGGGATAACGGTGCACTACGAATTGGCGCAATGTCTCGCTTGCAGTCACTGCGTGATGCACGATTTATTCCTGCAGCACTGCGTGAAGCTCTCGGTTTTGTTTACTCACGCCATGTTCGTAATCAGTCGACCATTGGTGGTGAAATCGCCGCCCGGCAGGAAGAGTCGGTGCTGCTTCCCGTCCTGCTGGCACTGGATGCTGAACTGGTTTTTGGCAACGGCGAAACGCTGTCAATCGAGGACTACCTGGCCTGCCCATGCGATCGCCTGTTAACCGAAATTATCATTAAAGATCCGTATCGCACCTGTGCGACTCGCAAAATTAGCCGTTCTCAGGCAGGTTTAACCGTCGTGACGGCAGCCGTTGCAATGACAGACCACGACGGTATGCGAATTGCGCTGGATGGCGTCGCCAGTAAAGCACTGCGTCTGCACGATGTTGAAACTCAAAATCTGGAAGGCAATGCACTTGAACAGGCTGTCGCCAACGCCATTTTCCCGCAGGAAGATTTGCGGGGCAGCGTGGCCTATAAACGCTATATCACGGGAGTTCTGGTAGCCGACCTGTATGCCGACTGCCAACAGGCTGGGGAGGAAGCCGTATGATCATCCACTTTACTTTAAATGGCGCGCCTCAGGAGCTAACCGTTAATCCAGGCGAAAACGTGCAAAAGCTGTTGTTTAACATGGGAATGCACTCTGTACGCAACAGTGATGATGGTTTTGGGTTTGCCGGTTCTGACGCAATTATCTTTAACGGTAATATCGTTAACGCGTCCTTGCTTATCGCCGCACAGTTAGAGAAGGCAGATATTCGTACCGCAGAATCTCTGGGCAAATGGAATGAGTTAAGTCTGGTTCAACAGGCCATGGTTGATGTTGGCGTGGTGCAGTCTGGTTATAACGATCCAGCTGCGGCTCTGATTATCACCGATCTTCTCGATCGCATCGACGCACCTACCCGCGAAGAGATCGACGACGCACTCTCAGGTCTGTTTAGCCGCGATGCTGGCTGGCAGCAATACTATCAGGTCATTGAACTGGCGGTTGCACGTAAAAATAATCCGCAGGCCACCATTGATATCGCTCCGACTTTCCGTGACGACCTTGAAGTCATTGGCAAGCATTATCCTAAAACTGATGCCGCGAAAATGGTGCAGGCGAAACCCTGCTATGTTGAAGATCGCGTAACGGCTGACGCCTGCGTCATAAAAATGTTACGTAGCCCACACGCTCACGCACTGATTACTCATCTGGATGTCAGCAAAGCTGAAGCCTTACCGGGCGTCGTTCACGTTATTACTCACCTGAATTGCCCGGATATTTACTATACCCCGGGTGGTCAGAGCGCACCGGAACCGTCACCGCTTGACCGCCGAATGTTCGGCAAGAAAATGCGTCACGTCGGCGATCGCGTTGCTGCGGTAGTAGCCGAAAGTGAAGACATTGCGCTCGAAGCACTGAAGCTCATCGACGTTGAATATGAAGTGCTTAAGCCGGTAATGTCGATTGACGAGGCAATGGCGGAAGATGCGCCTGTCGTGCACGATGAACCGGTGGTGTATGTTGCTGGTGCACCAGATACTCTGGAAGATGATAACAGCCATGCGGCCCAGCGCGGCGAGCATATGATCATCAACTTCCCGATCGGTTCTCGCCCACGCAAAAATATCGCTGCCAGTATTCATGGTCATATTGGCGATATGGACAAAGGCTTTGCCGATGCCGATGTGATCATTGAGCGAACCTATAACTCAACGCAGGCGCAGCAGTGCCCGACTGAAACACATATCTGCTTTACCCGTATGGACGGCGATCGTCTGGTGATCCACGCCTCCACCCAGGTACCATGGCACTTACGCCGCCAGGTCGCGCGCCTCGTGGGCATGAAACAACATAAAGTTCATGTCATTAAAGAACGTGTAGGCGGCGGTTTTGGCTCTAAACAGGACATCCTGCTGGAAGAAGTGTGCGCCTGGGCAACTTGCGTGACCGGGCGTCCGGTACTTTTCCGCTACACCCGTGAAGAAGAGTTTATTGCTAACACCTCTCGTCACGTCGCGAAAGTCACCGTCAAACTGGGCGCGAAAAAAGATGGTCGCCTGACGGCAGTGAAGATGGATTTCCGCGCCAACACGGGTCCTTACGGTAACCACTCACTCACCGTACCGTGTAACGGACCGGCGCTGTCGCTGCCGTTATATCCATGCGATAACGTCGATTTTCAGGTCACCACCTACTACAGCAACATTTGCCCAAATGGTGCTTATCAGGGTTATGGCGCACCGAAAGGTAACTTCGCTATCACCATGGCATTAGCGGAACTGGCTGAACAGTTACAGATCGACCAACTGGAAATTATCGAACGTAACCGGGTACACGAAGGGCAAGAGCTGAAAATTCTCGGTGCAATCGGTGAAGGTAAAGCGCCGACCTCCGTTCCTTCCGCCGCCAGCTGCGCACTGGAAGAGATCCTGCGTCAGGGTCGCGAGATGATCCAATGGTCTTCACCAAAACCGCAAAATGGTGACTGGCACATCGGTCGCGGCGTCGCCATTATCATGCAGAAATCGGGTATCCCGGATATCGATCAGGCTAACTGCATGATCAAACTGGAATCGGATGGCACCTTTATCGTTCATTCCGGTGGTGCGGATATTGGTACTGGTCTGGATACTGTGGTGACCAAACTGGCAGCAGAAGTGCTGCACTGCCCCCCGCAGGACGTGCATGTTATCTCTGGTGATACCGATCATGCACTGTTTGATAAAGGCGCATATGCCTCGTCCGGTACTTGCTTCTCGGGTAACGCTGCGCGTTTGGCAGCGGAAAATCTGCGGGAGAAAATCCTGTTCCACGGCGCGCAAATATTGGGTGAGCCAGTGGCAGATGTTCAACTAGCAACGCCGGGCGTCGTTCGCGGCAAGAAAGGCGAAGTTAGTTTCGGAGAGATAGCCCATAAAGGCGAAACCGGCACCGGCTTTGGTTCACTGGTGGGAACTGGCAGTTATATCACACCTGATTTCGCCTTCCCGTATGGCGCAAACTTCGCTGAAGTTGCCGTCAACACGCGTACGGGTGAAATCCGCCTGGATAAATTCTACGCCTTGCTGGACTGCGGTACACCGGTCAATCCAGAGTTAGCGTTGGGACAAATCTACGGTGCCACTCTGCGAGCTATCGGCCACAGTATGAGCGAAGAGATCATTTATGACGCCGAAGGTCACCCGTTAACGCGTGATTTACGCAGTTACGGCGCACCGAAAATTGGTGACATTCCGCGTGATTTCCGCGCTGTGCTGGTGCCGAGCGACGATAAAGTCGGCCCATTCGGGGCGAAATCGATCTCGGAAATCGGTGTAAATGGCGCAGCTCCGGCGATTGCTACCGCAATTCACGATGCCTGCGGCATCTGGTTACGCGAATGGCATTTCACACCGGAGAAAATACTCACCGCGCTGGAAAAAATATAAGTAATAAATGGCCGCTTCGGCGGCCTGTTTCTCTGTTTGAACGATGACTAAATAGTGACTGCGAAAATGAGATAAGCCGTTCTCAAGGCGTCCTGCGCCCCAAATTCGTGGGAATTTATTTTACTAATTCAGATGATCAAATTTACTTTAAAAGGAGTGAAGGGATGTCTGATATAAACCATGCAGGTTCTGACCTTATATTTGAACTGGAGGATCGCCCTCCCTTTCATCAGGCTCTCGTAGGTGCCATTACCCATCTGTTGGCAATTTTCGTTCCGATGGTAACCCCCGCGTTAATCGTGGGTGCGGCCTTACAGCTTTCCGCTGAAACAACTGCCTATCTTGTTTCTATGGCGATGATCGCCTCTGGTATTGGTACCTGGTTACAAGTAAACCGCTACGGCATCGTCGGTTCTGGTTTACTTTCAATTCAGTCAGTCAATTTTTCATTTGTTACGGTCATGATTGCGCTGGGTAGCAGCATGAAAAGCGACGGTTTTCACGAAGAGTTAATCATGTCGTCGCTACTCGGCGTCTCCTTCGTTGGCGCATTTCTGGTTGTCGGCTCTTCTTTTATCCTGCCCTATTTACGTCGGGTTATTACGCCTACCGTCAGCGGCATTGTGGTGCTGATGATCGGCTTAAGTCTGATTAAAGTTGGCATTATTGATTTTGGCGGTGGTTTTGCAGCTAAAAGCAGCGGTACGTTCGGCAATTACGAGCATCTCGGCGTTGGCTTATTGGTTTTGATTGTGGTGATCGGCTTTAACTGCTGCCGCAGTCCGTTGCTACGCATGGGTGGGATCGCCATTGGGCTATGTGTCGGCTATATCGCATCGTTATGCCTGGGCATGGTGGATTTCAGCAGTATGCGCAATTTGCCGTTAATCACCATCCCGCATCCGTTCAAATACGGCTTTAGTTTTAGCTTCCATCAGTTCCTGGTGGTTGGCACGATTTATCTGCTTAGCGTGCTGGAAGCTGTCGGCGATATCACCGCCACAGCAATGGTTTCCCGCCGCCCCATTCAGGGGGAAGAGTATCAGTCCCGACTGAAAGGCGGCGTGCTGGCAGATGGTCTGGTTTCTGTTATCGCCTCCGCTGTCGGTTCATTACCATTAACCACGTTTGCGCAAAATAATGGGGTTATTCAGATGACTGGCGTCGCTTCACGTTATGTCGGGCGAACCATCGCGGTAATGCTGGTTATCCTCGGCTTATTTCCGATGATTGGCGGCTTCTTCACGACCATTCCCTCAGCAGTTCTGGGAGGCGCAATGACGTTGATGTTTTCCATGATTGCCATCGCAGGGATTCGCATCATCATCACCAACGGTTTAAAGCGCCGTGAAACGCTTATTGTCGCCACGTCTTTAGGTTTAGGGCTTGGTGTCTCCTACGATCCCGAAATTTTTAAAATATTGCCAGCCTCTATTTATGTATTAGTTGAAAACCCTATTTGTGCTGGCGGGTTAACTGCGATTTTATTAAATATTATCCTCCCTGGTGGCTACCGACAGGAAAACGTTCTGCCTGGTATTACCTCAGCGGAAGAGATGGATTAACAGTAAAGGAGTCAATGATGTCAGGAGAACACACGTTAAAAGCGGTACGAGGCAGTTTTATTGATGTCACCCGTACGGTCTATAACCCGGAAGAAATTGCCTCTGCGCTGCGGTTTATTGAGGATGGTTTATTACTCATTAAACAGGGAAAAGTGGAATGGTTTGGCGAATGGGAAGACGGAAAGCATCAAATTCCTGACACCATTCGCGTGCGCGACTATCGCGGCAAACTGATAGTACCGGGCTTTGTCGATACACATATCCATTATCCGCAAAGTGAAATGGTGGGGGCCTATGGTGAACAATTGCTGGAGTGGTTGAATAAACACACCTTCCCTACTGAACGTCGTTATGAGGATTTAGAGTACGCCCGCGAAATGTCGGCGTTCTTCATCAAGCAGCTTTTACGTAACGGAACCACCACGGCGCTGGTGTTTGGCACTGTTCATCCACAATCCGTTGATGCGCTGTTTGAAGCCGCCAGTCATATCAATATGCGTATGATTGCCGGTAAAGTTATGATGGACCGAAACGCACCGGATTATCTGCTCGACACTGCCGAAAGCAGCTATCACCAAAGCAAAGAACTGATTGAACGCTGGCACAAAAATGGTCGTCTGTTGTATGCGATTACGCCACGCTTCGCCCCTACCTCATCTCCTGAACAGATGGCGATGGCGCAACGCCTGAAAGAAGAATATCCGGATACATGGGTACATACCCATCTCTGTGAAAACAAAGATGAAATTGCCTGGGTGAAATCGCTTTATCCTGACCATGATGGTTATCTTGATGTTTACCATCAGTACGGCCTGACCGGTAAAAATTGTGTCTTTGCTCACTGCGTCCATCTCGAAGAAAAAGAGTGGGATCGTCTCAGCGAAACCAAATCCAGCATTGCTTTCTGTCCGACCTCCAACCTTTACCTCGGCAGCGGCTTATTCAACTTGAAAAAAGCATGGCAGAAGAAAGTCAAAGTGGGCATGGGAACGGATATCGGTGCCGGAACAACTTTTAACATGCTGCAAACGCTGAACGAAGCCTACAAGGTATTGCAATTACAAGGCTATCGCCTCTCGGCATATGAAGCGTTTTACCTGGCCACGCTCGGCGGAGCGAAATCTCTGGGCCTTGACGATTTGATTGGCAACTTTTTACCTGGCAAAGAGGCTGATTTCGTGGTGATGGAACCCACTGCCACTCCGCTACAGCAGCTGCGCTATGACAACTCTGTTTCTTTAGTCGACAAATTGTTCGTGATGATGACGTTGGGCGATGACCGTTCGATCTACCGCACCTACGTTGATGGTCGTCTGGTGTACGAACGCAACTAATAATAAAACTTTAACATCCTCGTGAGGACATCATTATGTCTGGAGACATCCTACAAACACCGGACGCACCAAAGCCACAGGGCGCGCTGGATAATTATTTTAAAATTACCGCTCGTGGCAGTACCGTTCGTCAGGAAGTACTGGCTGGCTTAACGACCTTTCTGGCCATGGTTTATTCCGTTATCGTCGTTCCGGGAATGCTGGGCAAAGCAGGTTTTCCTCCCGCAGCTGTGTTTGTTGCCACCTGTCTGGTCGCGGGCTTCGGCTCGTTGCTGATGGGGTTATGGGCCAATTTGCCAATGGCGATTGGTTGCGCTATTTCCTTGACGGCGTTTACCGCATTCAGTCTGGTACTCGGGCAACAAATTAGCGTTCCTGTCGCACTGGGCGCAGTCTTTCTGATGGGCGTCATCTTCACCGCTATTTCCGTAACCGGTGTGCGTACCTGGATCTTACGTAATTTGCCGATGGGGATCGCTCACGGTACAGGTATCGGTATCGGCCTGTTTCTGCTGCTGATTGCTGCTAACGGTGTGGGAATGGTTATCAAAAACCCGATTGAAGGCTTGCCAGTGGCGCTCGGTGCCTTTACCTCCTTCCCGGTGATGATGAGCTTACTGGGGCTGGCGGTCATCTTCGGTCTGGAAAAGTGCCGCGTACCCGGCGGGATCTTGTTGGTGATTATTGCAATTTCGATCATCGGCTTAATCTTTGACCCAGCGGTGAAGTACCACGGTCTGGTGGCAATGCCAAGCCTGACTGGCGAAGATGGTAATTCTCTGATTTTCAGCCTCGATATTATGGGCGCACTCCAGCCAACTGTACTTCCGAGTGTACTGGCATTGGTGATGACCGCAGTGTTCGACGCCACTGGCACCATCCGTGCCGTCGCCGGTCAGGCGAATTTGTTGGATAAAGACAACCAGATCATCAACGGCGGCAAAGCCCTGACCAGTGACTCAGTAAGTTCAATATTCTCCGGCCTGGTGGGCGCAGCGCCCGCGGCGGTTTATATCGAATCAGCGGCAGGAACCGCCGCCGGGGGGAAAACCGGTTTAACCGCAACCGTGGTTGGTGTGTTGTTCCTGATGATTCTGTTTTTATCACCGTTATCGTTTCTGATCCCCGGTTATGCCACAGCTCCCGCACTGATGTACGTAGGTTTGCTGATGTTAAGCAACGTCTCGAAGCTGGATTTCAACGATTTTATTGACGCAATGGCTGGCCTGGTGTGTGCCGTGTTCATCGTTCTGACTTGTAATATCGTTACCGGTATTATGCTGGGCTTTGTAACACTGGTGGTGGGTCGCGTCTTTGCGCGCGAATGGCAAAAGCTGAATATTGGTACGGTGATCATTACTGCCGCACTGGTCGCGTTTTACGCGGGTGGTTGGGCTATCTAATAGATTCTCCGCGCCTTTCAACGCGGAGTTTTTTATCAAAGAGGATTCGCGCCGCTGGCAGCAATACGCTGCTGGCGGATACGCCTGAGTTCTCTTTCAGTCAGCAACTGCAACGCCTGTGTCGGGCAAGATTCAACGCAGGCTGGCCCCTCTTCCCGCTGTTCACAGAGATCGCATTTCACGATTTGTTGCCGGGTATCACCCGGCAATGACTGAAGGGTGAGCGACCACACAGGCCACTTCACAAGTACGGCAGCCAATACAGTCAGCCGGATTAACGATAATTAACGATTTCATCACGATGCCTTCGTATCAAACAGAGTTAACATATCGCGCGCCGCCTGCCTTCCTGCGGCCATTGCAGTGACAACCAGATCCGCGCCATGAACTGCATCACCACCAGCAAAGACTTTTTTCAGATGCGTCTGGGTAGGTAAATACCCGACGTCGCCGGTTTGAATCAGGCCCCATTTATCGAGTTTAATTCCGCTGCCCTGCAACCACGGCATGGTATGTGCCTGGAAACCAAAGGCCATAATGAGAACATCGGCGGGCAATTCAAACTCTGAACCCGCAACCGGACGAGGACGACGGCGACCATCCGGCCCCGGCTCACCCATAGCGGTACGAATCAGGCCCACCGCCGTTAAGCGTCCATCTTCATCACAAGCGATATATTGCGGCTGAACATTGAACTGAAACTCAACACCTTCCTCGCGGGCATTGACCACCTCTTTGCGCGAGCCCGGCATACTGACTTCATCACGACGATACGCACAGGTCACGCTGGCGGCATTAAGGCGGATGGAAGTCCGCAAACAATCCATTGTCGTATCGCCACCGCCCAATACCACAACTCGCTTACCTTCCACATCCGTCAGCGGATACTCTGCAGACTCCGGCAATCCCATGAGCTGGCGGGTATGGGCGGTCAGGAACGGTAACGCCTGAATGACACCAGGCGCATCTTCATGCGGCAGATCTGCTCGCATCATCCCGTAAGTCCCCACGCCGAGGAAAACAGCATCATATTCCGCCGTTAATTCGTTGAAAGAGATATCGCGGCCAATTTCACAGTTAAGATGAAAGTCGATTCCCATTGCGGTGAATATCTCTCGCCGCTGGCTTAATACCGTTTTATCGAGTTTGAAAGGAGGAATGCCAAAAGTCAGCATACCGCCAATTTCTGGATGGCGATCAAAGACATCAACCTGAACTCCCGCGCGCGCCAGAATATCAGCACACCCTAATCCTGCAGGTCCAGCGCCAATCACCGCCACTTTTTCGCTACGGGGAACAACTTTGCTGACATCGGGACGCCAGCCCATCGCCAGCGCAGTATCGGTGATGTAGCGTTCCAGATTACCGATAGAGACTGCGCCAGAGTGATCTTTCAAAGTACATGCACCTTCACAAAGACGGTCCTGTGGACATACCCTGCCGCAGATTTCGGGTAAGGAACTGGTCTGGTGGCAAAGTTCTGCCGCTTCAATAATCTTTCCTTCCTGTACCAGACGGATGTAATCCGGAATAGCGTTATGCAGCGGACAATGCCAGTTGCAGTTAGCTTTTTCGGCACAATAAACACAGCGGTCACTCTCATAAGTCGCTTGTTGTGGATCCAGCCCGCAATAGATTTCGCCAAAGTGGGTTTTCCGTTCACTCGCTGAAATTTTATCTGCGCCTTTACGCGAGTTAACGGGGAGCAACGCTGCACTGCGAGATGGCTGAGCGTCTGATGACGCTTTTCCTGCTGCCGTTTTGCGCTGGCGGGCCACCTTTATCTGCTGCAACCCTTTATCGTCCATCAGCCGTAACGCCTGTGTTGGGCAGACGTCAATACAGGCTTGCGTGCCGGAACTGCGCTGGTTACAAAGGTCGCATTTCTGTGCAATCGTATCGACCATCTCAACGACGCCAAAGGGGCAAGCGATTGCGCATCTTTTACAACCAATACATTTTTGCTCGTCCAGTTGTACGCTATCGGACTGGAAAGTCAGAGCATTAACCGGACAAGCCGTAACGCAAGGGGCATTGTTGCAGTGATGGCAGGCCACCGGATTCGCAGCCTGGCCTTTCCCTACAACGTGGATACGCGGTCGAAAGTCACTGTGACTCAGCGGCCAGTTTTCTTGATTGTGTGCTACCGCACAGGCAATTTCACAGGCATGGCAGCCTATACATTCCGCAGCTTCAGCAGCGATAAACTTATTCATTTGCATCCCTTTCATTTAATGAGTTATGTCTTCTCAAATTTCGCGATGCAATAAACGGGCATATATTAGGTAGCATGACCGTTTTAATTATAATTTTGCAACTGAGTTCAAATTATTGCCCCTCAATCTATGCCGCTTTCATTATTTCAACATTGCCGATCAAAAGAATGCTATCCAGATAAAAACGATTAAATGCGAGAGTGCGACATGCCAGAATGATTAATGAAATATCAATATGAGAAAATTACAGATAATTCCATTGTCAGGTTCTCTTCTCATTTTCGTGGTTTAACCACGATTATGTGATTGCCTCCGCAATTCCTATCTCTAACTCCCCTTCCTCGCAAAAACTGGCACTCCACGAGCATGTGTTTAGACAGTTTCATGAACGTAAACGGTTGCTTTTTACTCTGGCGGGCGAAAGGAGAAACACTGATGAGCGCCATAGATTCCCAACTTCCCTCATCTTCTGGGCAAGACCGCCCAACTGATGAGGTTGACCGCATATTATCACTAGGAAAGCTGATCATACTCGGTCTGCAACACGTCCTTGTCATGTACGCAGGTGCAGTCGCTGTTCCTCTTATGATTGGTGACCGACTGGGCCTCTCAAAAGAAGCTATTGCGATGCTCATTAGCTCGGATCTCTTTTGCTGCGGGATCGTCACATTATTGCAATGTATCGGTATCGGCCGCTTTATGGGGA
Organism: Escherichia sp. R1; assembly: GCF_003000935.1. Taxonomy (NCBI): domain Bacteria; kingdom Pseudomonadati; phylum Pseudomonadota; class Gammaproteobacteria; order Enterobacterales; family Enterobacteriaceae; genus Escherichia; species Escherichia sp. R1. The sequence goes on from NZ_PSRU01000011.1 coordinate 100,138, forward strand.
TCCGCCTGCCGGTGATTATGTCGGTGACCTTCGCCGCTGTAACACCAATGATAGCCATTGGTATGAACCCGGATATCGGCCTGCTGGGGATATTCGGTGCCACTATCGCCGCGGGTTTTATCACCACATTATTAGCGCCACTTATCGGTCGCTTGATGCCTTTATTCCCGCCACTGGTTACCGGTGTGGTGATTACTTCTATCGGGCTTAGCATCATTCAGGTGGGTATTGACTGGGCCGCCGGAGGTAAAGGGAATCCGCAATATGGTAATCCCGTTTATTTAGGTATCTCCTTTGCCGTCTTAATTTTTATCTTGCTCATTACTCGCTATGCGAAAGGATTTATGTCCAACGTCGCCGTATTACTGGGGATTGTATTTGGCTTTTTACTTTCGTGGATGATGAATGAAGTCAATTTATCCGGGCTACATGATGCTTCATGGTTTGCGATTGTCACGCCGATGTCATTTGGTATGCCGATTTTCGATCCCGTTTCCATTCTGACCATGACTGCCGTGTTAATCATCGTGTTTATCGAGTCGATGGGGATGTTCCTGGCACTGGGTGAAATAGTCGGTCGTAAACTCTCTTCACACGATATTATTCGCGGGCTGCGTGTCGATGGTGTAGGGACAATGATAGGCGGAACGTTTAACAGCTTCCCCCACACGTCATTTTCTCAAAACGTTGGCCTGGTTAGCGTGACGCGCGTTCATAGCCGCTGGGTGTGCATTGCTTCCGGTATCATTTTGATCCTGTTCGGCATGGTGCCCAAAATGGCGGTGCTGGTGGCCTCGATTCCGCAATTTGTGCTGGGCGGCGCGGGGCTGGTGATGTTCGGCATGGTACTGGCGACAGGGATTCGAATTCTGTCGCGCTGTAACTACACCACTAACCGTTACAACCTCTATATTGTGGCGATCAGTCTCGGTGTTGGCATGACGCCAACGCTCTCTCACGATTTCTTTTCTAAGTTACCGGCCGTACTGCAACCGTTGCTGCATAGCGGCATTATGCTCGCAACCCTTAGCGCCGTTGTGCTGAACGTCTTCTTTAATGGCTATCAGCATCATGCTGATCTGGTGAAGGAATCCGTCTCTGATAAAGATTTAAAAGTCAGGACAGTACGTATGTGGCTTCTGATGCGCAAGCTGAAGAAAAATGAGCATGGAGAATAATATGAATCTTTTAATGCGCGCTATATTCAGTCTGCTGTTGCTTTTTACTCTCTCTATTCCTGTCATTTCTGACTGTGTTGTAATGGCCATTGAAAGTCGCTTCAAATATATGATGCTGCTTTTTTAAATGGTTTTTACCTGTCGACATCCGCTCAAAACGGGCGGTTGTCGATAAACGCTCACTTGGTTAATCATTTCACTCTTCAATTATCTATAATGATGAGTGATTAGAATTACATGTGAGAAATTATGCAAACGGAACACGTCATTTTATTGAATGCACAGGGAGTTCCCACGGGTACGCTGGAAAAGTATGCCGCACACACGGCAGACACTCTCTTACATCTCGCGTTCTCCAGTTGGCTGTTTAATGCCAAAGGGCAATTATTAGTTACCCGCCGCGCCCTTAGCAAAAAAGCGTGGCCTGGCGTGTGGACTAACTCGGTTTGTGGGCACCCACAACTGGGAGAAAGCAACGAAGACGCGGTGATCCGCCGTTGCCGTTATGAGCTTGGCGTGGAAATTACGCCTCCTGAATCTATCTATCCTGACTTCTACTATCGCGCCACCGATCCGAATGGCATTGTGGAAAATGAAGTGTGTCCGGTATTTGCCGCACGCACCACCAGTGCGTTACAGATCAACGATGATGAAGTGATGGATTATCAATGGTGTGATTTAGCAGATGTATTACACGGTATTGATGCCACGCCGTGGGCGTTCAGTCCGTGGATGGTGATGCAGGCAGCCAATAGTGAAGCAAGAAAATTGTTGTCTGCTTTCGCGCATCACAATTAAAAAACCCCGACATTTGCCGGGGTTGTGAGCATAACGTAATGCTTATTTCACCGGACGCATCGCCGGGAACAGAATAACGTCGCGGATGGTATGGCTGTTGGTGAACAGCATTACCATACGGTCGATACCAATTCCCAGACCTGCTGTCGGCGGTAAGCCATGTTCCAGTGCGGTGACGTAATCTTCATCGTAGAACATCGCTTCGTCGTCACCTGCATCTTTCGCGGCAACCTGATCCAGGAAGCGCTGCGCCTGATCTTCCGCGTCATTCAGTTCGCTAAAGCCGTTACCGATTTCACGACCACCAATGAAGAACTCAAAGCGGTCTGTGATTTCCGGGTTAACGTCGTTACGACGCGCCAGCGGAGAAACTTCTGCCGGATATTCAGTAATGAAGGTCGGCTGAATCAGATGTGCTTCTGCCACTTCTTCGAAGATCTCGGTAACGATACGGCCCAGACCCCAGCTCTTCTCAACGTGGATGCCGATAGATTCAGCAATCGCTTTCGCAGAGTCGAAGTTGTCCAGATCCGCCATGTCAGTTTCCGGGCGATATTTCTTGATCGCTTCACGCATGGTCAGTTTTTCGAACGGTTTACCGAAGTCCAGCGTTACGTCGCCGTAGGTCACTTCCGTCTTACCGAGAATATCCTGTGCCAGAGTACGGAACAGCGATTCGGTCAGCTCGATAAGATCTTTGTAATCTGCGTAAGCCATATAGAGTTCCATCATGGTGAACTCTGGGTTATGACGTACGGAAATACCTTCGTTACGGAAGTTACGGTTGATTTCGAATACACGCTCGAAGCCACCGACCACCAGACGCTTGAGGTACAGTTCCGGCGCGATACGCAGGTACATGTCGAGATCCAGCGCGTTATGGTGAGTGATAAACGGACGCGCAGCGGCACCGCCAGGGATCACCTGCATCATCGGCGTTTCAACTTCCATAAAGCCGCGATTCACCATGAACTGGCGAATACCAGAGAGGATCTGCGAGCGCACTTTAAAGGTGTTGCGGGATTCATCGTTAGAGATGAGATCCAGATAACGCTGACGATAGCGCGCTTCCTGATCCTGCAAGCCGTGGAATTTATCCGGCAGCGGACGCAGTGCTTTGGTCAGCAGACGCAGCTCGGTACAGTGGATAGACAGTTCACCGGTTTTGGTTTTGAACAGTTTACCTTTCGCGCCGAGGATATCGCCGAGGTCCCATTTTTTGAACTGCTCGTTGTAAACGCCTTCCGGCAGATCGTCACGGGCAACGTACAACTGAATGCGACCGCCAACGTCCTGCAGGGTAACGAAAGACGCTTTACCCATAATACGACGGGTCATCATGCGGCCAGCAACGGCGACTTCGATGTTCAGCGCTTCCAGTTCTTCGTTCTCTTTACCGTCGAATTCTGCGTGCAATTGGTCAGAGGTATGATCGCGACGGAAATCGTTCGGGAAGGCAATCCCCTGCTCACGCAGGTTCGCCAGCTTCTCACGACGCGTTTTCAGTTCATTGTTAAGATCGACTACCGCGTCAGCGCCCTGTGCGTGTTGTTCAGACATGTTGGTTCCTCATAACCCTGCTTTCAAACTTGCTTCGATAAATTGATCCAGGCTGCCGTCCAGCACGGCCTGCGTGTTGCGGGTTTCTACCCCGGTACGCAGATCTTTAATGCGGGAGTCATCAAGGACATAAGAACGAATCTGGCTGCCCCAGCCGATGTCGGATTTGTTATCTTCCATCGCCTGTTTCTCGGCATTTTTCTTCTGCATCTCCAGTTCATAAAGCTTCGCTTTCATCTGCTTCATGGCCTGGTCTTTGTTCTTGTGCTGGGAACGGTCGTTCTGGCACTGAGTCACGATCCCGGTCGGGATGTGAGTAATACGCACCGCAGATTCGGTACGGTTAACGTGCTGACCGCCCGCGCCGGATGCGCGATAAACGTCGATGCGCAGATCCGCCGGATTGATTTCGATATCGATATCATCATCAACTTCCGGGTAAACAAACGCGGAGCTGAACGACGTGTGGCGACGACCGCCGGAGTCAAACGGGCTCTTACGCACCAGGCGGTGAACGCCGGTTTCTGTACGCAGCCAGCCATAAGCGTAATCGCCGGAGATTTTGATCGTCACGGATTTAATACCCGCCACTTCACCTTCCGACTCTTCGATGATTTCAGTTTTGAAACCACGCGATTCAGCCCAGCGCAGATACATACGCTCAAGCATGCTCGCCCAGTCCTGTGCTTCCGTACCGCCAGACCCCGCCTGAATATCGAGGTAGCAGTCGGCGCTGTCATATTCGCCAGAGAACATACGGCGGAACTCAAGCTGCGCCAGTTTTTCTTCCAGGGCGTCGAGTTCAGCAACGGCTTCGTTAAAGGTTTCTTCGTCGTCAGCTTCTACAGCCAGTTCCAGCAGACCAGAAACATCTTCCAGCCCCTGTTTCATTTGGTCGAGGGTGTCGACAACGGCTTCGAGGGAGGAACGCTCTTTACCCAGCGCCTGTGCGCGTTCGGGTTCGTTCCAGACATCCGGCTGTTCCAGCTCGGCGTTTACTTCTTCCAGACGCTCTTTCTTGGCGTCGTAGTCAAAGATACCCCCTAAGAACGTCGGAGCGTTCCGTGAGGTCCTGAATGCGATTATTTACCGGATTAATTTCAAACATGGTCTGATTTCTTTTATTGAGCTAGTCAAAATGCGGTGATAAGAGCGGGATTGTACCCAATCCACGCTCTTTTTTATAGAGAAGATGACGCTAAATTGGCCAGATATTGTCGATGATAATTTGCAGGCTGCGGTTGCCGCGAAACTCGTTGATATCGAGCTTGTAAGCCAGTTGCACTTCGCGCACACCGTTATCCGGCCAGAGGGCGGTATCGACATTAAAAGCAATCCCGTCCAGCAGTGGACCGCCGCCGACCGGTTCGACCATCACCTTCAAATGACGCTCGCCCACCAGCCGCTGTTGCAACAGACGGAAATGACCGTCAAACAACGGTTCCGGGAACATCTGCCCCCACGGGCCAGCATCACGCAACAGCTGCGCCACTTCCATGGTCATCTCTGCCGCACTTAATGGGCCGTCTGATACCACTTCCCCTTGCAATAAAGAAGGATCTAACCACTCGGTAACCAGTTCGCCAAAGCGTTGCTGAAAGAGTTCGAATTTATCCTCTTCCAGCGACAATCCTGCCGCCATCGCATGGCCGCCAAACTTGAGCATCATGCCGGGGTAAAGCGTGTCTAGCCGCTCCAGCGCATCACGCATATGCAGCCCCTGAATGGAGCGACCGGAACCTTTCAGCGTACCATCACCAGCTGGCGCAAAGGCGATAACCGGACGGTGAAAACGCTCTTTGATACGCGATGCCAGAATGCCAACAACGCCCTGATGCCATTCGGGGTGATACATTGCCAGCCCGCCGGGTAGCGTGTCGCGGCTGCGCTCCAGTTTCTCGCACAAGGTCAGGGCTTCAACTTGCATTCCCTGTTCGATCTCTTTTCGCGTCTGGTTTAGCGCATCGAGTTCATTTGCCAGCACGCGCGCTTCGCCGATGTTGTCGCACAGCAACAGCGCCACGCCAACGGACATATCGTCCAGTCGCCCGGCAGCATTGAGACGTGGCCCCAGCGCAAAACCTAAATCGCTGGCGGCGAGTTTTTGTGGATCGCGATTGGCCACTTCCAGCAGCGCTTTAATCCCCGGACGGCACTTTCCGGCACGGATGCGACTCATCCCCTGCCAGGTCAGAATGCGATTATTAGCGTCCAGCGGCACGACGTCCGCCACTGTCCCCAACGCTACCAGATCCAGCAGTTCTGCCAGATTAGGAATTGCGATGCCGCGTTCATCAAACCAGCCCTGATCGCGCAAAAAAGTGCGTAACGCCAGCATCAGATAAAACGCCACGCCAACGCCCGCCAGTGATTTCGACGGGAAATTACAGTCGCGCAAGTTAGGGTTAATGATCGCTTCCGCTGCGGGTAATGTGTCGCCTGGCAAATGGTGATCGGTAACAATAACCGGAATGCCCAACGAACGAGCGTGTTCAACCCCCGCATGGGAGGAAATACCGTTATCCACCGTGACAATTAACTGCGCGCCACGGGCATGAGCCTGATCGACTACTTCCGGACTTAAGCCGTAACCGTCTTCGAAACGGTTTGGAACCAGGTAGTCGATATTGCTGCAACCAAGCGAGCGCATCGCCAGCACGCTTAGAGCCGTGCTGGTCGCACCGTCGGCGTCGAAATCACCGACCACAATAATCCGCGTTCCTTCGCGAAAAGCGTTGTAAAGGATCTCAACGGCCTTTTCGACGCCGCTCAGTTGCTGCCAGGGCAGCATGCCTTTAACACTGCGTTCCAGTTCCTGCGCGCTACGCACACCCCGGCTGGCATATAAACGGCGCAGCAAGGGAGGCAATTCAGCGGGCAAGTCGGCCGTTTCATCGACTTCTCGGCGACGAAGTTGTATCTGTTGTTTCACGCGAATTATTTACCGCTGGTCATTTTTTGGTGTTCGTCGAGGAATTCTTTCATGTCTTTCGGCGGCTGGTAACCCGGAACAAGTGTGCCATTGCTCAGCACAACTGCCGGAGTACCGCTAACGCCAAGCTGGACGCCAAGTGCGTAATGGTCGGCAATATCCACGTCGCAGCTGGCTGGTGCGACGCTTTTACCTGCCATCACATCATCAAACGCTTTGTTTTTATCTTTCGCACACCAGATAGCTTTCATTTCTTTCTCTGCATCGCTGTCCAGCCCCTGGCGCGGGAAAGCAAGATAACGCACGGTGATCCCCAGCGCGTTATAGTCTGCCATTTGCTCATGCAGTTTGTGGCAGTAACCACAGGTAATATCAGTAAACACGGTGATGACGTGTTTTTCCTGCGGCGCTTTATAAACGATCATCTCTTTTTCAAGCGCATTCAACTGCTTTAACAGCATCTTATTGGTGACATTGACCGGAGCCGTGCCACTAACGTCATACATTGGCCCCTGAATGATATGTTTACCATCATCGGTGATGTACAACACACCGCTGTTAGTCAGAACTGTCTTCATGCCAGCTACGGGCGCGGGCTGAATATCGCTGCTTTTGATGCCCATTTTGGCTAACGTTTGTTGAATTGCCGCGTCATCAGCCTGAACAAAGCCTGAAAACGCTGCCAACAAGGTAAATAACATAAAACCTTTCTTCATAAATTTTCCTGTTCTTTTCAGACATCACGCCCGCGGGTGATGCTGTTGATGAAGTTGTCGCAGACGCTCGGTAGCGACATGCGTATAAATTTGCGTGGTGGAGAGATCGCTGTGGCCCAGTAGCATCTGCACCACGCGTAAATCCGCACCATGATTTAATAAGTGAGTGGCAAAAGCGTGACGCAACACATGCGGTGACAGCTTTTCGCTGTCGATACCCGCCAGCACGGCATAATGTTTAATGCGGTGCCAGAAGGTCTGTCGCGTCATCTGCTGCGCACGCTGGCTGGGAAACAACACGTCAATTGACACACCATTCAACAGCCACGGACGCCCATGTTCCAGATAGGTTTCCAGCCAGTAAACCGCCTCTTCACCTAACGGCACCAGGCGCTCTTTGTTGCCTTTACCAATGACCCGCACCACGCCCTGACGCAGGCTGATATCACTCATTGTCAGCCCGACCAGTTCAGAGACACGCAGTCCGGTAGCATACAACACTTCAAGCATGGCTTTATCGCGTAGCTCCAGTGGCTGATCAATTAATGGTGCCTGTAATAAACGTTCGACCTGCGCTTCGCTTAAATCTTTTGGCAAACGCTGGGGCAATTTCGGTGAAGCGAGATGCGCACTGGGATCATCTTCACGAAACTTTTCGCGATAAAGATACTGGAACAATCGGCGCACTGCACTCAGCAAACGCGCTGAGCTGGTGGCTTTATACCCGCCCTCCAGCCGTTCTGCCAGTAATGCCTGCAAATCGTCACTTTGCGCCGTCGCCAGCGTCAACCCGCGGTGATGCAACCACTCCACCATCATTGACAGATCGCGACGGTAAGCGTTCAACGTATTTTCAGCCAGATTTTTTTCCAGCCACAGAGCATCAAGAAACTGCTCGATGCGTGCCAGATCCTGTTTCACTTGCGCCCCTTATGGTCACTCATTTGATCCATTATGCCTTATTGTGCCGTGACTAAAGCGATTCTGATACACTAGCCGCAAAAGCCACAGCAGAATCGAGAAGCTTACGTTATGAATATGGGTCTTTTTTACGGTTCCAGCACCTGTTACACCGAAATGGCGGCAGAAAAAATCCGCGATATTATCGGCCCAGAACTGGTGACCTTACATAACCTCAAGGACGACTCCCCGAAATTAATGGAGCAGTACGATGTGCTCATTCTGGGTATCCCGACCTGGGATTTTGGCGAAATCCAGGAAGACTGGGAAGCCGTCTGGGATCAGCTCGACGACCTGAACCTCGAAGGTAAAATTGTTGCGCTGTATGGGCTTGGCGATCAACTGGGATACGGCGAGTGGTTCCTCGATGCGCTCGGTATGCTGCATGACAAACTCTCGACCAAAGGCGTGAAGTTCGTCGGCTACTGGCCAACGGAAGGATATGAATTTACCAGCCCGAAACCGGTGATTGCTGACGGGCAACTGTTCGTGGGTCTGGCGCTGGATGAAACTAACCAGTATGACCTTAGCGACGAGCGTATTCAGAGCTGGTGCGAGCAAATCCTCAACGAAATGGCAGAGCATTACGCCTGATGTCACTGACGGCTTAGCACATATGCTTTGCCGTCATCTTTATCTTTGCGTCTCTTGTTGTAACAATATCCGCCGTAAATCCCGCCATTCGGCTTCGTCCATGCTGTCAGCTGCCAGCCATAAATGTTGCCGTTTTCCGCTGTCAGAACGTAAACGCAGCATCATGCCGCTCTTAATCATCCACGGCGCTTTGACGATGCTCCACTCCTGCCCTTGCCAACGCAAACGCCCGTCCATCAACAAGCGAATTTCCCCCTGGCGAGCATTAATGCGCCGCTGGCTGCGAACGCAATCAAACACCACCAGCGAAAGTAACACCATCCATAACGGGGTGTAACTGAGCGGCCAGGGCATGAGTAAAATAACAGCGGCAACCAGCCCATGAATCAGCAAGGAAAGCCACTGTGCGCGCCAGGAGACGCGCAAATCAGATTGCCACAGGACCACGTTCCCGGTTCCGTGTCTGAATGAGTCGGACCATCATTTCCAGTTCTGCATCGGCCGGTTTACCGTGATTCATCAGCCAGTTAAACAGGTCCGGATCGTCACATTCCAGCAGACGAATAAAGATGCGTTTTTCGTCATCGCTTAAGCTGTCGTACTCATGTTCGAAAAACGGCATGATTGAAATATCGAGTTCGCGCATACCACGGCGGCATGCCCAATGAATGCGGGCTTTGTTGTTAATGTCCATCTTCTTCCTGTCTCACGAAAATCCAGTACCCGGCTATTGTAACGTGTTTTTCGACTTCTTTTACGGGAATATCAGTAAACACAATCGCGATCGCGAAATTAATTCACAACAATTCAAGGGCTTCATTTTTTTGGAAGTCGCCTCGCAGAAGGCACAGATCGCGTAGTGAAAGCACTTGCATTGCCTCATAGCTCTTTTACCATTAGTTATTAATACGCCGTTAAGCAACTCAGGACTCTATTATGGCTTTTACACCTTTTCCTCCCCGTCAGCCTACGGCTTCTGCCCGTTTGCCACTGACGCTGATGACGCTTGATGACTGGGCGCTTGCCACTATTACTGGCGCGGACAGCGAAAAATATATGCAAGGCCAGGTGACAGCAGATGTCAGCCAGATGACTGAAGATCAGCACCTGCTCGCCGCCCATTGCGACGCCAAAGGTAAAATGTGGAGCAATTTACGTCTGTTCCGCGACGGCGATGGCTTTGCATGGATTGAACGGCGCAGCGTGCGTGAACCGCAGCTGACTGAACTGAAAAAATATGCGGTGTTCTCTAAAGTGACCATCGCGCCAGACGACGAGCGTGTGCTGCTTGGTGTTGCCGGTTTTCAGGCGCGCGCCGCGTTGGCAAATCTCTTTAGTGAACTACCTTCGAGAGAAAAACAGGTAGTCAAAGAAGGCGCGACCACGTTGCTATGGTTTGAACACCCGGCAGAACGTTTCCTGATCGTAACCGATGAAGCTACTGCCAATATGCTGACCGATAAACTGCGCGGTGAAGCGGAACTGAACAATAGCCAACAGTGGCTGGCATTAAACATTGAAGCGGGTTTTCCGGTGATTGATGCCGCCAACAGCGGGCAGTTTATCCCCCAGGCGACCAACCTCCAGGCGCTGGGCGGTATCAGCTTTAAGAAAGGCTGCTATACCGGACAAGAGATGGTGGCGCGAGCAAAATTCCGTGGTGCCAACAAACGCGCGCTCTGGTTGCTGAAGGGTAGCGCCAGCCGACTGCCGGAAGCTGGTGAAGACTTAGAGCTGAAAATGGGCGAGAACTGGCGTCGTACCGGTACGGTGCTGGCTGCGGTCAAACTGGAAGATGGTCAGGTTGTGGTGCAGGTTGTCATGAATAACGATATGGAACCGGACAGCATCTTCCGCGTGCGTGACGATGCGAATACATTGCGTATCGAGCCACTGCCATATTCGCTGGAAGAGTAAATCTCTGTATCGCATCAGGCATTTATCGCCTGATGCGACACTGGTGTGTCTTTTCAGGCCTACAAAGGCACGCCAATTACGCCTGCCCAATATACAAATAGATCGCCAGAAAGTGGCACACACTACCGCCGAGCACAAAGCCGTGCCAGATGGCATGATTGTATGGAATGCGCTTGCAGACGTAGAAAATCACCCCGAGCGAATAAACCACACCGCCTACCGCCAGTAAGGTAACGCTGCCCGCCGCGAGCTTAACTGCCATTTCATAAATTACCACCAGCGACAGCCAGCCCATCGCCAGATAGGTCACCAGAGATAAAATTTTGAATCGGTGCGCGATGGTCAGTTTAAACAGAATACCCAGCAATGCCAGGCTCCAGATAACAATCATCAACCCGCGCGCTAACGGAGAATCCAGCCCCACCAGCAAAAACGGCGTGTAGGTTCCGGCAATCAACAGATAAATGGCACAGTGGTCAAATTTCTTCAGCCACATTTTTGCCCGTTGATGGGGAATGGCGTGATAGAGCGTCGAAGCGAGGAACAGCAGGATCATACTGCCGCCATAGAGGCTGTAACTGGTTATCGCCGTGGCGCTGGCATTGAGATCCACCGCCTGAACCAGTAGCAACACCAACCCAACGATACCAAACACCAGCCCAATGCCGTGACTGACGCTGTTGGCAATTTCCTCTGCCAGCGAATATCCCTGCTTAATGAGGGGCTTCTGAACCATAACTTACTCCGGAAAAACGTACACGCACATGTATACCTCTCCAGCGTAACTGAGAATAGTTCCAGTGAACACCTGTTAGCTAAAATAAATTCTGATTTGAGATTAATCTCCGAAAAATCATGAAATTAAATGCGAAATTTCAACTAACAGGCGTGAGTTCAATTTAAAGGCATTTAAATTCAATCACATAAAACTGTGTCTGGTCGGGATAGATGTCGGCAATGACCTTTTTCAGTTCAGTCAGGGTCATATTTTCCTGCTTTGCATGTTTTTCCGTCAGCGTATCCAGCGTTACGGTTGAGGTTGCGGTGACTTCAATCGTGCAAAAATAACCGTCATCTTCAAACCGTCCGACACGAAGCACATCACCCGTTTTGAAGTGCGATTCAGACTCGTCGCGGATGGTGATGGTTTTACGCCCAGCCAGAATGTCATCCTGGAAACGTTGAAAAAAAGTGATGTCGTTTGGCTGCATGGTAATATTTCCTGTAAGAATTGACTCATCTGGAGCCTATGATAGTGAAAAAACTCACCTTACCGAAAGATTTCTTATGGGGCGGCGCAGTTGCCGCTCATCAGGTCGAAGGCGGCTGGAACAAAGGCGGCAAAGGGCCGAGCATTTGTGACGTTTTGACCGGTGGCGCACACGGCGTGCCGCGCGAAATCACCAAAGAAGTTGTGCCTGGCAAATACTATCCAAACCATGAAGCCGTTGATTTTTATGGTCACTACAAGGAGGACATCAAGCTATTTGCCGAAATGGGCTTCAAATGTTTTCGTACTTCCATCGCCTGGACGCGCATTTTTCCAAAAGGCGATGAAGCTCAGCCAAACGAAGAAGGGCTGAAGTTCTACGATGATATGATCGATGAACTGCTGAAATACAACATCGAACCGGTGATCACCCTCTCCCACTTTGAAATGCCGCTGCATCTGGTGCAGCAATATGGTAGCTGGACCAACCGTAAAGTGGTTGATTTCTTTGTCCGTTTCGCGGAAGTGGTATTTGAACGCTATAAGCATAAAGTCAAATACTGGATGACCTTCAACGAAATTAACAACCAGCGTAACTGGCGTGCACCGCTGTTCGGTTACTGCTGCTCCGGCGTGGTGTATACCGAGCATGAAAACCCGGAAGAGACGATGTATCAGGTGCTGCATCACCAGTTTGTCGCCAGCGCCCTGGCGGTGAAAGCCGCGCATCGCATCAACCCGGAGATGAAAGTCGGTTGTATGCTGGCGATGGTGCCGCTCTATCCTTACTCCTGTAACCCGGACGATGTGATGTTTGCCCAGGAGTCGATGCGCGAACGTTACGTCTTTACCGATGTGCAGTTGCGTGGCTATTACCCGTCCTATGTGTTGAACGAGTGGGAACGCCGCGGATTTAACATCAAAATGGAAGACGGCGATCTGGATGTACTGCGCGAAGGCACCTGCGATTATCTCGGCTTCAGCTATTACATGACCAACGCGGTGAAGGCCGAAGGCGGCACCGGCGATGCGATCTCTGGTTTTGAAGGCAGCGTACCGAACCCGTATGTTAAAGCGTCTGACTGGGGCTGGCAGATTGATCCGGTTGGTCTGCGTTACGCGCTTTGCGAGCTGTATGAGCGTTACCAGAAGCCGCTGTTTATTGTCGAAAACGGTTTTGGCGCTTACGACAAAGTGGAAGATGATGGCAGCATCAATGACGATTACCGCATTGACTACCTGCGCGCCCATATTGAAGAGATGAAAAAAGCGGTGACTTACGATGGCGTGGACCTGATGGGCTACACGCCGTGGGGCTGCATCGACTGTGTGTCGTTCACCACCGGGCAGTACAGCAAACGCTACGGCTTTATCTATGTGAATAAACATGACGACGGTACTGGCGATATGTCGCGTTCACGTAAGAAGAGCTTTGACTGGTACAAAGAGGTGATTGCCAGCAACGGCGAGAATCTGTAATTAGCCGATGTGCCTGATGTGCTCCGCTCATCAGGCCTGGCACTCTTTTAATATATTGAGCTCGCAATATTTTATATTACGCCTCAGCCGAAACACACAAAGCGCACTTTATTAACAAGCGAAAAAGGCGCCGAAGCGCCTTTATAAGATAGTCGAATCAGTAAATTACTGGTATTCGCTAATCGGTACGCAGGAGCAGAACAGGTTACGGTCGCCGTAAACATCATCCAGACGTTTCACGGTCGGCCAGTATTTGTCTGCCACACCTGCCGGGAATACTGCAACTTCACGGCTGTACGGATGCGCCCACTCGGCGACCAGTTCGCTCTGAATGTGCGGCGCGTTCACCAGCGGGTTATCTTCCAGCGGCCAGACACCGGCTTTCACCTGATCAATTTCTGCGCGGATAGCCAGCATCGCATCGATAAAGCGATCCAGTTCCACTTTGCTTTCAGATTCAGTCGGTTCAACCATCAGCGTACCCGCCACCGGGAACGACATGGTCGGCGCGTGGAAACCGTAGTCGATCAGGCGCTTGGCAATATCCAGCTCGCTGATGCCGGTTTCTTCTTTCAGCGGGCGAATATCGAGAATACATTCGTGCGCCACGCGACCGTCGCGACCGGTATACAGCACCGGGAAGGCATCCTGCAGACGGCTGGCAATATAGTTGGCGTTAAGAATTGCCACCTGGCTTGCTTTTTTCAGCCCTTCTGCGCCCATCATGCGGATGTACATCCAGCTGATTGGCAGGATAGAGGCACTACCGAACGGTGCCGCAGAAACCGCGCCCTGACGGGTTAACATGCCTTCGATTTGCACCACGCTATGACCCGGTACAAACGGAGCCAGATGCGCTTTCACACCGATCGGTCCCATACCCGGACCACCACCGCCATGCGGAATGCAGAAAGTTTTATGCAGGTTAAGGTGGGAAACGTCCGCACCAATAAAGCCCGGCGAGGTGATGCCAACCTGAGCGTTCATGTTCGCGCCATCAAGGTAAACCTGACCGCCGAACTGATGCACGACTTCACACACTTCACGGATCGTTTCTTCATACACGCCGTGGGTAGAAGGATAGGTCACCATGATACAGGAGAGGTTATCGCCCGCCTGTTCCGCTTTCGCGCGCAGATCAGTCAGATCGATGTTGCCGTTTTTATCACACGCCACAACCACCACCTGCATTCCTGCCATATGCGCGGAAGCCGGGTTAGTGCCGTGCGCAGAAGCCGGGATCAGGCAGATATCGCGATGCCCTTCGTTGCGGCTTTCATGATAATGACGAATCGCCAGCAGGCCCGCGTATTCGCCCTGTGCGCCAGAGTTCGGCTGCATACAAACGGCGTCGTAACCGGTCAGTTTCACCAGCCAGTCAGCCAGCTGCGCGATCATCTGCTGATAACCTTCAGCCTGTTCCGGCGGGCAGAACGGGTGCAGTTCGGCAAATTCCGGCCAGGTGATCGGGATCATCTCGGCGGCGGCGTTCAGTTTCATGGTGCAGGAACCCAGCGGGATCATCGCCTGATTCAGCGCCAGATCTTTACGCTCCAGCGAGTGCATATAGCGCATCATTTCGGTTTCGCTGTGGTAGCGATTAAACACCGGATGGGTGAGGATTTCGTCGTCGCGCAGCATCGCAGCCTGAATAGAGCGACTGTCGTGAGCCACGTCTTTGTCCAGTGTGTCGATGTCCAGCCCGTGGTTATCGCCCAACAGCACGCTGAAAAGCTGCATCACGTTTTCGCGCGTGGTTGTTTCATCAAGGGTGATCCCAACCGCGTTCAGAATATCGCTACGCAGGTTGATTTCAGCTGCTTCGGCACGCGCCAGCACGCCCGCTTTGTCGACCACTTCCACACACAAAGTATCGAAATAGTGCGCATGGCGCAGCTTCAGACCTTTTTGTTGCAGGCCCGCCGCCAGGATATCGGTCAGACGGTGGATGCGGTTAGCGATACGTTTCAGGCCAACCGGGCCGTGATAAACGGCATACAGGCTGGCGATGTTTGCCAGCAGTACCTGGGAAGTACAAATGTTGGAGTTCGCTTTCTCACGACGAATATGTTGCTCGCGAGTCTGCATCGCCATGCGCAGAGCGGTGTTGCCAGCTGCATCTTTCGATACACCGATAATACGGCCCGGCATTGAGCGTTTGTATTCGTCTTTCGCCGCAAAGAATGCCGCGTGTGGGCCACCGTAGCCCATCGGTACGCCAAAGCGTTGCGCCGAACCAAAAACAATATCCGCGCCCTGTTTACCTGGCGCAGTTAACAGCACCAGCGCCATAATATCGGCGGCAACGCTGACCACAATTTTGCGTGATTTCAGTTCGCTAATAAGCGCGGTGTAGTCGTGAATTTCACCAGTAGTGCCGACCTGCTGTAACAGCACGCCGAAAACGTCCTGATGGTCGAGCACTTTTTGCGCGTCATCGACAATCACTTCAAAACCAAAGGTTTCGGCACGAGTACGGACCACATCCAGCGTTTGCGGATGAACGTCAGAAGCAACAAAGAAGCGGTTGGCATTTTTCAGTTTGCTGACGCGTTTCGCCATCGCCATTGCTTCGGCGGCAGCGGTGGCTTCGTCAAGAAGAGAAGCAGAGGCCATATCCAGCCCGGTTAAATCCAGCGTTACCTGCTGGAAGTTGAGCAGTGCTTCAAGGCGGCCCTGGGAGACTTCAGGTTGATACGGAGTATACGCGGTATACCAGCCCGGATTTTCCAGCATGTTACGCAGGATAACCGGCGGTAGCTGCACGGCGGTGTAACCCATGCCGATGTAAGACGTGAAGCGTTTATTGCGACTGGCAATAGCCTTGAGTTCTGCCAGTGCGGCGTATTCGGTCGCCGGTGCGCCAACCTGCGGCGGAGTCGCAAGCTGAATATCTTTCGGCACAATCTGGCCGGTCAGCGCGTTTAACGATTGTGCGCCAACGGCATTCAGCATTTCTTGCTGTTGCGCGGCGTCCGGTCCGATATGGCGTTCAATAAAAGCGCCGCTGTTTTCAAGCTGGCTTAACGTCTGTGTCATGAGCGATGGTTCCTGAAACGTGCAGTGAATTGTGAACCTCTCTCCTTGCGAAGAGAGTGAGGGTGAGGCGTAAATTTCCTCACCCTGATCCTCTCCCGCAGAAGAGGAATAAAGCCGTTACTCGTCTTCTAACAATGCTTCGTATGCGGTTGCATCCAGCAGTGATTCCAGTTCGCTTTCATCGCTGGCTTTGATTTTGAAAATCCAGCCGCCTGCATACGGTTCGCTGTTCACCAGTTCCGGGGAATCGCTCAGTGCATCGTTTACCGCCACGATTTCACCGCTTACTGGCGCATAAATGTCTGACGCCGCTTTTACCGATTCGGCAACCGCGCAGTCATCGCCCGCGCTAACCGTTGCGCCCACTTCCGGTAGGTCAACAAACACCATATCGCCTAACAGCTCCTGAGCGTGTTCGGTGATGCCAACGGTGTAAGTGCCGTCGGCTTCTTTACGCAACCATTCGTGTTCTTTGCTGTATTTCAGTTCTGCTGGTATGTTGCTCATCAATCAATCTCCAAAAAAGTAAATCACGCGACGGCTTTGCCGTTACGCACAAAAACAGGTTTCGTCACTTTAACCGGCATTTCACGGTTGCGAATTTGCACAATCGCCGTTTCACCAATACCTTCCGGCACGCGCGCCAGCGCAATGCTATAACCCAGCGTTGGGGAGAAAGTACCGCTGGTGATAATGCCTTCATGCTGGTTGCCCTGCGCATCAGTAAAACGTACCGGCAGTTCATTACGCAGCACGCCTTTTTCGGTCATCACCAGACCAACCAGTTTTTCTGTGCCATGTTCACGCTGCGCTTCCAGAGCTTCACGACCGATAAAGTCACGATCTGCCGGTTCCCAGGCGATAGTCCAGCCCATATTGGCGGCTAAAGGAGAAATAGTTTCGTCCATCTCCTGGCTATACAAATTCATGCCCGCTTCCAGACGCAGCGTGTCACGCGCGCCCAGGCCACATGGCTTAACGCCAGCTTCCACCAGCGCGCGCCAGAAATCGGCCGCTTTTTCATTGGGCAGCGCAATTTCGTAGCCCGCTTCACCGGTGTAACCGGTGGTGGCAATAAACAGATCGCCCGCCTGCACGCCAAAGAACGGTTTCATCCCTTCCACCGCCTGACGCTGGGCGTCATTAAACAGTGTGGCAGCTTTTGCCTGCGCATTCGGCCCTTGTACGGCGATCATGGAAAGGTCATCACGAACAGTAATTTCGATGCCGAAAGGTTCAGCGTGTTGGGTAATCCAGGAGAGGTCTTTTTCGCGGGTAGCGGAGTTAACAACGAGGCGGAAGAAATCTTCAGTAAAGTAGTAGACGATGAGATCATCTATCACACCGCCAGAGGCATTCAACATCCCCGAGTAAAGGGCTTTGCCGCTTTTGGTGAGCTTCGCCACATCGTTCGCCAGCAGATAACGTAGAAACTCCCGGGTGCGGCTGCCGCGAAGATCGACGATGGTCATATGTGACACATCAAACATTCCGGCATCGGTACGTACCGCATGATGTTCGTCGATTTGCGAACCGTAATGCAGCGGCATCATCCAGCCGTGGAAATCCACCATGCGAGCGCCGCAAAGCGTGTGTTGTTCGTACAAAGGAGTCTGTTGTGCCATCTTGTCCTCATTGAATAAGCGGGGCTGACAACTTTTCCATGGCGAAATTATCACCACGAAACCCAGCATCGGAGCCACTCCCGGTCCCCAACGCAATCGTTCTCTTTTGCCTGAACTTACCACCGAAACAGACTGTTAACCATAAGGTAAAATTGATCATCACATTAGCTTATGGTTAAAAAATGCAAAAATCGCAACAGAATAAAAAACCAAAAAACACATCAGTTTCTATACAAAGATGATGTGATGAGAAAGTTAATTTGAATAAGACAATATTAAGCGCTAAAAAAATGTCAAAAAACACTAAATCAAAAATCCATAACATTAGAAAATATAATGCGAAAACGGAGGTTAAATTAGTTTATTTCAAATGAGGAAAATCTCCCGGCGAAAAAACCGGGAGATGAAAGTGTGATGGGTATCAAATAAACAGCAGAAGAGAAATATTTAACGCAGCCATTCAGGCAAATCGTTTAATCCCATTGCCTGACGAATAAGTTGTGGCTTAACGCCAGGAAGCGTATCAGCCAGTTTCAGACCAATATCACGCAGCAATTTTTTCGCCGGATTGGTACCGGAAAACAGATCGCGGAATCCCTGCATACCAGCCAGCATCAGCGCCGCACTGTGCTTACGGCTACGCTCATAGCGACGCAGGTAAATGTACTGCCCGATGTCTTTACCCTGACGATGCAACCGTTTCAGTTCAGCAATCAGCTCTGCAGCATCCATAAAGCCGAGATTTACCCCCTGCCCCGCCAGCGGGTGAATAGTATGCGCGGCGTCGCCCACCAGCGCCAGACGGTGTGCGGCAAACTGGCGCGCATAACGCCCCGTTAGCGAGAACACCAGGCGCTCACTTTCGACCTTGCATAAGCCCAGGCGATTATCAAAAGCGATATTTAACGCGCGATTAAATTCGTCTTCGCCTGCCTGCTGCATCCACTGCGCTTCCTCTGGCGACAGTGACCAGACAATCGAGCAAAGATGCGGATCGCTAAGCGGTAAAAAGGCCAGAATGCCTTCGCCATGGAAAACCTGCCGCGCCACCGCATCATGCGGTTCTTCCGTGCGAATGGTCGCCACCAGCGCGTGATGCTGATAATCCCAGAAAGTCAGCGGAATATCGGCTTTGTTGCGCAACCAGGAATTAGCGCCGTCTGCGCCAATCACCAGACGCGCCGTTAACATGCTGCCATCTTTCAACGTCAGGAAGGTTTCATTTTCTCCCCAGGCGACCTGCTGTAATTCTGCGGGGGCCAACAGAGTGATATCTGACGACTGCTGCGCTTTGTTCCACAGCGCGTAGTGAATCACTGAGTTTTCAACGATATGCCCAAGATGGCTATAGCCCATGCTTTGATCGTCAAACGAGATGTGACCAAAACTGTCTTTATCCCACACTTCCATACCGTGATAGCAACAGGCCCTACGAGAGAGAATGTCCTGCCAGACGCCAAGACGGGTGAGTAATTTTTCGCTGGCGGCATTGATAGCCGAAACGCGCAGTTGTGGTGGTGCATCCGCCGCCAGAGGTTCCGGTACGCGCTGCTCCAGTACGGCAACGCGTAAGCCGCTACCCTGTAATCCGCAGGCAACCGCCAGCCCGACCATGCCGCCGCCAACAATGGCTACATCAACACTTTGCATTGTTTATTCCTTAAAACCGCCTTCAACGCGCCACCCAACCAAGAGTGCGCTGCGCCAGCACATCGCGTGCTGGGGTAAATAATTCCATCGTCATCAGCCCGATGTTGCGCCCGACAACCAGCGGCGTCCAACGGTTGGCAAAAAGATGTACAAGGCTGTCCGTGACGCCGATGGTTGCTTCGCGATCGCTCTGTCGACGCTGCTGATAACGGCACAATACGCCGTAATCACCCATGTCTTCTCCGCGCTCCTGCGCCTGAGTCAGGGTTTCTGCAAGGCTCATGACATCACGCATACCGAGGTTAAATCCTTGCCCGGCGATGGGGTGCAGAGTTTGCGCCGCATTCCCCACCAGCACGGTACGATGGGTAATAGGTTTGGCGGCGCGGGTTAACGCCAGCGGATAAGCACTGCGTTTACCGGCGTGAGTAATTTTCCCAAGTCGCCAGCCAAAGGCCGACTGGAGTTCACGGCAAAACTTCTCGTCGCTCCACGACAGCACCTCTTCGCGCCGCTCCAGTGGATGACACCAGACCAGCGAACAGCGTCCGTCAGACATCGGCAACATCGCCAGCGGGCCATGTTGCGTAAAGCGTTCAAAAGCGCGCCCTTCATGCGCAACGGAAGTCGCAACGTTCGCAATCACAGCCAGTTGTTCGTAAGGATCCTGCTGCCAGTCAACGCCGCACACGGTGGCTAACGCTGAATGGGTGCCATCAGCGGCTACCAGCACGCGGCCCGTCAGCGTCTCACCACTCTCCAGCGTCACTTCAACGTGGCTCTGAGTACGGGCAACGTTAGCCACGCGATCAGGGCAATGCAGCGTTACGCCAGGTGCTTTGCGCAGCAATGCAAACAGCCGTTGCCCGACATTGTGCAATTCGACAACCTGCCCCAGCGCCGCCAGTTGGTAATCTTCTGCGGCGAGGGTGACAAATCCAGCGTGACCACGATCGCTGACATGCACGGTGGTGATGGCAGTTGCGCAATCAGCCAGAGATTGCCAGACGCCGATGCGCGCCAGTTGCTGACAGGTACCCGCCGCCAGCGCAATAGCTCGTCCATCAAAGCCCGGATGAGCATGTGACTCTGGCGCGGTCGCTTCAATCAAATGTACTGGCAGCGCCCCGTGACTTAACCGGGAAATAGCCAGCGCCAGCGTCGCGCCCGCCATGCCGCCACCGACGATGATTACGCTCATTGCTTTCTCGCAGCTGCCATCAACGCTTCGATTTCTTCCGGCTTTTTCACCACGCTGGCGGTGAGGTTTTCATTACCGGTTTCGGTAATCACAATATCGTCTTCAATACGAATGCCGATACCGCGATACTGTTCTGGCACTTCTGCATCCGGCGCAATATACAGCCCTGGTTCTACGGTCAGTACCATACCCGGTTCCAGAATACGCGAGCGATCCTGACCATAAACACCAACGTCATGAACATCCAGTCCTAACCAGTGGCTAAGGCCATGCATAAAGAAAGGACGATGGGCGTTCTGAGCGATCAGTTCATCAACATCACCTTTCAGGATGCCGAGTTTTACCAGACCGCTAACCATGATGCGCACCACTTCACCAGTGACTTCCTGAATGGAAGTTCCCGGACGATACAGGCGCAGGCTGGTTTCAAGAGACTCCAGCACAATGTCATAGATTTCACGCTGAGCCTGAGTGAATTTGCCGTTGACCGGGAAGGTGCGGGTAATGTCGCCAGCGTAACCTTTGTATTCACAACCCGCGTCAATCAACACCAGGTCACCGTCACGCAGTTCACACTCGTTTTCGGTGTAGTGCAAAATGCAGCCGTTTTCACCGCTGCCAACAATGGTGTTATAGGAAGGGTAACGCGCACCGTGGCGGTTAAATTCGTGGTGAATTTCGCCTTCCAGATGGTACTCGAACATCCCCGGACGGCATTTTTCCATCGCCCGTGTATGCGCCAGTGCGGTGATTTCACCCGCGCGGCGAAGTACGGCAATCTCTTCTGGTGATTTGAACAGGCGCATTTCATGAACAACAGGACGCCAGTCGATCATCGTTGCCGGTGCGGTGAGATTTTGCCGCGAACCTTTACGCAGTTTCTCAAGCGCGCTGTTCACGATTTCATCAGCATATGCATGTTCGCCCTGAGCGTGGTAAACCACATCCAGACCATTAAGTAGTTGATAAAGTTGCTGATTGATTTCGCTGAATGCCAGTGCGCGGTCAACGCCCAGTTTCTCTGGCGCGGCATCCTGGCCTAAGCGACGACCAAACCAGATCTCTGCCGTCAGGTCGCGAACGCGGTTAAACAAAACGCTGTGGTTATGAGTGTCATCGCTTTTAATCAGCACCAGCACCGCTTCCGGTTCGTTAAAGCCGGTGAAGTACCAGAAGTCACTGTTCTGACGATAGGGGTATTCGCTGTCGGCGCTACGTGTTACTTCTGGTGCAGCAAAAATCAGCGCGGCGCTGCCGGGTTGCATTTGCTCTACCAGGGCCTGACGGCGACGCTGAAACTCTTGCCGGGATATCTCACTCATAACACTCTCCTTACGTTTTTTGTTTTTAGTGTAGAGTCGGTTTTTGTACTTCTGGCGCGGTCGGTTGCGGATGAGTAAAGGTGTCGTGGCATAACAGCGCGGCAACACGAACGTATTCGATGATCTCTTCAAGCGACATTTCAAGCTCTTCCTGATCTTCGTCTTCGTCGTAACCCAACTGCGCGATGTTACGCAGATCGTCGATGGCTTCACCGGTTTCTCCGGTCACTTTGTCCAGCTTCGGTTGCGTAACGCCAAGACCAAGCAGGAAGTGATTGACCCAACCTGCCAGCGCATCAGCCCGATCGAAAACGCTGACATCATCGCCATCAGGCAGATAAAGCTGAAAAAGGAAGCCGTCATCCTGCAGGGCATCGCTGGTGGCAGAGTGCATTTTACGCAGTGCCTGTGCCAGCTCATGACCGAAAGCCATGCCTTCGTTCGTCAGGTCGTGAAGTAGCGGCAGCCATGAGCTATCATCGTTACCGCCACATATCATCCCACTGATTAAACCATGCATCTCAGCAGGGGTCAGACCCGTCCCTTGTTGGTTCAGATACTGGTTCATTTCGTTGTAACCAGGCATTTCGTTCTGTATAGACATAAGCATTCGTCGTCAAAGGGAGGAATATTCATGATATGCTACCACTTTGGGCCCTGGTGGACCAGAAAAGGGCTTGTCTCTTCTCATCAGGGTAGCTATAGTGTCGCCCCTTCGCAGACCATGGGTCTAAAGACGAAGGCAGCGCAGTCAATCAGCAGGAAGGTGGCATGTCTGCACAACCCGTCGATATCCAAATTTTTGGCCGTTCACTGCGTGTGAACTGCCCGCCTGACCAAAGGGATGCGTTGAATCAGGCAGCGGACGATCTGAACCAACGGTTGCAAGATCTGAAAGAACGCACTAGAGTCACAAATACTGAACAGTTGGTCTTCATTGCCGCATTGAATATCAGCTATGAGTTAGCGCAAGAAAAAGCGAAGACTCGTGACTACGCGGCAAGTATGGAACAGCGTATTCGGATGCTGCAGCAGACCATAGAACAAGCGTTACTTGAACAAGGTCGCATCACCGAAAAAACTAACCAAAACTTTGAATGACACTTTTCGGTTTACTGTGGTAGAGTAACCGTGAAGACAAAATTTCTCTGAGATGTTCGCAAGCGGGCCAGTCCCCTGAGCCGATATTTCATACCACAAGAATGTGGCGCTCCGCGGTTGGTGAGCATGCTCGGTCCGTCCGAGAAGCCTTAAAACTGCGACGACACATTCACCTTGAACCAAGGGTTCAAGGGTTACAGCCTGCGGCGGCATCTCGGAGATTCCCTTCTTACCTGGCACCAGCCATGACGCAACTACCAGAACTCCCACTGACATTATCCCGACAAGAAATCCGCAAAATGATTCGGCAACGTCGTCGTACGTTAACGCCGGAACAACAGCAGGAAATGGGTCAACAAGCCGCTACCCGGATGATGACGTATCCCCCAGTGGTGATGGCGCATACGGTCGCTGTATTCCTCTCTTTTGATGGCGAACTCGACACCCAGCCACTCATAGAACAACTCTGGCGCGCCGGTAAGCGCGTATATCTTCCAGTTTTGCATCCCTTTAGTGCCGGTAACTTGCTGTTCCTGAATTACCATCCGCAAAGCGAACTGGTGATGAACAGGTTGAAGATCCACGAGCCAAAACTGGACGTGCGCGATGTGCTTCCCCTTTCCCGGTTAGATGTATTGATCACGCCGCTGGTGGCTTTTGATGAATACGGTCAACGCTTGGGAATGGGCGGTGGTTTTTATGATCGGACCTTACAAAACTGGCAGCACTATAAAATGCAACCGGTGGGTTATGCGCATGATTGCCAGTTAGTAGAAAAACTCCCAGTGGAGAAATGGGATATTCCACTGCCTGCGGTGGTTACACCGTCGAAAGTCTGGGAATGGTAAGGGCGATACATCCCGCATCGCCCTGATTGACATCGTTGATTCTTTGACCTAATTTAGTGAGTAAGGGTAAGGGAGGATTGTTCCTCCCCTGTGACTGACTGTTAATAAGCTGGGAAACTTATGAGTAACAGTACAATCAGTATGATGACAAGTCGCATCATAACCCTTCTCCTTCAAGCCCTCGCTTCGGTGAGGGCTTTACCGTTACAGCCCCATGCTGCCCTGCCATCGTAAATCCCCATTAAATAAACACAACGCATTGATCTGACTTTGATTTATTTTCTGGAGCAGACTCGCAAAGTAGAATGCGCAATGCGGCAACGGTGTGGAGAAGGGATAAAAAAACGGGCAAGTCAGTGACCTGCCCGTTAATTTTCAGAGAAGGGGAATTAGTACAGCAGACGGGCGCGAATGGTACCCGGAATAGCTTTCATTGCCTGCAGCGCTTTTTCGGCAACGTCTTCGTCGGCTTCAATATCAATAACTACATAACCCATCTGGGCGGAAGTTTGTAGATATTGCGCGGCGATGTTGACGCCCTGCTCGGCAAAAATTTTGTTGAGCGCAGTTAGCACGCCCGGACGGTTTTCGTGGATGTGCATCAGACGACGCCCACCGTGCAGTGGCAGCGAGACTTCCGGGAAGTTCACCGCAGAGAGCGTTGAGCCATTGTCAGAATACTTGATCAATTTACCCGCAACTTCCAAGCCGATATTCTCCTGCGCTTCCTGAGTCGAACCGCCAATGTGTGGCGTCAGAAGGACGTTGTCAAATTCACACAGCGGAGAGGTAAATGGATCGCTATTGGTCGCCGGTTCAGTCGGGAATACGTCGATTGCCGCCCCCGCCAGATGTTTGCTCGCCAGCGCGTCACACAGCGCTGGAATATCCACCACAGTACCGCGCGAAGCATTAATCAGCAGCGAGCCGGGTTTCATTAGCGAAATCTCTTTCGCGCCCATCATATTTTTGGTGGACGGATTCTCTGGTACATGCAGACTCACCACATCGCTCATATTCAGCAGGTCAGAAAGATGCTGTACCTGAGTGGCGTTGCCCAGCGGCAGTTTGTTTTCAATATCATAAAAGTAAACATACATTCCCAGCGATTCAGCCAGAATGCCCAATTGCGTACCAATATGACCGTAGCCGATGATACCCAGCTTTTTGCCGCGCGCTTCAAAAGAACCCGCCGCCAGTTTGTTCCACACGCCACGATGCGCTTTAGCATTGGCTTCCGGCACGCCGCGCAATAGCAGCAGCAGTTCGCCAATCACCAGCTCCGCAACAGAGCGCGTATTTGAGAACGGTGCGTTAAATACCGGGATCCCGCGCTTTGCCGCCGCATCCAGATCAACCTGGTTTGTTCCGATACAGAAACAGCCAATAGCGACCAGTTTTTCTGCGGCGTTGATCACGTCTTCAGTCAGATGGGTACGGGATCGCAGGCCGATGAAGTGGGCATCGCGGATGGATTCTTTTAATTGTTCATCATCCAGCGCGCCTTTGTGAAATTCGATGTTGGTGTAACCAGCTGCACGAAGGCTTTCCAGCGCCTTTTGGTGCACGCCTTCTACCAGCAGAAACTTAATCTTGTCTTTCTCCAGCGATACCTTTGCCATTTACCCAATCCTGTCTTTTGAAATGTTGTGTGCGGATTTGCATCCGCCTTTCAACATATCAAAAAATAATATTGCGGCAATATGAACGTTTGCGTCGCGATGTTGAGGAAATATCACGCAAAAGTATTTCTTGGATGAATATGCTGGTTTAGAAGATTTATTTAGAGCAATCGACAATTGCCAGGTAAAAACGTGACACATGTCACCAAATTTAATGAAGAGAATTTTTTTAACGGGGGAGGTTCCCCCGTCAGATCATTTCACAATAGTTTTGACACCGTCAGGTGTGCCAATCAGCGCAACGTCCGCGCCACGGTTAGCAAACAAACCAACAGTCACCACACCAGGAATCGCATTTATGGCGTTTTCCATCGCTATCGGGTCAAGGATTTCCATGCCGTGGACGTCGAGGATCACGTTGCCGTTATCGGTCACTACGCCCTGACGGTATTCCGGACGACCGCCCAGTTTCACCAGCTGGCGCGCCACTGCACTACGTGCCATCGGGATAACTTCTACTGGCAGCGGGAATTTGCCCAGAATATCAACCTGCTTGGAAGCGTCTGCAATACAGATAAATTTTTCCGCAACCGAAGCAATGATTTTTTCACGGGTCAGCGCCGCGCCGCCGCCTTTGATCATTTGCATGTGGCCGTTGATTTCATCTGCGCCATCAACGTAGATGCCAAGGCTGTCGACTTCGTTGAGATCAAAAACGTGAATGCCGAGGCTTTTCAGTTTTTCAGTGGAAGCATCTGAACTGGAAACGGCCCCTTCAATCTGGCCTTTCATTGTACCGAGTGCGTCAATAAAGTGTGCGGCGGTGGAACCTGTACCTACACCAACAATGGTGCCGGGCTGAACATACTGAAGTGCCGCCCATCCTACTGCTTTTTTCAATTCATCCTGCGTCATGATCGTTTCGCCTGTGGTATGAAATTTCACACGCATTATATACAAAAAAAGTGATTCAGACCCCGTTGGCAAGCCGCGTGGTTAACTCATCCATAAAATATCGCGCAATGGCGGGCATCCCCTTTCGCCCCGCAAATAAAGCATACAACGGTCTGGGGATGCCGCTCCACGGTGCAAACAGGCGCACCAGTTCCCCGTTCGCAAGCCCCTGTTTACAGGCAAACTGAGGCAATAACGCCACGCCATTCAACACAACCAGGGCGCGAACTCGCTGAGCGAAATGCATTAGCGCAAATCCCTGATCTTTTAAGCTGCGCGTTAACCACTGATACAAATGTTACCCGCCAACGGCTTCGGTATATGCAACCCGACACAAAATTGTGTCATAGTGCAGGAAAAAGCATTTACCAGGAGCAGACAACAGCAATGAAACGCCCGGACTACAGAACATTACAGGCACTGGATGCGGTGATACGTGAACGAGGATTTGAGCGCGCGGCACAAAAGCTGTGCATTACACAATCAGCCGTCTCACAGCGCATTAAGCAACTGGAAAATATGTTCGGGCAGCCGTTGTTAGTGCGTACCGTACCGCCGCGCCCGACGGAACAAGGGCAAAAACTGTTGGCGCTACTACGCCAGGTGGAGCTGCTGGAAGAAGAGTGGCTGGGCGATGAACAAACCGGTTCGACTCCGCTGCTGCTTTCACTGGCGGTCAACGCCGACAGTCTGGCGACGTGGTTGCTTCCGGCACTGGCTCCTGTGTTGGCTGATTCGCCCATCCGCCTCAACTTGCAGGTAGAAGATGAAACCCGCACTCAGGAACGTTTGCGTCGCGGCGAAGTGGTCGGCGCAGTGAGTATTCAACATCAGGCGCTGCCGAGTTGTCTTGTCGATAAACTCGGTGCGCTCGACTATCTGTTCGTCAGCTCAAAACCGTTTGCCGAAAAATATTTCCCTAACGGCGTAACGCGTTCGGCATTACTGAAAGCGCCAGTGGTCGCGTTTGACCATCTTGACGATATGCACCAGGCCTTTTTGCAGCAAAATTTCGATCTGCCTCCTGGCAGCGTACCCTGCCATATCGTTAATTCTTCGGAAGCGTTCGTGCAACTTGCTCGTCAGGGCACCACCTGCTGTATGATCCCGCACCTGCAAATCGAGAAAGAGCTGGCCAGCGGCGAACTGATTGACTTAACGCCAGGGCTATTTCAACGCCGGATGCTCTACTGGCACCGCTTTGCTCCTGAAAGCCGCATGATGCGTAAAGTCACTGATGCGTTGCTCGATTATGGTCACAAAGTTCTTCGTCAGGATTAATCCATCAAATAACGCCTGATAGCACATATCAGGCGTTATCCTCACTTCTTTTTGTATTCCTTGAATCACATCACAAAATAGACAAATCTCAGGCGGCAAAAAACGACGTCTGAATGCATTTTTTTGCTGGCGACAAACCCACGTAAAAAGCTCACCGTAAGCGCAAATACCCTCATTTTGATTGCGTTTTACGGAGCAAATAATGTCTAACGTGCAGGAGTGGCAACAGCTTGCCAACAAGGAATTGAGCCGTCGGGAGAAAACTGTCGACTCGCTGGTTCAGCAAACCGCGGAAGGGATCGCTATCAAGCCGCTGTATACCGAAGCCGATCTCGATAATCTGGAGGTGACGGGTACCCTTCCCGGTTTACCACCCTACGTTCGTGGCCCGCGTGCCACTATGTATACCGCCCAACCGTGGACCATCCGTCAGTATGCTGGTTTCTCGACAACAAAAGGAGTCCAACGCTTTTTATCGCCGTAACCTGGCCGCCCACCGAGGCTACGACTCCGATAACCCACGCGTGGCGGGCGACGTCGGCAAAGCGGGCGTCGCTATCGACACCGTGGAAGATATGAAAGTCCTGTTCGACCAGATCCCGCTGGATAAAATGTCGGTTTCGATGACCATGAATGGCGCAGTACTACCAGTACTGGCGTTTTATATTGTCGCCGCAGAAGAGCAAGGTGTTACACCCGATAAACTGACCGGCACCATTCAAAACGATATCCTCAAAGAGTATCTTTGCCGCAACACCTATATTTACCCGCCAAAACCGTCAATGCGTATTATCGCAGACATCATCGCCTGGTGTTCCGGCAACATGCCGCGATTTAATACCATCAGTATCAGCGGTTACCACATGGGTGAAGCGGGTGCCAACTGCGTGCAGCAGGTAGCATTTACGCTCGCCGATGGGATTGAGTACATCAAAGCAGCAATCTCCGCCGGGCTGAAAATTGATGGCTTCGTCCCTCGCCTGTCGTTTTTCTTCGGCATTGGCATGGATCTGTTTATGAACGCCGCCATGTTGCGTGCGGCACGTTATTTATGGAGCGAAGCGGTCAGTGGATTTGGCGCACAGGATCCGTATAACAACGTTATCCGCACCACCATTGATCATTGTGCACATCCTATGTGTCGGGATTATCTGCATCGCTATCTGGAAAATGCGTCCGGCGGACATATTCACCACGATCTTAGCCACGTCTTCGACTTACACCGTAATTTAATTGCAACCGGATCGATGCTGGGTTAATGGTTTGTTCCGTCACGATCTTCAGCAATATGCTGAAGCATCGTGGCGGTATAACGATGATTTCTGATTGAATAAAGATATTCCTGCATATACATCGGTCTGTGCGGCGCATCAAAATATTTCAGCGTTGCCGGATTCACCAGTCGCCAGGCAAAATGCGGGATCACCGTCAGAAAATGTTCCCGCTCCACGGCGCTGATTTTGGCCATAAAACTGTAGGGACGATAAATAATGGTTGGATTGATCCCACAAGGACGCATATTCGCATCAATCATTGCTTCGAAATTGGCCCGATTCTGAAAGCGCATTTGTAGCCAGGGCAGCTCCTGAAGCAGCTCTTGTCGCTCTTCATAACGGCGAGAAACGAGAAAGCCCAATCGCAGCGGCGGTAGTTCACTGATAGTCAGGTTTTCCAGTTCCTGAACTCGTGCAGATACATGCTGTGGGGAGATATTAAAATCTAACTGACGGTCAAAAAGATTATCGATAACGCCATTTTCGCTGAACTCAACTGGCTGGGCGGTCACGCCTTCGTACTTATCTCCGAGACTAATCAACTGATCAAAAATAATGGTCGGATAAGTATTATCTATGCCTATCACAATTTCTCGTGAACGACGTCCTGAGTTATGGATTTCATTATCAATCGCAGAAAGTCGTTGATAAACCGGGAACAGTTTTTGATACAGTTCCTGTCCGGCTTTATTGAGGCTGATATTATTATCTTTGCGGGTAAATAGCGTATAGCCAATTTGTTCTTCCAGCGCGGCAATGCTTTTGCCAAATCGCGAAGCCGTCATATGGATTTTTTCTGCCGCCCGGGCAATATTATTGGTTTGCGCTAATAAAATGAAATTGCGCATCTTTTTCGAAATAAAAATGTCCATCCCCCCTCTCCCGCATCCTTGTCCGCTTAACCGTTTCAGTCAGCCTATCCTTGATGAAACCGCGAGCAAAGATAGGTGATTACGTCATGGTTTTACAGAAAAAGGAGACAATATCGGGTAAAGACATTAGCCCGACGAATACGTCGGGCTACAAGTATTAATGTGCAGCAGGTGTTTTAGCGGGGGGTTGATCCACAGGTTCTAACTGGAAGACTACATCGACCTGATCATCAAACTGAATAGCGGCCTGCTCGTAAGTTTCCTGTGCGGACACCGGTGCAGCATCAGCTTTCATCATCCGCACCATTGGGCTGGGCTGATAGTTGGAAACATGATAACGCACGCTATATACCGGCCCCAGTTTGCGATTAAAGCCATTCGCCAGTTCCTGCGCCTGATGAATCGCGTTATCAATCGCTGCCTTACGCGCTTTGTCTTTATAGGCATCCGGCTGCGCCACGCCCAGCGACACAGAACGAATTTCGTTAAGACCCGCCTTTAGCGCGCCGTCCAGCAAGGAATTCAGTTTGTCTAACTGACGGAGCGTGACTTCCACCGTTCTCACTGCGCGGTAGCCTTTCAGGATACTTTTACCATCCTGATAATCATAATCTGGCTGAGTGCGTAAGTTCGCTGAGCTGATATCTTTTTTCGCGATCTGATTGAGCTCAAGGAAGGAAATGTATTGTGCGACGCGCTCATCTGCCTGTTTCTTGGCAGTAGCGGCATCCTTCGCGGCCACGTTAACTTCAATCGCAAGAGTGGCAATGTCTGGCACCGCATCCACGCTTGCCGTACCGGAGGTGACAATATGCGGTCCATCCGGCAATTCGTTAGCCTGCGCTGCCATCCCGCTAATACCCATTAATGCCGCCAGGGCGATAACTTTGAACTTCACGTTAGTCTCTCCGTGTTAATTGACTTGCCCAAAATTCAGGACCTCTGGAGGCAAGCTTAGCGCCTCTGTTTTATTTTTCCATCAGATAGCGCCTAACTGAACAAGGCTTGTGCATGAGCAATACCGTCTCTCGCCAGCTGCAAGGCAATAAACCACATAACACATCCCACTACCAGATTGATAATGCGCTGTGATTTTGCCGTGCGCAGGCGCGGTGCCAGCCAGGCTGCGAGAATAGCCAGACCAAAGAACCACAGGAAAGAGGCGCTAATTGTTCCGAGCGCAAACCAACGTTTTGGTTCCACATCAAGTTGCCCGCCAAGGCTGCCCAGCACAACAAAAGTATCCAGGTAAACATGCGGATTCAGCCAGGTCACTGCCAACATGGTGGCGATAATTTTCCATCTGCCTTGTTTCAGGACTTCGGCACTGGCTAACTCAATGTTACTGCTCATTGCTGTTTTAAAAGCGCCAAAACCATACCACAGCAAGAAGGCTACGCCGCCCCAGGTGACCAGCGCCAGCAACCACGGCGACTGCATCAATAACGCGCTGCCACCAAAAATCCCCGCACAAATCAGGACCAAATCGCTGATAGCACAAAGTAAGGCAATCATAATGTGGTACTGACGACGAATGCCCTGATTCATCACAAAAGCATTTTGTGGACCGAGCGGTAGGATCATAGCTGCGCCAAGTGCAAGACCTTGAAAGTAATAAGAAAACACGTTGGATATTCCGAATTAAGTATCTGATGCAGAGACTATATCGCGGGATTGTTATTAGCGGAAATTGATAATATTAATTGGCAATCAGAAAAACTAATAAGAGAGAGGCCAGAGAGTATTATCTGGCCTCAGCGTTGATTACGCAGCTTTGTCTTCTTTCACCCGCTTAAAGTTCACATCCATTTGCGGGTACGGGAAGCTGATACCGGCGGCATCAAATTCACGTTTAATACGCTCCAGCACATCCCAGTACACGTTTTGCAGATCGCCGCTGTTGCTCCAGACGCGGACCACGAAATTAATCGACGATGCGCCAAGTTCGTTCAGACGCACAGTCATTTCGCGATCTTTCAAAATGCGATCTTCAGACTGGATAATATCGGTCAGGATCTGCTTAACCTGATCGATATCGGAATCATACGCCACGCCAATAATAAATTCGTTACGGCGAGCTGGCTCGCGGGAGAAATTAATAATATTCCCGGCAATAATTTTACCGTTCGGAATAACGATAATTTTACCGTCTGCAGTACGCATGGTGGTGGAGAAAATCTGCACACTCAGCACAGTACCGGCTACGCCGCCGAGGTCAACATATTCTCCGGCACGGAACGGGCGGAACATGACAAGTAACACGCCAGCGGCCAGGTTAGACAGTGACCCCTGCAAAGCCAGACCAACAGCTAAACCTGCGGCACCGAGTACAGCAATGACTGACGCTGTTTGTACGCCCACGCGTCCCAGTGCTGCGATTAGCGTAAAGGCGATAATTCCGTAACGGACTAATGCAGAAAGAAAATCAGCAACAGTGGCATCGATTTTACGGGAGATCATCAGGCGATTCACCGCGTTGGAAATCATCCGCGCGATAATCAAACCAACGATGATGATCGCGAGTGCCGCCACGATGTTTACTGCATAACTTAGCAGCAGCGCCTGGTTAGCCACCAGCCAGCTTCCCGCGCCGTTTATGCTATCGACAACATTCAAATCTTCCATTCAATATTCCTTTTCAACTGACTCAAAATGGAGAAATACACTCCGCCGCCTTATGACGGGCAGTCTGACAAGGGTAAACAATAAAGCATAATTTTGCCAAATAGATCACAGATTTCTCATCTGTATCACCTTGCTTTTGGCGAAAAAAAGACCCGCAGAGCGGGCCTTGAGATAAGCAGAAAGGAATATCTTACAGAACGTCGATCGCGTTCAGTTCCTGGAATGCTTTTTCCAGACGAGCGATCATCGAAGTCTGACCGGCACGCAGCCATACGCGCGGATCGTAGTATTTCTTGTTCGGCTGATCTTCGCCTTTCGGGTTGCCCAGCTGGCCTTGCAGGTAAGCTTCGTTTTCTTTGTAGTAGTTCAGAACACCTTCCCAGGTTGCCCATTGGGTATCGGTATCGATGTTCATTTTCACTACGCCGTAGCTTACGGAGTCTTTGATTTCCTGAGCAGTAGAACCGGAACCACCGTGGAAGACGAAGTTCAGGCTGTTGTGCGGCAGGTTGTGTTTCTTAGAAACATATTCCTGAGAGTCGCGCAGGATGGTCGGAGTCAGAACAACGTTACCCGGCTTGTAAACACCGTGTACGTTACCGAAGGACGCAGCGATGGTGAAACGCGGGCTGATTTTGCTCAGCTCGGTGTATGCGTAATCAACGTCTTCCGGCTGGGTGTACAGTGCAGAAGCGTCCATGTGGCTGTTGTCCACGCCGTCTTCTTCACCACCGGTGCAACCCAGTTCGATTTCCAGAGTCATGCCGATTTTGGACATGCGCTCCAGGTATTTAGAGCAGATTTCAATGTTCTCTTGCAGAGATTCTTCAGACAGGTCAATCATGTGAGAAGAGAACAGCGGCTTACCGGTAGCAGCGAAGTGTTTTTCACCCGCGTCCAGCAGACCGTCGATCCACGGCAGCAGTTTCTTCGCGCAGTGGTCGGTGTGCAGGATAACCGGAACACCATAATGTTCAGCCATCTGGTGAACGTGATGCGCACCAGAGATCGCACCCAGGATAGCAGCGCCCTGCGGAACGTCAGATTTCACGCCTTTACCAGCGATAAAAGAAGCACCACCGTTGGAGAACTGAACGATAACCGGCGCTTTAACTTTAGCTGCGGTTTCCAGTACGGCGTTGATGGAGTCAGTACCGACGCAGTTTACTGCTGGCAGTGCGAAGTTGTTTTCTTTTGCTACCTGGAAAACTTTCTGTACGTCATCACCAGTAATTACGCCAGGTTTTACGAAATCAAAAATCTTAGACATGTCTCTTGTCCTGTATCGTCGGGCCTTATACTCGTCATACTTCAAGTTGCATGTGCTGCGTCTGCGTTCGCTCACCCCAATCACTTATTTATGTAAGCTCCTGGGGATTCACTCTCTTGTCGCCTTCCTGCAACTCGAATTATTTAGAGTATGAAAAAGTGCGTGCTCTAAAAGCGCGCTGAAACAAGGGCAGGTTTCCCTGCCCTGTGATTTTTTACTTCTTAGCGCGCTCTTCGAGCATCGCTACTGCAGGCAGTACTTTACCTTCCACGAATTCGAGGAATGCGCCGCCGCCAGTGGAGATGTAGGAGATTTTGTCAGCAATGCCGAACAGGTCGATTGCTGCCAGAGTGTCGCCGCCGCCAGCGATGGAGAACGCTTCGCTGTCTGCGATAGCGTTAGCCACGATTTCAGTACCTTTGCGGAAGTTCGGGAATTCGAACACGCCAACCGGACCGTTCCACAGAATGGTTTTCGCATTCTTCAGGATTTCAGCCAGTTCCTGAGCGGAAGCATCACCGATATCCAGGATCTGCTCGTCAGCTTTCACATCGTTAACAGA
This sequence comes from Escherichia sp. R1, assembly GCF_003000935.1. Classification (NCBI taxonomy): domain Bacteria; kingdom Pseudomonadati; phylum Pseudomonadota; class Gammaproteobacteria; order Enterobacterales; family Enterobacteriaceae; genus Escherichia; species Escherichia sp. R1. The sequence goes on from NZ_PSRU01000011.1 coordinate 134,728, forward strand.
TTTCAGGGTAGCCGGTGCAGTTTCAGAGAACTCGGTTGCTACGCGAACATCAGACGGAACCGGGATGTTGCAGGTGGTCAGCAGACGTTTAGCTTCGTCAACCAGGTCAGCTTCGTACAGGGATTTACCCACATCGTGGCCTTGTGCCGCGATAAAGGTGTTAGCGATACCACCGCCAACGATCAGCTGGTCAGCGATTTTAGACAGGGAGTCCAGAACGGTCAGTTTGGTAGATACTTTAGAACCACCAACGATAGCCACCATCGGGCGAGCAGGTTCTTTCAGTGCTTTACCCAGCGCGTCCAGTTCAGCTGCCAGCAGCGGGCCTGCGCACGCAACGTCAGCGAATTTACCGATACCGTGAGTAGAAGCCTGCGCGCGGTGAGCAGTACCGAATGCGTCCATTACGAACACGTCACACAGTGCAGCGTATTTTTTGGACAGAGTTTCGTCATCTTTCTTCTCGCCTTTGTTGAAGCGAACGTTTTCCAGAACAACCAGTTCACCTTCAGCAACGTCAACGCCGTCGAGGTAATCTTTAACCAGACGAACCGGGTTAGACAGTTTGTCTTTCAGGTAGTTAACAACCGGCAGCAGAGAGAATTCTTCGTTGTACTCGCCTTCGGTAGGACGACCCAGGTGGGAAGTTACCATCACTTTTGCGCCTTGTTTCAGGGCCAGTTCGATGGTCGGCAGAGAAGCACGGATACGCGCGTCGCTGGTTACTTTCCCGTCTTTTACTGGTACGTTCAGATCCGCACGGATAAATACACGTTTCCCAGCAAGATCCAGATCGGTCATCTTAATTACAGACATGGTGAATCCTCTCGTTGATTCTAAAAGTTTTGCAGACGCTGCTTGCGTCTTACCTGAAAGCAACAGTAGCCATAGCTAACGTCGTGTCGAGCATTCGGTTAGCAAAGCCCCATTCGTTATCGCACCAGACCAACGTTTTGATCAGGTGTGCGCCACTGACCCGGGTTTGAGTGCCATCGACAATGGCACTGTGCGGATCGTGGTTAAAATCTACAGAGACCAACGGCAATTCCGTATAGTCAACTATACCATGAAATGCACCTTGTGCTGCTTTTTGCAGCAACAGGTTGACTTCATTGGCTTTTACAGGTTTCTTCACCGTCACGCTTAAATCGATTGCCGTCACATTTATGGTTGGCACACGTACCGCAATCGCCTCAAAGCGATCGTTAAATTGCGGAAAAAATCGTGTGATACCGGCGGCCAGTTTAGTATCGACCGGAATGATCGACTGACTGGCTGCCCGAGTGCGACGCAGGTCAGGATGGTATGCATCAATAACCTGTTGATCGTGCATGGCGGAGTGAATTGTGGTCACAGTGCCGGACTCAATACCGTACGCATCATCTAACAATTTGATGACGGGAATTATGCAATTCGTGGTACAGGAAGCGTTAGAAACGATGCGGTGTTCCGCACGAAGTTGATCCTGATTGACGCCATAAACAACGGTCGCGTCGAGATCGTTACTGCCAGGATGTGAAAAGAGCACTTTTTTAGCCCCGGCGGCAATGTGTGCTTCACCATGCTCGCGGGAGCCATATACGCCGGTGCAGTCGAGGACTACATCAACGCCGAGTTCACGCCAGGGGAGCGATTGCAGTGAACGTTCATGCAATACACGGATGGCGTCATCACCAACAAAAAGTTGATCGCGTTCCTGTCGTACTTCCCATGCAAAACGGCCATGGCTGGTGTCATATTTCAACAAATGCGCCATACCCGCAGCATCCGCCAGTTCGTTGATTGCCACCACGGTAATTTCCGCACGGCGTCCGGATTCATACAAAGCACGAACCACATTACGCCCGATGCGACCGAAGCCATTTATCGCTACGCGTACGGTCATAGATCTCCTGCAAGGTTTTCCCTGAGCAAATTTGCCAGACAGAGTAATCCAGCAAATCGTTCGGGGAAACCTTACCTGTCGCAAACTGCGACTGATTGGTTAATTGTCGAACATTTAATCGACTGAAACGCTTCAGCTAGGATAAGCGAAACGTGGAATAAAAGGAATGATTGTCCAGTCAAATAAGACAATTATCTGACTTACGTCACGTTTTCAGCCCCGCCCCTGCGGAATTTATTCCACTTTGCAGAATCACGAATAAGCGTAGCAAAATCTTTTCGTTGTGCCGTCACAAACCCTGACTTATATCAGAATATGACTGATGCAGCGTCGATATTATCCGCAATACGTCCGAGTTTCGGAGTACTCCAATGATGACATTGCCCTACCCATATTCTTCCTCCGCACGTTTTTACGCGCTGCGCCTGCTCCCCGGGCAGGAAGTTCTCTCCCAATTACGCGCCTTCGCGCAACAACAACAACTCCACGCCGCGTGGATTGCAGGTTGTACCGGCAGTCTGACTGACGTCGCCTTACGCTATGCCGGGCAAGAAAACACTGCCCTGCTAAGCGGTAAGTTCGAAGTCATCGCATTGAACGGCACGCTGGAACAGAGTGGTGAACATCTTCATCTCTGCGTTTCCGATCCACACGGCACGATGCTTGGCGGTCATATGATGCCCGGCTGTACCGTGCGGACCACGCTTGAACTGGTGATCGGCTGCCTTGAGGAACTGGCGTTTAGCCGCCAGTCTTGCGCGCTTTCTGGTTACGACGAGTTGCATATTTCCCCCCGTTAAATAACTACTTTCAGTGAGGTTTTCTTATGGCGCGTCGCCACTTTTCCAGTCAGGCATTGGTGTTGATCGTTATCTCTATCGCCATCAATATGATCGGCGGGCAACTGGCCAGCATGGTCAAATTACCTATTTTTCTCGACTCCATCGGCACACTTATTAGCGCGGTACTGCTTGGTCCGGTGATCGGGATGCTAACCGGTTTACTGACCAATTTACTCTGGGGATTGCTGACCGACCCGATCGCCGCCGCATTTGCGCCCGTCGCGATGGTCATCGGCCTGGTCGCCGGTTGGCTGGCGCGAGCGGGTTGGTTTCGCACCCTGCCAAAAGTCGTTGTTAGCGGCGTGATTATTACGCTTGCGGTAACGGTCGTCGCTGTACCGCTGCGTACTGCGCTGTTCGGCGGCGTGACAGGAAGCGGAGCCGATTTGTTCGTTGCCTGGATGCACTCGATGGGGCAAAACCTGGTGGAGTCGGTGGCGATTACGGTGATAGGCGCGAACCTGGTCGATAAAATTCTCACAGCGGTGATTGTCTGGCTTTTACTGCGTCAGCTGCCGATTCGCACCACGCGCCATTTTCCGGCAATGGCTGCCGTGCGCTAAATGCATCCGTTTACATCCTTAACGCTGTGGGCGCTGGCGGCCTGCACCACGCTTATCCTGCCCACACAGACAATATTGCCAGTCTATAGCGCGGCGACCTTTTTCTGCCTTATTGCGCTAAAGGCCACGCGGCGGCGGGCAAAATATGTCGTCTGGCTGATGTTCTCGCTGGGGGCTGGATTGTGGCTGGTGCACGGTGGCTGGCTGACAGAATGGCTAAGCGGCACGCCACGCTCTCCAGAACGGTGGGCGCATGCTATTACGCTCTGGTTGCGGATTCTGGCGATTGTTTCAACCTCACAGTTGTGGATGCAGTACGTCCCCGTGCAACGTTTTATCCGCGCTTTGTTTGCTTCTCGCCTGCCGCCGGGCGTCGCTTATCTGTTTGCCGGGCCGTTATTGGTCGTTGAGCAGTTAAAACGGCAATTGGCGATTATTCATGAAGCGCAGCGCGCCCGCGGCGTGCCGCTGGATGAGGGCTGGTATCAGCGTTTACGTGCGATGCCCGCGTTAATTATTCCGCTAACACACAATGCGCTAAACGATCTTGCTGTCCGTGGTGCGGCGCTGGATATGCGGGCATTTCGAATCAACAATAGGCGCACTACGTTATGGGCACCAGCCGATAGCACCCTACAACGCGTAGCACGTTACACCATGATATTGCTAATGCTGGCTGAATTCGGAGCGTGGATATGGTTACGTTAGAACAGTTTCGCTATTGCCCGACACACTCAACGCATCCTCCGTTCTGTTATGACTTTCACTATGTCAAACCGGGGATGGTCGCCATCTTTGGTGACAACGGCAGTGGCAAAAGTACGCTGGCGCAGCTGATGGCGGGCTGGTATCCGGACTTTCTACCAGGAGAGATAACCGGCACGGGGACGCTTCTCGGTACGCCCATTGGGCGTCTCCCGCTTAATGAACAATCCGCCACCATCCAGCTCGTCCAGCAATCGCCCTATTTGCAGCTCTCCGGCTGTACCTTTAGCGTGGAAGAAGAAGTTGCCTTTGGGCCAGAAAATCTGTGTCTTGCTGAAAAAGAGATTATGGCGCGGATTGACGCCGCCCTGGCCCTGACCGAGTGCCAGCCGTTGCGCCATCGTCACCCGGCAACACTCTCCGGTGGAGAGACACAGCGTGTGGTCATCGCCTGCGCCATCGCGATGCAGCCAAAGCTCTTAATTCTTGATGAAGCCTTTAGCCGCCTGACGCCGCAGGCCCGCGAAATGCTGTTGCAGCGCTTACAACACTGGGCGCTTGAACGTGGTTCGCTGATTATTCTTTTTGAACGTCATCACACACCTTTCCTGAACCACTGCCAGCAAGCGTGGCAATTGCAAAACGGAGCGCTCCAGCCACTATGTTAACGTTAAATCAGATATCTTATCGCTGGCCTGGCGCGGCAACGGATTGTCTTTGCGACATTTCTCTGCAACTCAAACAAGGTGAATGGTTGGCGCTGACCGGCGACAATGGCGCGGGAAAATCGACGCTGTTACGAGTAATGGCAGGTCTTCTTACGCCCACAGCCGGTACGGTTATGCTGCAACAACAAGCGATGAAAAACCTGAAAAACCGCCAGCGCGCGGCAAAGATTGGCGTACTGTTTCAGGACGCGGAAAACCAGCTTTTTCACAGCACTGTTGCTGACGAGATCGCATTTGGTTTGAAACTGCAAAAATGCCCGGCGGATGAAATCACTCAACGTACCAATGCTGCCCTGCAATGCTGCCAGTTAGCAGACACTGCCAGCGCGCATCCGTTAGATCTGCATAGTGCGCAGCGACGGATGGTCGCCGTCGCCAGCCTGGAAGCACTCTCTCCACCCCTATTGCTACTGGACGAGCCGAGTCGGGATTTTGACGAAAATTGGTTGAGCGTGTTTGAAAGCTGGCTGGAAAAGTGCCGCCAGCGAGGCACGAGCGTCGTAGCAATCAGTCATGACGCCGCATTTACCCGGCGTCATTTCTCTCGTGTGGTGCGACTGGAAGATGGTGTAATCAGGAACGTTAATCCATCAGACGATATTCACCCGTAGCGGTCATCATTAAGGTCAAATTTGCAGGCAGACTCTCTTCCAGCACCCGGCGAACATTCGGCCCGTCGGTACGGTCATAAAAGGCTTCTGCGTCTGCCAGCGATAACCCTCCCGCCAGCTTGCGCCCCACCAGACGCTCCCGCAACGCAGATGCGGGAGCTTTGATAAAGATCGAGAAATCACAAAATTGCGCAAGCTGGCACCACTTCTCGTCGTCCAGCAACAACCAGTTTCCTTCGACGATGACGAGTGGTGCGGTAACGTGCAGCGCATCTTCAACAGGATCATGCTTTTGTCGATCGTACTGCGGCCACGTACAATCCCCTTCCACAACCCGGCACAGATTTTCCGCCAGTTTCGCAACGTTGAATGTCTCTGGTGCGCCTTTGAAGGGGCGCAATTGATGCGCATCCAGCCAGCTATTGTAATGGTGAAAACCATCCATCGGCAGTGTCTGAATAGCGGGCAGTTCCGGGTCTTGTTGTGCGAGATATTCCCAGAAGGTGGTTAGGGTAGATTTACCCGTCCCCGGCGGAGCGCAAAGAAAAACCACCGTACGCCGCTGCGGATTTACTGTCTGTAAGGCCGCCAGCATACGCAGCAACGGTTTATGTACATTTTCAATCTCTTCGTTCTGGTACTGTGCCTGTATCTTCAGCCCATTCACCGTTAATTCAATTTTCACGGCGTTAATTCCTTTAAGGTTGTCGTTACTGCCAGCGTCAGCGCCGTTTTGACCATCCCGCTAAAACGCGCCTCTGACCAGACGGCGAAATCGGCGAACTTCATCGCTTTCAACGCGTCATAGAGCGTCGCATTGCGGGTTATGCTATTGACGTTGCTGATAAAATCCCAGGCCATGTCATCGGCAAATCCGGGCATTTCATTCTGTTCGTTCAGGTAATGCCAAAACTGGGAAAAATGCGTGATATCGGCGTACAGCCATTTATCCATTTTCCCCAGCGCATAAATCAAACGCAGCGCAACATCAATATCGTCAAGCGGGCCGCTTTGGGCGAGTAACGGCTTCACTGCATATTCGACGATCTCTTCATCGTTATCGACAAACAGCGACGGCAGAAACTGGCGTATCCCCTGGAGCAAAATAGAATGCGCAGTTTTCATAAATGAAAATAAATTGTCCTGTGCATTCAGTTGCTCAAGCACATCATCTTCTGTCAGCGTCGCCATTGGTCTTCCGATAGATCACCATCAATGCAGGGAGTCTATTATATTACACGTTTGGTCCGCGCCGCCGATCAGTAATGTCTGCGTCCGCACCCCATTCGCCGTCTGTTGGATACCGTTCACCAACTCGCCGCCCGTCACGCCCGTAGCGCTAAAGAGGATATCGTTCCCCCTCGCCGATAACCACTCGCCCACGAAAAGCAACGTCGTTTAATGCCTGGCGCATCGCGGTGACCGCAAGGCCATCAATTTTATTTTTGTCGCCGCAGCCGGTTTGCGGCCAGGCAGCCAACGCTGCCTGTTCCGTAACGCGAAATAATGGCCACGCCAGGGACATCATTGCGCGGCCTCCCCAATATAAACGCCAAATTGTGCCAGCAGATATTTCTCGGCCTGTTCATTCCAGATACCGTGCGTTTTCTCAACCAGCCACGCCAGCTCTTTAAACAGCGGATCGGTTTTGCCTTTTTCGGCAAAATCGGCAATGGCGGTCAGCGGCATGGTCACGCCGTTATAAATGAGTTTTTTACCGCCAGGGATATCCGGCAGATTGAGCACGGTTTCTGGCACCGCATCCAGGCCACCGATATGGGTCACCATAAACGACGGCTGTAACTGCCCCGTGGCGCTAAGGGCAATCGCCTCTTTCATGTCGTCCGTGGAACCGCCGGACGTGCCGACAATGTGCGTACTGTTGTAATGGACGTTGTAGAAATTAAACGGCACTTTGAAGTTTTTATCCGTCGGCCCGGCAAAGAAGTTCAGGCAGCCATCTTCCGCCAGTAATTCATCAGCCATCTCGACGACTGAAGGCACCGCTGCATAGACAAATACGTCATCAAATCCGGCATCATCCGTCAGCGCCCGCAGCGTCTGGACCGGATCGCTCATCCCTTTGGTATTCATATACACCAGCTCAATGCCTTTACTGGCCGCCAGTTCCACCGGCAGCAGCTTTTGTACCTGCGTCAGGCGTTTGTCGTCGATATCGACTACCACCACCCGCGCCGGTTGTATGCCGCCGTTAATGGCGTAATCAATAGCGCCAATTCCCATCGGGCCTGCACACGCCAGTAGCGCAATATTGCCACCAGGTTTGACGCCCATGCGATGCTCATAAACATATTGCGTGGTGTGATAATTGGCATGATAAGCGCCAATAATGCAGCACATCGGTTCCGCCAGCGAGGCCGCAGCAAAATAAGAGCCGTGATACGGTAATACGCAGCCCAGGTTAATGGCGATTTCGGGAATAATCATATAGGTGGCGTTACCGCCAAAATATTCGTAGCTGTAGCCCGCTGAATATCCGCCTGGTAACCCCATCGCCGGTTGCAATACAAAACGCTGGCCTTTTTTATATTTGCCAGTGAGATTTTTACCCACTTCGACAATAACCCCGGCACATTCATGCCCGGTAATGACCGGATGATTTTCTAAATCGTCGGGGACGCGTTTATGTTCACTACCGAGTAACGCCGCTTTCCAGGTGGATAAACAAACGCTGTCAGAAATTACATTCACTAACAGTTCATTATCGGTAATTTCTGGCAGCTCAAATTCGCGCAGACGGACATCCCGCTTGCCATAAATAGCAGCAACTTTGGTTTTCATTTTTACCTCTGTAATCAGTGTTTATGTTCAGCGGTTAATTGATTAAATAAAGTGTCGAGTTTTGGATCGCCAATATAGTTATTAATCAATATCAGTGGTTTATCCGTCACACGTTTCACGCGCCCTTCCAGACTGGCGTGAGTAACGACGATATCCGCATCCGCAGGCACGTTTTCTATGGCGTAATGTTTTACTTCTATTGCCAGCCCCGCTTTTTCCAGGCGTTTACGGAAGGTGGTTGCGCCCATCGCACTGGAGCCCATCCCTGCATCGCAAACAAAGGCAATACGCTTAACACGGCTTAACGAGAATGCACCTTCTTGTTTCATCGCCTTAACCGCATTGGCTGACTGAGCAAACTCATCTTCGCTCTTCGTTTCCACCGTTTTTTCCATCTTCAGTATCAGCGAAGTAATAGCAAAGGACACCAGGGTACCTACCGTAACACCGGCAATTGTCGCCAGGAACGAGCCTTTCGGCGTCAGTGCCAGGTAAGCAAAGATAGACCCCGGACTTGGGCCAGCCACCAGACCACCGTCCAGTAAGTTAAACATCCAGGTGCCAGACATACCGCCCGCAATCATGGCAATAATGGTCAGCGGCTTCATCAGCACATACGGGAAATACAGTTCGTGGATCCCACCGAGGAAGTGAATAATCATCGCCCCGGGCGCAGAACGTTTACTCATCCCTTTACCAAACAAGGTAAACGCCAGCAGCAGCCCCAGACCAGGACCTGGATTGGAGGCCACCATGAAGAAGATGGATTTACCGTTAACCGAAGCCTGTTGCATTCCCAGCGGATAATAGACGCCCTGATCGATCGCATTATTAAGGAAAAGCACTTTCGCCGGTTCATTGATGACTGACAGCAAAGGTAGATAACCCGCATGTACCAGCGCCTCAATACACTCTTTGACGAAAGTATTAGCAATTAACACCGCCGGGCCGATAACTTCAAAACCCAGCAGACAAAGGAGCATCCCCGCGATACCTAATGAGAAGTTATTGATAACCATCTCAAAACCGGCAGGTATGCGTTTTTCCAGTGCCTTATCGACATATTTTATGACCAGCCCACCTAACGGTCCCATGATCATTGAGCCAAGGAACATCGGGATCTCTGCGCCGACGATCACACCAATAGTACCTATTCCGCCCATGACCGCCCCGCGTTTACCGCCGACCAGATGACCACCGGTAGAACCAATCATCACGGGCAATAAATAGGTAATCATCGGACCAACAATTTTGGCGAAATGTTCATTCGGCAGCCAGCCGGTGGGAATAAATAATGCCGTTATAAATCCCCAGGCAATAAAAGCACCGATATTGGGGATGACCATTGCAGTCAAAAATCCCCCAAAAGCCTGGACCTTTGCACGAGCAGACTTGTTTTCCATAATATTATCCTGTAGAGGAGAGAGTAATTATCCGCGGCTGATAATGTCCGCTAATTGTTTTTCTGATGATGCGGTTAAGAGTTGTTCGAGTATTTCTTCTTCGCACAGTAATTCACTTAACGCCTGAATAGCACCAATGTGCGAATCGGCATCGGCAGCAGAAAGTCCGATGAGTAATTTAATCGGTTCGTCATTCCCCGGAAAATAAACGCCTTGTTTAAGTAACGTCAAAGACATCCCGGTTTTAAGCGCTCCACATTCCGGTCGCGCATGAGGCATTGCCACGCCTGGTGCGAGAATATAATAAGGACCATTGCTGATGGTGGAATCTTTAATAGCCTGAATGTAATTCTCGCTGATATAGTTTTTTGCTAACAGTGATGCCATCGAGAAATTGATAGCTTCCTGCCAGTCTTTTGTTGAATGTATAACTGAGATTGATAATTCTGGAAAATAATCAATAAGCCGCATAAATTATCCTTATTTATTTTTAGGGTACCGTCCGGCGGTAAAAATAAAATACGCGTGCGGTTTAATGAAAGCAATTGGGTACGCGAGAAGAAAAACCCCATGAACAAAAATAATAAAACCTTAAATAACAACAACATGAAATTGATATTTTTAAAGTCAACTTTGTATTTGTTACGTTTATCACAAAATCAACATTTTGATTGTTGTTGTATTTGTGATGCATATCGCCATTTATTTATTGAATGTCCGAAAACATACTTTTTTAATGCAACGTTTTTTCGCTATACCCCTTTATAGATTCTGAATTCTCACCTGTCGGCTATTTTCTCCTTACCTCATGTGACATATTCCCCACTTTACTCAAGGAAGATTCATATGAAAGCACCTGTTTCATTAACCTCATTTCGCCCACAAAAATCTCTTGCTATCGCCATTGGCGTGCTTGCCGTGGTTGTGCTGCCATTTCTCTCGTATTACACCGTTAATGAAGGTGAACGCGGCATTTTGCTGCGCTACGGAAAAATCGTAAAAGTTGCCGAGCCGGGGCTGGGTTTTAAGATCCCTTTTATGGAAAGCGTAGAGAAAATTTCCACGCGTAATCAGGCTGTGGTCTATCAGGGATTACAGGCCTACAGCCGCGACCAGCAACCGGCACAAATGACAGTATCAGTCAGCTTCCACATTAAACCTTCAGAAGCAGGCGCGGTTTATACCACCTACAACACCATTGAAGCATTAAAAGATCGTCTGATTGTCCGTCAGTTGCCAACTCAACTGGAGAACGTTTTCGGACAATATACCGCCATCAGCGCCGTACAGGATCGCACAAAACTGGTTCAGGATCTGCAAAATGCCATGCGCAAAGCCGTTGTTGGGCCAGTGGTAATTGACGGGGTCCAGATTGAAAATATTGATTTTTCTGACGCTTATGAAAAGTCGATTGAAGACCGAATGAAAGCAGAAGTCGCCATTGCCACGCGTAAGCAAAATCTGGAAACGGAGAAAATCCAGGCGCAAATAGCGGTAACTCAGGCCCAGGCGGAAGCAGACAGTAAACTAGCGGCAGCCAAAGCAGAAGCGGAAACTATTCGCGTAAGAGGCGCGGCAGAGGCTGAAACTATTCGTTTAAAAAGTGCGGCTGAAGCAGAAGCTATCCGCCTGCGCGGTGAAGCTCTGCGGGAGAATCCCGGACTTGTTGCCCTCACCACTGCTGAGCGTTGGGACGGTAAACTGCCCGATACCATGATCCCCGGCAGCACAGTTCCGTTTATCTCTACTAAGTAAAAAAAGGGCCGCTTTCGCGGCCCTTGAGACTGATAGCAAAGACAAAACTGCCTGATGCGCTACGCTTATCAGGCCTACATACTTCCTGCAATATGTTGAATTTGCAAAATCTTGTAGGACGGATAAGGCGTTCACGCCGCATCCGGCATAAACAACGCGCACTTTGCCAACAATCTGAAGGGCCGCATTTGCGGCCCTTCTCACAAAACATCTTACCGATTACAGCAGCGCTTTTGCTTTCGCAACAACGTTGTCAACGGTGAAGCCGAACTCTTCAAACAGCTGCTCTGCCGGAGCAGATTCACCGAAGGTGGTCATGCCGACGATAGCACCGTTCAGGCCAACATACTTGTACCAGTAGTCAGCAATGCCAGCTTCCACCGCAACACGAGCGGTAACCGCTTTCGGCAGTACGGATTCACGGTAAGCCGCGTCCTGCTTGTCGAATGCGTCGGTAGACGGCATGGAAACCACGCGCGCTTTCACGCCTTCGGCAGTCAGTTTTTCGTAGGCGGCAACAGCCAGTTCAACTTCAGAACCGGTCGCGATGAAGATCAGTTCCGGCTGACCAGCACAGTCTTTCAGCACATAACCACCGCGCGCGATGTTTGCCAGCTGCTCTTCAGTACGTTCCTGCTGCGCCAGGTTCTGACGGGAGAGGATAAGCGCAGTCGGGCCGTCCTGACGCTCAACGCCGTATTTCCACGCTACTGCGGATTCAACCTGGTCACACGGACGCCATGTAGACATGTTCGGGGTCACGCGCAGAGAAGCGATCTGTTCTACCGGCTGGTGAGTCGGGCCATCTTCGCCCAGACCGATGGAGTCGTGGGTGTAAACCATCACCTGACGCTGTTTCATCAGCGCAGCCATACGTACGGCATTACGTGCGTATTCCACGAACATCAGGAAGGTTGAGGTATACGGCAGGAAACCACCGTGCAGGGAGATACCGTTAGCAATCGCGGTCATACCGAACTCGCGAACACCGTAGTGGATGTAGTTACCTGCAGCATCTTCGTTGATTGCTTTAGAACCAGACCACAGGGTCAGGTTAGACGGAGCAAGGTCAGCGGAGCCGCCGAGGAATTCCGGCAACAGCGGACCGAACGCTTCGATAGCATTCTGAGACGCTTTACGGCTGGCGATTTTCGCCGGATTAGCCTGAAGTTTAGCAATGAACTCTTTCGCTTTCGCGTCGAAGTCAGACGGCATTTCGCCTTTCATACGGCGGGTAAATTCAGCGGCTTCCTGCGGATAAGCTTTCGCGTAAGCAGCGAATTTCTCGTTCCATGCGGACTCTTTCGCCTGGCCTGCTTCTTTCGCATCCCACTGAGCATAGATTTCAGACGGGATTTCGAACGGCGCGTATTTCCAGCCCAGCTGTTCGCGGGTCAGGGCAATTTCAGCGTCGCCCAGCGGCGCACCGTGGGAGTCGTGGGTACCGGCTTTGTTCGGGGAACCGAAACCGATGATGGTTTTGCACATCAGCAGGGACGGTTTGTCAGTCACTGCGCGCGCTTCTTCTACTGCGCGTTTGATGGATGCCGCGTCATGACCGTCGATATCGCGAATAACGTGCCAGCCGTAAGCTTCGAAACGCATTGCGGTGTCGTCGGTAAACCAGCCTTCAACGTGACCATCGATAGAAATACCGTTGTCATCGTAGAACGCAATCAGTTTACCCAGCTTCAGCGTACCCGCCAGAGAGCAAACTTCGTGGGAGATGCCTTCCATCATGCAGCCGTCGCCCATGAAGGCGTAGGTGTAGTGGTCGACGATGTCGTGGCCCGGACGGTTAAACTGCGCCGCCAGCGTTTTTTCTGCAATCGCCATACCGACTGCGTTGGCAATACCCTGACCCAGCGGACCGGTGGTGGTTTCTACACCTGCGGTGTAACCCACTTCCGGGTGACCCGGAGTTTTAGAGTGCAGCTGACGGAAGTTTTTCAGTTCTTCCATCGGCAGATCGTAACCGGTGAGGTGCAGCAGGCTGTAGATCAGCATGGAGCCGTGGCCGTTGGACAGCACGAAGCGGTCACGGTCAGCCCAGGACGGATTCTGCGGGTTGTGTTTCAGGAAATCACGCCACAGGACTTCGGCAATGTCAGCCATACCCATAGGGGCACCCGGGTGACCGGATTTGGCTTTCTGTACTGCGTCCATGCTCAGCGCACGAATAGCATTGGCAAGCTCTTTACGTGAGGACATTTTGACTCCAGATCGGATGATGAAGGGCACGCCCTTAACGACTTGACGACAGCGCGTTTTGGGCTACGCCGGAAAATTTGCCAACAATTTACCGCAAGCCGCGCGTCATGTACATGGAACATCCTTTTGCCGCTTCAGAAATCTCTGGATCATGCTCGCATGTTGCGCAATCCACTCGCCCGTCCGCTGCGCTTTTCCTTATACTGAGACTGAGCGTCGATTCACCTGCAAACGGCGCATTTTTAGAATAATCCTGACCTTGTGCGGAAGAGAAAACATGAAAATTCGCGCCTTATTGGTAGCAATGAGCGTGGCTACGGTGCTGACCGGTTGCCAGAATATGGACTCCAGTGGACTGCTCTCATCAGGAGCGGAAGCTTTTCAGGCTTACAGTTTGAGTGATGCGCAGGTGAAAAAACTGAGCGATCAGGCATGCCAGGAGATGGACAGCAAAGCGACGATTGCGCCAGCCAATAGCGAATACGCTAAACGTCTGACAACTATTGCCAATGCGCTAGGCAACAATATCAACGGTCAGCCGGTGAATTACAAAGTGTATATGGCGAAGGATGTGAACGCCTTTGCAATGGCTAACGGCTGTATCCGCGTCTATAGCGGGCTGATGGATATGATGACGGATAACGAAGTCGAAGCGGTGCTCGGTCACGAAATGGGGCACGTGGCATTAGGCCATGTGAAGAAAGGAATGCAGGTAGCACTTGGTACAAACGCAATTCGCGTTGCGGCGGCCTCTGCAGGCGGAATTGTCGGCAGTTTGTCACAATCACAACTGGGAGACCTGGGCGAAAAGCTAGTCAATTCGCAATTTACCCAACGTCAGGAATCAGAGGCCGATGATTACTCCTACGACTTGCTGCGCCAACGCGGTATCAGCCCGGCAGGTCTTGCCACCAGCTTTGAAAAACTGGCGAAACTGGAAGAAGGCCGCCAAAGCTCAATGTTTGACGACCATCCTGCATCCGCCGAACGCGCCCAGCATATTCACGATCGTATGAGCGCGGATGGAGTTAAGTAAAGCCAGGTAGTGCCGAACGTAGGTCGGATAAGGCGTTCACGCCGCATCCGACATTAATGACACATCACCCGTGCGCCTCTTATCTGGCGCTTACTCGCCCTTTTTCGCCGCCTGAATATACAGCATCTCCAGCGCCAGCGTCGCCGCAGCCAGAGCGGTGATTTCCGACTGATCGTATGCCGGAGCCACTTCCACTACGTCCATCCCAACGATGTTGAGATCTTTCAAGCCGCGTACCAGTTTAATGGCGCGATCGGAGGTCAGGCCGCCAATTACCGGCGTACCGGTGCCTGGTGCAAAAGCAGGATCCAGGCAGTCGATATCAAAGGTCAGGTAAACCGGCATATCACCCACAATCTGTTTCACCTGGGCGATAATGTCATCCACGCTGCGATCGTTCACCTGGCAGGCGTCCAGCACGGTAAAGCCGTTGTCTTTATCAAACTCGGTACGAATACCAATCTGCACGGAATGATTCGGGTCGATCAGACCTTCTTTCGGCGCGGTATAGAACATGGTGCCGTGGTCAAATTCACAACCGTTAGCGTAGGTATCGGTGTGGGCATCAAAGTGTACCAACGCCATTTTGCCGAAATGCTTCGCATGAGCGCGCAGCAGCGGCAGCGTAACAAAGTGGTCACCACCGAAGGAGAGCATACGCTTACCGGCAGCCAGCAGCTTCTCGGCGTGCGCCTGCAGCTTCTCGCTCATCTCACGGGCATCGCCGAAGGCATATACCAGATCACCGCAGTCCACGACGTTCAGGCGCTCACGCATGTCGAAATTCCACGGGAAGCGGTTGTGTTCCCAGGCCAGATTCGTCGAAACCTGACGGATAGCTGCCGGACCGTGGCGTCCACCGGCACGACCAGAAGTGGCCATATCGAACGGCACGCCAGTAATCACCCAGTCAGCATCGCTGTCATACGGCTGGAAGTTCATCGGCAGGCGTAAAAAACCAAAGGCGTTGGAAACCAGTGAGTTATCGTATTGATGACCTAAGGTGCTCATGGATGGACTCCTATTACAAAGTCGATATAAAAAAACCCCTCCGCGTCGTTAGGCCCGACGAGGAAGGGTTGGATTTGCGAAACACAAGTTTGTGCTAATTATCGCCCTAAATGGGCAAGGCATCAAGCAAGGTTACTATTTCCGACACGGTGGCGGCGCATAGCCATTGTTATCTGCCGGAAACGCTTGTCCAGAGCACGGCGGCAGCGCGTTTTGCGCCGGGCCTTGTAATTCAAAGGCGGCAAAGCCGATTACACCGGTATTACGCACATCGCCTTGCGCCGAATTGGCTGCGTAGGAATCAGCAACGTTGGCGAACTGAAAAGCCGCTTCGGTATGTTTATCTTTGCGGAATCCTTTAATCGCTAACGAATCTCCGGCATTCACAATATAACCGTTGTTATTCAGCGAACCTTGCTTGCCGTTCAGCACATCCAGGCCATCAACCGTAGCAACGATCTCGTAGTTGGTGTTACGACTGTAATTACGGACATATAATTGATAATTCATTCCGACTCTGGCATGGACAATATAGCGTGGTTCATTATTGGATGAATCATAAACCCGCGTAATAGGTAGAGAATTAAAATTACCATCGCGAATAGCATATTCCAGTTCGTTAATACGAATGCTATAAACGCGGTCGTAGCCGGAAGGAACATTAGTCGAATAACTAATAACGATCATCTCTGCCGGATCGCGCCAGGCTCGTTCAGCAGATACGCCCTGAACCGTTGAGTGCACATCCCCACCCCAGGCGGTGCCGACATTGCCTGATGCACTGCTATTATACTGCGCATTACTGGAACAACCGGCCAGCAGCACGGCTAATGCTATCAACGCGCTACGTACTTTCCATTTTTTCATAACCGTTCCCTCTGCATTTAATTAATGCAGCGATTGTAGGGGGATTATTTAATAAGAAAAGCAGCTAAATTATTTTTAAGAATATATAAAAAGAAAGCGGGCCGATTTACGTAAATAAATCGACCCGCCAGCGGAATAATCTTAATTATTCATCTTCAAGATAGGTATAACCGTACAAACCTGCCTCGAACTCTTCAAGGAACTGTTGTTGCAGTTCAGCATCAAGATCGGTTTTCTTCACTTGATCACGGAACTGGGTTAACAACGTTTTAGGATCGAGCTGTACATATTGCAGCATATCCGCCACGGTATCGCCTTCGTCAGACAGTTCTACTTCTACGCTGCCGTCAGGGAAGACGAACACGTCAACCGCTTCGGTATCACCGAACAGGTTGTGCATGTTGCCGAGGATCTCCTGATATGCGCCGACCATGAAGAAACCGAGCATCGGCGGATTCTCCGGATCGTACTCCGGCATAGGCATTGTCGTGGCAATACCGTCACCATCAATATAGTGGTCGATAGCACCGTCTGAGTCACAGGTAATATCCAGCAGCACAGCGCGGCGTTCCGGCACTTGATCCAGCCCTTCCAGCGGCAGAACCGGGAACAACTGGTCGATCCCCCACGCATCCGGCATCGACTGGAACAGCGAGAAGTTGACGTACATTTTGTCCGCCATACGTTCCTGCAGCTCGTCGATAATCGGACGATGAGCACGGTTTTGCGGATCCAGCTGCTTTTGCACTTCATGGCACATGCTCAAATAAAGCTGCTCAGCCCATGCGCGTTCTTGCAGGCTAAAGGTACCGGAAGAGTAGCCGATATGAATGTCGTGCAGATCCATCTGGCTGTCGTGTAACCATTCACGCAGAGAACGGCGAGTTCCCGGTTCGTGCATTTCCTGCCAGGTTTCCCACATGCTTTGCAGGGCGCGCGGTGCGTCTTCTGCAGGCGCGGTCGGCACCGTGTATTCGTTACGTTCCACGCCGATGATATTCGACACCAGCACGGTGTGATGCGCAGTCACCGCACGACCCGATTCGGTGATTACCGTCGGATGTGGCAGACCATTTTCTTCACACGCATCACCAATCGCCCAGATGATGTTGTTGGCGTATTCATTGAGGCCGTAGTTTACGGAGCAGTCAGACTGAGAACGGGTGCCTTCATAGTCCACGCCCAGACCGCCGCCGACGTCGAAGCACTGAATATTGACGCCCAGCTTGTGCAGTTCCACATAGAAACGCGCGGATTCACGAACGCCTGTCGCGATATCGCGAATATTCGCCATCTGCGAACCGAGGTGGAAGTGCAGCAGTTGCAGGCTGTCGAGACGCCCGGCTTCACGCAGCGTTTCAACCAGTTGCAGTACTTGAGTCGCCGCCAGGCCAAACTTCGATTTTTCCCCGCCGGAGGACTGCCATTTACCCGAGCCTTGCGACGCCAGACGTGCACGCACGCCCAGACGAGGAACGACATTCAGACGTTCTGCTTCATCCAGCACAATGGCAATTTCTGACATCTTCTCAATGACCAGATAGACCTTGTGGCCCATCTTCTCGCCAATTAATGCCAGGCGGATATATTCGCGGTCCTTATAACCGTTGCAGACGATGACGCTACGGGTCATGCCAGCATGTGCCAGCACCGCCATCAACTCAGCTTTGGAACCGGCTTCCAGGCCCAGCGGTTCGCCCGAATGAATCAGGGACTCAATCACGCGGCGGTGCTGGTTAACTTTGATCGGATAAACGAGGAAGTAATCGCCGTTATAGCCGTAGGATTCCCGCGCTCGTTTGAACGCGGCGTTAATGGAACGCAAACGGTGCTGCAGGATCTGTGGGAAACAGAACAGTGCAGGCAGACGCTGACCCTGTGCTTCGCGAGTTTTCACTAACTGCGCGAGATCGACGCGAGCTTCCGGGACGTCCGGGTCCGGGCACACGCTGATGTGGCCCAGCTCGTTAACGTCATAGTAGTTATTGCCCCACCAGGCAATATTGTAAGTACGCAGCATCTTGCTGGCTTCCTGGGAGCTCATTGCAACCTCCTGCATGGAGCGTAGTACACCGTGTTCGCCCGCTGACGAAGGCAAACCCATAGACATGTCGTCAGACATAGCGAACCTCAAATTATTTTATTAAGTGTAAAACAGTTAACGACTATCGCAGCCTGGAACTGCGATAACAACCCATAAGCACATGGATTTTCCAGCAGTGAATGCTGACGCTCCAACTGCGCAACCGGTTTCTTTTTCATAACATTATTAAGCACATAACCGAACGTAAGTGTGACAGTTCGGCGAAACCACGAGAAAACTCTTGTTTTTACAAGAGCGCCCTTGTTCAGTCCTCAGTAGCTGTAACCAGCTCTTGAATCCTGAGAAGCGCCGAGATGGGTATAACATCGGCAGGTATGCAAAGCAGAGATGCAGAGTGCGGGGAACGAATCTTCACCAGAACGGTGAGACAGGTTAAGCAGCAGACAACGGTTCATTATTTCGTATCACCTCCACGGCCGCCTGTTAAGACGAACCCACAAGCCAAAACTCTGTTTTCAACCCGGCTGGAAGTGGCAACACGAAAGAAACGTCGTGTGCTTTTTATTTAAGCCGCGCGCCGCGTTTTATACCCCACAATGGCAGAAAATTGCAAAAGATAAATACGCAGAATGCCAGCATTGTCAGGAAAAATTTCCAGCCACGTTTTTAACAGAATGAGACACGATTCAAAAAAAAGTGGAAATTGGGTGAAGAACTGACCTAAAATAGCCATCCAGATGTTAATCCATCCATACCGATTAACACTCAGACTGCCAGTGTTTTTAACCTGCAGAGTCGTGGTAGGATCCGCTACCACATAAAATCCACACAACAGTTTGAGCTAACCAAATTCTCTTTAGGTGATATTAAATATGGCAAAACACCTTTTTACGTCCGAGTCCGTCTCTGAAGGGCATCCTGACAAAATTGCTGACCAAATCTCTGATGCCGTTTTAGACGCGATCCTCGAACAGGATCCGAAAGCACGCGTTGCTTGCGAAACCTACGTAAAAACCGGCATGGTTTTAGTTGGCGGCGAAATCACCACCAGCGCCTGGGTAGACATCGAAGAGATCACCCGTAATACCGTTCGCGAAATTGGCTATGTGCATTCCGACATGGGCTTTGACGCTAACTCCTGTGCGGTTCTGAGCGCCATCGGTAAACAGTCTCCTGACATCAACCAGGGCGTTGACCGTGCCGATCCGCTGGAACAGGGCGCGGGCGACCAGGGTCTGATGTTTGGCTACGCAACTAATGAAACCGACGTGCTGATGCCAGCACCTATCACTTATGCACACCGTCTGGTACAGCGTCAGGCTGAAGTGCGTAAAAACGGCACTCTGCCGTGGCTGCGCCCGGACGCGAAAAGCCAGGTGACTTTCCAGTATGACGACGGCAAAATCGTTGGCATTGATGCTGTCGTGCTTTCCACTCAGCACTCTGAAGAGATCGACCAGAAATCGCTGCAAGAAGCGGTAATGGAAGAGATCATCAAGCCGATTCTGCCCGCTGAATGGCTGACTTCTGCCACCAAATTCTTCATCAACCCGACCGGTCGTTTCGTTATCGGTGGCCCGATGGGTGACTGCGGTCTGACTGGTCGTAAAATCATCGTTGATACCTACGGCGGCATGGCGCGTCATGGTGGCGGTGCATTCTCCGGTAAAGATCCATCAAAAGTGGACCGTTCCGCAGCCTACGCAGCACGTTATGTCGCGAAAAACATTGTTGCTGCTGGCCTGGCCGATCGTTGTGAAATTCAGGTTTCCTACGCAATCGGCGTGGCTGAACCGACTTCCATCATGGTAGAAACTTTCGGTACTGAGAAAGTGCCTTCTGAACAACTGACTCTGCTGGTACGTGAATTCTTCGACCTGCGCCCATACGGTCTGATTCAGATGCTGGATCTGCTGCACCCGATCTACAAAGAAACCGCAGCATACGGTCACTTTGGTCGTGAACATTTCCCGTGGGAAAAAACCGACAAAGCGCAGCTGCTGCGTGATGCTGCCGGTCTGAAGTAATCTTTCTTCACCTGCTTTCAAAGGCCAGCCTCGCGCTGGCCTTTTTCTTTTACCTCACCGCGGTGGACAGGCATTCACGCCGCATCCGGCAAAAAAACCGCCCGCACAATAACATCATTCTTCCTCAACACGTTTTACCGCAAATTATCATCACTACTGAAACCGATTACACCAACCACGCCAGCCAAATATTTGTAATATTTTCATATTATTATTCAGCCTTCACAGTTGTTACATTTTTTTTCAGTAAAGTCTTAATTGCAGATAACAACCTTTAATCTATGATGATATAACTCAATTATTTTCATGCACTTAAATCATAACTAAGATAAATGTTAGTGTAAGCGATTACACTGATGTGATTTGCTTCACATCTTTTTACGTCGTACTCACCTATCTTAATTCACAATAAAAAATAACCATATTGGAGGGCATCATGCCTGACGCTAAAAAACAGGGGCGGTCAAACAAGGCAATGACGTTTTTCGTCTGCTTCCTTGCCGCTCTGGCGGGATTACTCTTTGGCCTGGATATCGGTGTAATTGCTGGCGCACTGCCGTTTATTGCAGATGAATTCCAGATTACTTCGCACACGCAAGAATGGGTCGTAAGCTCCATGATGTTCGGTGCGGCAGTCGGTGCGGTGGGCAGCGGCTGGCTCTCCTTTAAACTCGGGCGCAAAAAGAGCCTGATGATCGGCGCAATCTTGTTTGTTGCCGGTTCACTGTTCTCTGCTGCTGCGCCAAACGTTGAAGTACTGATTCTTTCCCGCGTTTTGCTGGGGCTGGCAGTGGGTGTGGCCTCTTATACCGCACCGCTGTACCTCTCTGAAATTGCGCCGGAAAAAATTCGCGGCAGTATGATCTCGATGTATCAGTTGATGATCACTATCGGGATCCTCGGCGCTTATCTTTCTGATACCGCCTTCAGCTACACCGGTGCATGGCGCTGGATGCTGGGTGTGATTATCATCCCGGCAATTTTGCTGCTGATTGGTGTCTTCTTCCTGCCAGACAGCCCACGTTGGTTTGCCGCCAAACGCCGTTTTGTTGATGCCGAACGCGTGCTGCTACGCCTGCGTGACACCAGCGCGGAAGCGAAACGCGAACTGGATGAAATCCGTGAAAGTTTGCAGGTTAAACAGAGTGGCTGGGCGCTGTTTAAAGAGAATAGCAACTTCCGCCGCGCGGTGTTCCTTGGCGTACTATTGCAGGTAATGCAGCAATTCACCGGGATGAACGTCATCATGTATTACGCGCCGAAAATCTTCGAACTGGCGGGTTATACCAACACCACCGAGCAAATGTGGGGGACAGTGATTGTCGGCCTGACCAACGTACTTGCCACCTTTATCGCAATCGGCCTTGTTGACCGCTGGGGACGTAAACCAACGCTAACGCTGGGCTTCCTGGTGATGGCTGCTGGTATGGGCGTACTCGGTACAATGATGCATATCGGTATCCACTCTCCGTCGGCGCAGTATTTCGCCATCGCCATGCTGCTGATGTTTATTGTCGGTTTTGCCATGAGTGCCGGTCCGCTGATTTGGGTACTGTGCTCCGAAATTCAGCCGCTGAAAGGCCGCGATTTTGGCATCACCAGCTCCACTGCCACCAACTGGATTGCCAACATGATCGTTGGCGCAACGTTCCTGACCATGCTCAACACGCTGGGTAACGCCAACACCTTCTGGGTGTATGCTGCTCTGAACGTACTGTTTATCCTGCTGACATTGTGGCTGGTACCGGAAACCAAACACGTTTCGCTGGAACATATTGAACGTAATCTGATGAAAGGTCGTAAACTGCGCGAAATCGGCGCTCACGATTAATCTCCTCAGGCTTCCTCCCATCATGGAGGAAGCCACCTCTTGCAGTCATCTTTTCTTCGCTCTATCCTCTGCCGCTATGAAAACATCCCGTCTCCCTATCGCCATCCAACAGGCCGTTATGCGTCGCCTGCGGGAAAAACTCGCCCAGGCCAACCTGAAGCTAGGGCGTAACTACCCGGAGCCAAAACTCTCTTACACCCAGCGCGGAACCTCTGCCGGAACAGCCTGGCTGGAAAGCTATGAAATTCGTCTCAATCCCGTTTTGCTGTTGGAAAACAGTGAAGCCTTTATTGAAGAAGTGGTGCCGCACGAACTGGCACATTTGCTGGTATGGAAACATTTCGGCCGCGTAGCGCCACATGGCAAAGAGTGGAAGTGGATGATGGAAAGCGTGCTGGGCGTTCCCGCCCGCCGTACGCATCAGTTCGAACTGCAATCCGTGCGCCGCAACACCTTCCCCTACCGCTGCAAGTGCCAGGAGCATCAGCTTACCGTACGCCGTCATAATCGCGTAGTTCGTGGCGAAGCCGTCTATCGCTGTGTTCACTGCGGCGAACAGCTGGTTGCGAAATAACCACCTGAACTATCAGGAACTTTCCTGATCTGGCTGATTGCATACCAAAACAACTTTCGCTACGTTGCTGGCTCGTTTTAACACGGAGTAAGTGATGTACCGTTATTTGTCTATTGCTGCGGTGGTACTGAGCGCAGCATTTTCCGGCCCGGCATTGGCCGAAGGTATCAATAGTTTTTCTCAAGCGAAAGCCGCGGCGGTAAAAGTCCACGCTGACGCGCCCGGTACGTTTTATTGCGGATGTAAAATTAACTGGCAGGGCAAAAAAGGCGTTGTTGATCTGCAATCGTGCGGCTATCAGGTGCGAAAAAATGAAAACCGTGCCAGCCGCGTAGAGTGGGAACACGTCGTTCCTGCCTGGCAATTCGGTCACCAGCGCCAGTGCTGGCAGGACGGTGGACGTAAAAATTGCGCCAAAGATCCGGTCTATCGCAAGATGGAAAGCGATATGCATAACCTGCAGCCGTCAGTCGGTGAGGTGAATGGCGATCGCGGCAACTTTATGTACAGCCAGTGGAATGGCGGTGAAGGCCAGTACGGTCAATGCGCCATGAAGGTCGATTTCAAAGAAAAAGTTGCCGAGCCACCAGCGCGTGCACGCGGTGCCATTGCGCGCACCTACTTCTATATGCGTGACCAATACAACCTGACACTCTCTCGTCAGCAAACGCAGCTGTTCAACGCATGGGACAAGATGTATCCAGTTACCGACTGGGAGTGCGAGCGTGATGAACGCATCGCGAAGGTGCAGGGCAATCATAACCCGTATGTGCAACGCGCTTGCCAGGCGCGAAAGAGCTAACCTACACTAGCGGGATTCTTTTTGTTAACCCCTACCCCACGCGTACAACCGCGTGGGGAGACGACGCGGATTTTTAACTATGCGTATCCCCCGCATTTATCATCCTGAACCACTGACCAGCCATTCTCACATCGCGCTTTGCGAAGATGCCGCCAACCATATCGGGCGCGTACTGCGTATGGGGCCGGGACAGGCGCTGCAATTGTTTGACGGCAGCAACCAGGTCTTTGACGCCGAAATTACCAGCGCCAGCAAAAAAAGCGTGGAAGTGAAGGTGCTGGAAGGCCAGATCGACGATCGCGAATCTCCGCTGCATATTCACCTCGGTCAGGTGATGTCGCGTGGTGAAAAAATGGAATTTACTATCCAGAAATCGATCGAACTCGGTGTAAGCCTCATTACGCCACTTTTTTCTGAGCGCTGCGGCGTTAAACTGGATAGTGAACGTCTGAACAAGAAGCTCCAGCAGTGGCAGAAGATTGCAATTGCTGCCTGTGAGCAGTGTGGCCGTAACCGGGTGCCGGAAATCCGTCCAGCGATGGATCTGGAAGCCTGGTGTGCAGAGCAGGATGAAGGACTGAAACTGAATCTTCACCCGCGCGCCAGTAACAGCATCAATACGTTGCCGTTACCGGTCGAACGCGTCCGCCTGCTGATTGGCCCGGAAGGCGGTTTATCGGCAGATGAAATTGCCATGACTGCCCGCTATCAATTTACTGATATCCTGTTGGGACCTCGCGTTTTGCGTACTGAGACAACTGCGCTCACCGCCATTACCGCGCTACAAGTGCGTTTTGGCGATTTGGGCTAACGGAGAAGAATAATGATCAAGCTCGGCATCGTGATGGACCCCATCGCAAACATCAACATCAAGAAAGATTCCAGTTTCGCTATGTTGCTGGAAGCACAGCGTCGTGGTTACGAACTTCACTATATGGAGATGGCCGATCTCTATTTGATCAATGGTGAGGCTCGCGCTCGTACCCATACTTTGAGCGTCGAACAGAACTACGATAAATGGTACGAGTTCACGGGTGAGCAGGATCTGCCGCTGGCCGATCTCGATGTGATCCTGATGCGTAAAGACCCGCCGTTTGATACCGAGTTTATCTACGCGACCTATATTCTGGAACGTGCCGAAGATAAAGGGACGCTGATCGTTAACAAGCCGCAGAGCCTGCGCGATTGTAACGAAAAACTGTTCACTGCCTGGTTCTCTGACTTAACACCAGAAACGCTGGTCACACGCAATAAAGCGCAGCTAAAAGCTTTCTGGGAAAAACACAGCGACATCATTCTTAAGCCGCTGGACGGTATGGGCGGCGCGTCGATTTTCCGCGTGAAAGAAGGTGATCCAAACCTCGGCGTGATTGCCGAAACCCTGACTGAGCATGGCACTCGCTACTGCATGGCGCAAAATTACCTGCCAGCCATTAAAGATGGCGACAAACGCGTGCTGGTAGTGGATGGCGAGCCGGTGCCGTATTGCCTGGCGCGTATTCCGCAGGGGGGCGAAACCCGTGGCAATCTGGCTGCCGGTGGTCGCGGTGAACCTCGTCCGCTGACGGAAAGTGACTGGAAAATCGCCCGTCAGATTGGGCCGACGCTGAAAGAAAAAGGGCTGATTTTTGTTGGTCTGGATATCATCGGCGACCGTCTGACTGAAATTAACGTCACCAGCCCAACCTGTATTCGTGAGATTGAAGCAGAATTTCCGGTGTCGATTACCGGAATGTTAATGGATGCCATCGAAGCACGTTTACAGCAGCAGTAACCCACCTTAGCGAGAAGGATCTCGTTGAGACTCTGAGTGACAGCGCCCTTCTTTCCACGCATACTGGGCGCTGTTGCTTTTTTGAACCAGGAAACAGAACCTCTGACAATGAATTTACAGCATCACTTTCTTATTGCCATGCCTGCTCTCCAGGATCCGATTTTCCGTCGTTCCGTGGTCTACATTTGCGAACATAATACCAATGGTGCAATGGGGATCATCGTCAACAAGCCGCTGGAAAATCTCAAAATTGAAGGGATTCTGGAAAAACTGAAGATCACGCCGGAGCCGCGTGATGAATCAATCCGTCTGGATAAACCGGTTATGCTCGGCGGTCCGCTGGCTGAAGATCGCGGGTTTATTTTGCATACTCCGCCCTCCAATTTTGCTTCCAGCATTCGCATTTCAGACAACACAGTGATGACCACTTCCCGCGATGTGCTGGAAACGCTCGGCACCGATAAACAACCGTCTGACGTATTGGTGGCTCTGGGTTATGCCTCCTGGGAGAAAGGTCAACTGGAACAAGAAATTCTCGATAACGCGTGGCTAACGGCCCCGGCAGATCTGAATATTCTGTTCAAAACGCCGATTGCGGACCGCTGGCGCGAGGCGGCAAAACTGATTGGTGTGGATATTCTCACCATGCCTGGTGTGGCAGGACACGCCTGATGAGTGGAACCTTACTCGCCTTCGACTTCGGCACCAAAAGCATTGGCGTAGCGGTCGGCCAACGCATTACCGGCACCGCTCGCCCTTTGCCTGCAATTAAAGCGCAGGACGGTACGCCGGACTGGAACATTATCGAGCGTTTACTGAAAGAGTGGCAGCCGGACGAAATCATCGTCGGTTTGCCGCTGAATATGGACGGCACCGAACAGCCG
This sequence comes from Escherichia sp. R1, assembly GCF_003000935.1. NCBI lineage: Bacteria > Pseudomonadati > Pseudomonadota > Gammaproteobacteria > Enterobacterales > Enterobacteriaceae > Escherichia > Escherichia sp. R1. The sequence continues at coordinate 161,083 of NZ_PSRU01000011.1, forward strand.
TTAACCGCCAGAGCGCGTAAATTTGCCAACCGTATTCATGGTCGTTTCGGTGTTGAAGTAAAGCTCCATGACGAGCGTCTTAGCACCGTGGAGGCACGTTCCGGTCTGTTTGAACAGGGCGGCTATCGGGCGCTCAACAAAAGCAAAGTCGACTCTGCCTCTGCGGTTATTATTCTCGAAAGCTATTTCGAGCAGGGATATTAAGGCGATTTACTAGCGCACAGATTTCTGACAATGTGCTCGTTGTTTCATGTTGGATGCGGCGTAAACGCCTTATCCAACCTACAGTGAGTGCGAATTCAAAGTTACGCTTCCCTTGTAGGCCCGATAAGCTTGCGCATCGGGCATATTTACAATTCGTATCAGACACAGCAACGTCACAAGCGCCCTTCTTTCACCCGCTGCTGATAACTCTGCTGAAACGTTATCATCCCCACCTGCTGCCCGGTTTGAATAACATGCGGTAACTGGTGGGTTTTCCCTTCACGAATCAAATTCCCCACCGCGGGTGTGTTAATCAGTAATTCAAACAGCGCCACGCGTCCTTCCTGTTTATCCACTTCCAGTTTTTGTGACAACACTGCCCGTAAACTACCTGCCAGTTGATTACGCACGGGATCTTTTTCCTGCGCAGGAAATGAATCCACCAGTCGCTCAACTGCCTGCGCTGCGCCGCGCGTGTGTAATGTCGCCAGCACCAGATGCCCGGTTTCTGCCGCCGTCAGCGCCAGACGGATTGTCTCGCTATCACGCAGCTCTCCGAGCAAAATCACATCAGGATCTTCCCGCAATGCAGCCCGCAATCCCGATGCGAAAGTCATACAGTGCAAACCAATCTCCCGCTGCTGGATCAAACATCGCTGACTGGTATAGAGATATTCCACAGGATCTTCCAGCGTCAGAATATGCGCATCGGCATGTTGATTGAGATAGCCAACCATCGCCGCCAGCGTGGTAGATTTGCCGCTCCCCGTCGCCCCCGTCACCAGAATCAGGCCATTCTCGCTCTTGAGTAATTCCGGCAATACCGGTGGTGCGCCAAGCTGTTCGAGCTGCGGGCAGTGCGAAGGTAACAGCCGTAACGCCAGAGAAATACCTTGCCGTTGTGCGAACGCACTGCCGCGCAATCGCTGGTTTTCCGCCAGCGACACAGCAAAATCCAGCTGACCATTCTCCAGCAATATTGCCCGCTGATCGTCATCCAGCCACTCCCGCAGTAGCTCTTCGACGTCCGGCGCGTCAAACGGCGCAGCTTCCATTCTCCCGCGAATACGCCATCGTGCGGGCCAGGCGCTGCACAGGTGTAGATCCGAGACGTTATGCTTTACACTAAGGGCCACAATTTCTTCCATATTCATACTAAGATCCTCGGAAAATGAACGATATTGCGCATAACCTGGCACAGGTCCGGGACAAAATCTCAGCGGCTGCAACGCGTTGCGGCCGTTCTCCAGAAGAAATTACGCTGCTTGCAGTCAGTAAAACAAAACCTGCGAGCGCCATCGCAGAAGCCATTGATGCCGGGCAGCGTCAATTTGGTGAAAACTACGTTCAGGAAGGGGTAGATAAAATTCGCTACTTTCAGGAACTGGGCGTAACAGGATTAGAATGGCATTTTATTGGCCCGTTGCAGTCTAATAAAAGCCGCCTGGTGGCAGAGCATTTCGACTGGTGTCATACCATCGACCGTTTGCGCATCGCTACCCGTCTGAACGACCAGCGCCCGGCAGAACTTCCCCCTCTTAACGTACTGATTCAAATTAACATTAGTGATGAAAACAGTAAGTCCGGGATTCAACTGGCTGAACTGGACGAGCTGGCAGCTGCGGTCGCTGAACTACCGCGTTTACGTCTGCGCGGGCTGATGGCAATCCCTGCGCCTGAGTCAGAATATGTAAGGCAGTTTGAAGTTGCACGCCAAATGGCTGTAGCATTTGCCGGACTGAAAACGCGCTACCCGCATATCGACACGCTCTCTCTGGGAATGTCGGACGATATGGAAGCCGCCATTGCGGCAGGTAGCACGATGGTTCGTATCGGCACTGCAATTTTTGGTGCGCGTGATTACTCTAAAAAATAAGGAATTAAAGGAACGCCATGAATACGTTGACTTTCCTGCTTTCAACGGTCATTGAGCTGTATACCATGGTGCTGTTATTACGCATCTGGATGCAGTGGGCTCATTGTGATTTTTACAACCCCTTCTCACAGTTTGTAGTGAAGGTAACGCAGCCGATTATCGGGCCACTGCGCCGCGTTATTCCGGCAATGGGCCCCATTGATAGCGCCTCGCTGCTGGTTGCCTATATTCTCAGTTTCGTTAAAGCCATCGTGCTGTTTAAAGTGGTGACCTTCCTGCCAATCATTTGGATTGCCGGTTTATTGATTCTGCTGAAAACCATCGGCCTGCTGATATTCTGGGTCCTGCTGGTGATGGCGATTATGAGCTGGGTAAGCCAGGGTCGTAGCCCGATTGAATACGTGCTGATTCAGCTGGCCGATCCGCTGCTGCGCCCGATTCGCCGCTTGCTACCGGCAATGGGTGGGATTGATTTCTCGCCGATGATCCTCGTTCTGCTGCTGTATGTCATCAATATGGGTGTCGCAGAAGTCTTGCAGGCGACCGGAAATATGCTGCTGCCGGGGCTGTGGATGGCGTTATGAGTGCCGTAACAGTTAATGATGACGGTCTGGTTTTACGGCTCTATATTCAGCCGAAAGCCAGCCGTGATTCTATTGTCGGTTTACATGGCGACGAGGTAAAAGTCGCCATTACCGCGCCGCCGGTTGACGGCCAGGCCAACAGCCATCTGGTGAAGTTTCTCGGTAAGCAATTCCGGGTTGCCAAAAGCCAGGTGGTGATTGAAAAAGGCGAACTTGGCCGCCACAAACAAATTAAAATCATTAATCCGCAACAAATCCCGCCAGAAATCGCGGCGTTAATTAATTAGGTATCCTATGCAAAAAGTTGTCCTCGCAACCGGCAATGCCGGCAAAGTGCGTGAGCTGGCGTCGCTGCTTAGCGACTTCGGTCTTGATATCGTTGCCCAAACAGACCTCGGCGTAGATTCCGCTGAAGAAACCGGCCTGACCTTTATCGAAAACGCGATTCTGAAAGCGCGCCATGCGGCAAAAGTGACCGGTTTACCGGCAATTGCCGACGACTCCGGTCTGGCGGTAGATGCGCTGGGTGGCGCGCCGGGTATTTACTCCGCGCGTTATTCCGGTGAAGACGCGACCGATCAAAAGAATCTGCAAAAACTGCTGGAAACAATGAAAGACGTACCGGACGACCAACGTCAGGCGCGTTTCCACTGCGTGCTGGTATATCTGCGTCACGCGGAAGATCCCACTCCGCTGGTGTGCCACGGTAGCTGGCCGGGCGTGATTACTCGTGAACCAGCGGGCACTGGTGGCTTTGGTTATGATCCAATCTTCTTCGTACCTTCCGAAGGGAAAACTGCTGCCGAACTGACCCGCGAAGAAAAGAGCGCCATTTCCCACCGTGGTCAGGCGTTGAAACTGCTGCTGGACGCTTTACGTAATGGTTAAATTACCGCCGCTGAGTCTCTACATTCACATCCCGTGGTGCGTGCAGAAATGCCCGTACTGCGATTTCAACTCTCACGCGTTGAAAGGAGAAGTGCCGCACGACGATTATGTTCAGCATCTGCTTAACGATCTGAACAACGATGTGGCTTACGCTCAGGGCCGTGAAGTAAAGACAATCTTTATTGGCGGTGGTACGCCGAGCCTGCTTTCCGGCCCGGCGATGCAAACGCTGCTGGACGGCGTACGTGCGCGTTTGCCGCTGGCAGCGGATGCAGAAATTACGATGGAAGCGAATCCTGGTACGGTTGAAGCCGATCGCTTTGTTGATTATCAGCGTGCTGGTGTGAACCGCATCTCCATTGGCGTACAGAGTTTTAGCGAAGAAAAGCTGAAACGACTTGGGCGCATTCATGGCCCGCAAGAAGCGAAACGAGCTGCGAATCTGGCAAGCGGGCTGGGGCTGCGTAGTTTTAACCTTGATTTGATGCATGGGCTGCCGGATCAATCACTGGAAGAGGCGCTTGGCGATCTGCGCCAGGCCATTGAACTGAATCCGCCGCATCTTTCCTGGTATCAACTGACCATCGAACCTAATACGCTGTTTGGCTCGCGCCCTCCTGTACTGCCGGACGATGACGCGCTGTGGGATATTTTCGAACAGGGGCATCAGTTATTAACCGCAGCGGGTTATCAGCAATATGAAACTTCCGCTTACGCCAAACCCGGTTATCAGTGCCAGCACAATCTCAACTACTGGCGCTTTGGTGACTACATCGGTATTGGCTGCGGCGCGCATGGCAAAGTGACCTTCCCGGATGGGCGCATTCTGCGTACCACCAAAACGCGTCATCCACGTGGTTTTATGCAGGGGCGGTATCTGGAAAGCCAGCGAGATGTCGAAGCCGCAGATAAACCATTTGAGTTCTTTATGAATCGCTTCCGTCTGCTGGAACCTGCGCCGCGCGTGGAGTTTAGCCAGTATACAGGCCTTTCTGAAGCAGTTATTCGTTCTCAGTTAGACGAGGCTATCGCTCAGGGTTATCTCACAGAATGTGCGGATTACTGGCAGATAACGGAACATGGGAAGTTGTTTTTAAATTCGCTGCTGGAGCTTTTTCTGGCTGAGTAAATTTGTATTGCCGGATGCGGCGTGTACGCAACATCCGGCTACAACTCTTGCGTCATCGCAAAAATTACTTAATCACCCCATTGCGCCGCAGTTGTTCGGTATCTTTTTTCCAGCGTTCATTAGCCTGGTTGATATCGTCAATTTTCATCAAAATCGCGACTTTTTTACTGTTTATTTCTGAAACCTTCATCGTTAATGGATATTGCCCTTTCTCGAGCGTTATCCAGTCATCCTGCAATTTACGGCTGAGTTTTTGTGATTGTAGAAAAGTCTGTCGCCGTTGTTCGTTGATATCAAAATCTCGTTTCTGCTGAATTGGCACTTCATAACACTCTTCACTCTGTTTATGACATGCCGCAATCGCCGGTTGATAAACCTCTTTGTCATATTTAACCGCGAACGCCTCGCTATCGTTCTGTTTATTAAAATCATCACGCTGTTGGTGAATTTTTTTAAAGGCGTCTTCGCGGGTCCTTTGCTTACCGTTTGCATCTTTTCCCCAATATGCATCCGCTGCTTTCTGCGCCGCCACCATTTGCTTATCAAGCGCTTTTACATCCTTTTTCAGTGCAGGAATCGAGTTATTCTGGTTATTCAACGCAGACTCAAGCTGACTAAAGCGATAATTGAAATCTTCGCTATTCACGATCAGATATTTATTATTCGTTTTAATATCGTCAACCACCCGCCCACGATCGCTGGCTGCCGCCTGAAAAGAGTAAAAGTTCACCGACCAGCCAGACGCGGGCGTTCCTTTACTGGTTAACATCGCCGAGAATTTCACCGGTTTATCTTTCGTCCAGGTCTGTTCGAGCAGCTCGTAATCTGCCAACTGACCGACCCAGGTATAGAGATCGTCACTGGAAGAGACATCGCCTTCCGCTGACCAGGTGGCCTGATTACCCTTAGCATCAAGATTTTTTAAGGTGATGACATCAAGCTTGAGAATGCCGTGATACTGCTTTTTGAATTGATCTTTTAAGATATTTTCAGTTGGCGGTTCACCATCTGCCCGGACATTACCAGTCATCAACATAAGCAGCGCCGTACCAACAATCCATTGCTTTTTCACCCGAAAACCCTCGCGCGGAATAATTTATTCCGGTGATTATCATTAGAGTAATAAAAATTGGCAATGGACGTGAGTCTGAAGTGAATAAGCCCCGGCACGATACCGGGGCGAAGTGATTAGTACTGATTGAAGATCTGCTGGATCTGCTGCGGATCTTTAGTTTGCGTCAGAGCCAGTTGCAGCAGAACGCGCGCTTTTTGCGGGTTCAACGTGCCAGAGGCGACGAAGCCGTATTTCGCATCATCCACTTCGGCATCCTGAGTGGTAGCGCCCGTCGGTACGCGGGAAGAACGCACTACTGCAGTGCCGTTTTTCGCAGCGGTTGCAAGGGTGTCAAATACGGTTTTATACAGGTTGCCGTTACCCACGCCAGCGCTAACGATGCCATCATAGCCCGCATCTACCAGTGCTTTAGCCGGAAGATCGGATGCGTTAGCGTAGTTATAAACAATGCCGACTTTCGGCAGTTCATTCAGCTTAGAGACATCGAACGGCGTGTCGCTGGTGTGCTTACGTGCCGGGGTACGTTGGTAGTCAATCTTACCGTTGTGAATGTAACCCAGAGGACCGTAGTTAACAGACTTGAAGGTCGCTACGTCGGTGGTGTTGGTTTTGGTGACATCACGGCCATCAAGTACGGTGTCGTTCATCACTACCAGTACGCCACGATTAGCGGAGGCTTTATCAGCTGCGGTCACTACCGCGTTATACAGGTTGAATGGACCGTCTGCGCTCATAGACGTGGACGGGCGCATTGCACCGACCATCACCACCGGTTTGTCGCATTTCACCGTCAGGTCGAGGAAGTAAGCGGTTTCTTCCATCGTGTCGGTACCGTGGGTAATGACGAAGCCGTCAGTTTTATCGCAGTCGGTGTTAATTTTTTTCGCCAGTGTCAGCCAGACATCATCGTTCATGTCCTGGGAGCCAATATTCACTACCTGCTCGCCTTTAACGTTCGCAATGTCCTTCAGTTGCGGCACCGCATTAACCAGATTTTCTACGCCAACTTTACCCGCTGTGTAGTTAGATTTGGTTGCGGAGTCACCACCACCGGCAATGGTCCCGCCGGTTGCTAAAATGGTGATATTGGGTAATGCCAATGCTGCACCACTAAAACCCATAACCAGTGCGGCAAGTGCCGTCTTTTTGAAAAACTCCATTTCATTCCTCCAGTTACGTGAACGCTACGCATTATCCCTTAGCTTTGCATGGGAAATTTGACGTTAAACAATTTACAACGTGAATATATTTTGGAGATCTACAAAGTTAGAGGCAGGTAACAAAACGAAGAATTAAACGGCATAAAAAAGTATTATGCCGTCTTAAAATAGAGGATTATTTTAAATTCCCGACCAGGGCTTTGCGGCTATCTTCCAGAGTCACAACGCGGCTACAAACATCTTTGCCAAACTGCTGGAAATCTTTTTCCTGCTTTTTCCACTCGGTTTGGATTGAGGATTGCAGACCGCCCAGGCTTCCCAGCACGTTCTGTAATGGGTTACCGCCGCTTTTCAGCACCGCTTTCGCGCCCATTTCATTAATGCTGTCCTGTAAAATTCCGCCCATTGCCTGATTCACTAATTGCTGGCCTTCGGCGCGAACCTGATCAATGGCTTTATAGTGGAACGTCAGGCCATCGCTGCGCGTTTCGATAATGCGGTTCATCTGCTCTTTCAGCTGCGCATCAAGTTTGGTCAGACGGCTGCGCATTTTGCTGCTTTCGCCCATCTCCTGAACGATAATTTTATCCAGCGCAATACGGGCTTTTTCGACGCGGCTTTTCGCGCCTTCATCAATCCACGGCAGGGTGCTACGGAGTTCAGCCTGATAATCCTTCGCCTGCTCGCGCTGGGCGGCATTCAGGGAATATTGCTTACCGTTATACATCACGTTGCCGTCTGGCGTGATCACCAGATTGCCGTTTTCGCCCTTCACCTGCACGGTTTGCGGGCTGACAATCACATCGTCACGCGGCGTGACGCTGCACTGGTAGTCGGCGTGAGCGGTCATTGCCGTCACTGAAAGTGCTGCCGCCAGCAGCATTTTGCGCATCATAGTCTTCCCTCAAGAACAAATCAGGCCAGCATTTGCTGGCCCCAGATTGATAACAAAGTGCGCGTTTTCCATGCCGGATGCGGCGTAAACGCCTTATCCGGCCTACTCGATCGTGCATCTTTGTAGGCCTGATAAGCGTAGCACATCAGGCAGTTTTGCATTTGTCATCGCCCGTATGCTTTCTTAGTCCCACCAAACGTCGAAAAGTTCGCTGGTGCGTACCTCTTCCATTTTGCGTTCTTCCAGCCACTTACGCACAATCGCCTGATGTTCTTCGGTGCATTTGCCGATTTCCTGCATGCAGATCAGACCTTCCCAGGCCAGATAACCGCTGCCGTCAAAGGCCAGTTTGTTCGGTTCGATAACCTCGTTAATAAAGTCATCAACGGTTTTATCAATCTGTTCTTCCGATGTACCTTCCGGGAATCGCCATGCCACCGAAAATCCTAATTCCTGGAATTCGTCGATGTGCATTTTTTTACGCAGACGACGGCTACGGTTCTTTGCCATTATTTCACCCTCTCGAACATTAAGTCCCATACTCCGTGACCAAGACGATGACCACGTTGTTCAAATTTCGTCACCGGACGTGATGCCGGACGCGGTACGTAATCATTGCTCTCTGACAGGTTTTTATAACCGTCAATAGAAGACATCACTTCAAGCATATGTTCCGCATAAGGTTCCCAGTCGGTCGCCATATGGAATATGCCCCCCAGCTGCAGTTTGCTTTTTACCAGCTCGGCAAACGGCACCTGAACGATACGGCGTTTATTATGGCGCGCTTTGTGCCACGGGTCAGGGAAAAAGAGCTGCACCATGCGCAATGAATTGTCAGGAATCATTTTATGCAGCACTTCAACCGCATCGTGACACATCACGCGCAGGTTGCTTAAGCCCTCTTCATGCGCAGAAGACAGGCACGCACCAACGCCCGGTGAATGCACTTCAATGCCGAGGAAGTCCTGCTCGGGGCGATCTTTAGCCATTGCCACCAACGACGCGCCCATGCCAAAACCAATCTCAAGCGTCACCGGCGCTTCACGGCCAAAAAGCGCAGGGAAATCCAGCATATCTTCGCTGAACTCAACGCCCATCACCGGCCAGTAGTTTTCCAGCGCATGTTCCTGGCCTTTGGTCAGTCGCCCCTGGCGGCGCACAAAACTACGGATACGGCGCAGCGGGCGGCCGTTTTCATCAAATTCCGGTGAGATGACGTCGTTTTTCATAAAGATTTAGTCGCTTGTGAAAGTGTTCTGAAAACGGGCATTATCCAAAGTTAGTTGCCGGATGCAAGCATGATAAGGCCGTGGCTGCGGAAAGTTCCGGTTTACACCCTGCCGTCGCTGTGCTGCAATCTTGCCCCCAACAACAGTGAATTCGGTGACCATGCAAGCGTCGCAATTTTCAGCCCAGGTTCTGGACTGGTACGATAAATACGGGCGGAAAACGCTGCCCTGGCAAATTGACAAGACGCCCTACAAAGTATGGCTCTCAGAAGTGATGTTGCAACAAACTCAGGTTGCGACCGTTATCCCCTATTTTGAACGCTTTATGGTGCGCTTCCCAACGGTGACCGATCTCGCCAATGCGCCGCTCGACGAAGTTCTCCACTTGTGGACCGGGCTTGGCTATTACGCCCGAGCGCGCAATCTGCATAAAGCGGCACAACAAGTGGCGGCCTTACACGGCGGTAAATTCCCGGAAACCTTTGAGGAAGTTGCAGTACTGCCGGGCGTCGGGCGTTCCACCGCAGGCGCGATTCTCTCGCTTTCTCTGGGTAAGCACTTTCCGATTCTCGACGGTAACGTCAAACGCGTGCTGGCGCGCTGCTATGCTGTAAGCGGCTGGCCCGGGAAAAAAGAGGTCGAGAATAAACTATGGAGTTTGAGCGAGCAGGTGACGCCCGCGGTTGGCGTGGAACGGTTTAACCAGGCGATGATGGATTTGGGCGCGATGATTTGTACGCGCTCTAAGCCGAAATGTTCGCTCTGTCCGCTACAAAACGGATGTATTGCCGCCGCCAACAATAGCTGGTCGCTTTATCCGGGCAAAAAACCGAAACAGACGCTGCCAGAGCGCACCGGCTACTTTTTGCTGTTACAGCACGAAGATGAAGTATTGCTGGCGCAGCGTCCGCCGAGCGGATTGTGGGGCGGTTTATACTGTTTCCCGCAGTTTGCCGATGAAGAAAGTTTGCGGCAGTGGCTGGCGCAACGACAGATTTCTGCCGATAACCTGACGCAGCTGACCGCGTTTCGGCATACCTTCAGCCATTTCCACTTAGATATTGTGCCTATGTGGCTTCCCGTGTCGTCATTCACCGGCTGCATGGATGAAGACAATGCGCTCTGGTATAACTTAGCGCAACCGCCGTCAGTTGGCCTGGCGGCTCCCGTGGAGCGTTTGTTACAGCAGTTACGCACTGGCGCGCCGGTTTAGCGCGTGAGTCGATAAAGAGGATGATTTATGAGCAGAACGATTTTTTGTACTTTCCTGCAACGTGAAGCAGAAGGTCAGGATTTTCAGCTGTACCCCGGCGAACTGGGAAAACGCATCTATAACGAGATCTCCAAAGAAGCCTGGGCGCAGTGGCAGCACAAACAAACCATGCTGATTAATGAAAAGAAACTCAACATGATGAATGCCGAGCACCGCAAGCTGCTGGAGCAGGAGATGGTCAACTTCCTGTTCGAGGGTAAAGAGGTGCATATCGAGGGCTATACGCCGGAAGATAAAAAATAAAAACAGTGCCGGAGCACGCCTCCGGCAACTTGCATAAAAACAAACACAACACGCACCCGGAATGATGAAAAAATATCTCGCGCTGGCTTTGATTGCGCCGTTGCTCATCTCCTGTTCGACGACCAAAAAAGGCGATACCTATAACGAAGCCTGGGTCAAAGATACCAACGGTTTTGATATTCTGATGGGGCAATTTGCCCACAATATTGAGAACATCTGGGGCTTCAAAGAGGTGGTGATCGCCGGTCCTAAGGACTACGTGAAATACACCGATCAATATCAGACCCGCAGCCACATCAACTTCGATGACGGTACGATTACTATCGAAACCATCGCCGGGACAGAACCTGCCGCGCATTTGCGCCGGGCAATAATCAAAACGTTGCTGATGGGGGACGATCCGAGTTCGGTCGATCTCTATTCCGACGTTGATGATATTACGATTTCGAAAGAACCTTTCCTTTACGGTCAGGTGGTGGACAACACCGGGCAGCCGATTCGCTGGGAAGGTCGCGCGAGCAACTTCGCGGATTATCTGCTGAAAAACCGTCTGAAGAGCCGCAGCAACGGGCTGCGTATCATCTACAGCGTCACCATTAACATGGTGCCGAACCACCTTGATAAACGTGCGCACAAATATCTCGGTATGGTCCGCCAGGCGTCACGCAAATATGGCGTTGATGAGTCGCTGATTCTGGCAATTATGCAGACTGAATCTTCCTTTAACCCGTATGCGGTCAGCCGTTCCGATGCGCTGGGATTAATGCAGGTGGTACAACATACCGCCGGGAAAGATGTGTTCCGCTCGCAGGGGAAATCCGGCACGCCGAGCCGCAGTTTCTTGTTTGATCCTGCCAGCAATATTGATACCGGCACCGCGTATCTGGCGATGCTGAACAACGTTTATCTCGGCGGAATTGATAACCCAACATCGCGGCGTTATGCCGTCATCACCGCCTATAACGGCGGCGCAGGCAGCGTGCTACGAGTCTTTTCGAATGATAAGATTCAGGCTGCCAATATTATTAACACCATGACGCCGGGCGATGTTTATCAGACGCTGACGACCCGCCATCCCTCTGCGGAATCTCGCCGTTATCTTTATAAAGTGAATACCGCGCAAAAATCTTACCGCCGCCGATAATTCCACTAACCGCCCCTGACGATGCTCAGGGGTAAAAATGTTATCCACATCACAATTTCGTTTTGCAAATTGGGAATGTTTGCAATTATTTGCCACAGGTAACAAAAAACCAGTCCGCGAAGTTGATAGAATCGCATCATCTCGCACGGTCAAATGTGCTTTTTCAAACACTCATCCGCATCACGATGTGAGGAAATTAACATGAATCTTAAGCTGCAGCTGAAAATCCTCTCTTTTCTGCAGTTCTGTCTGTGGGGAAGTTGGCTGACGACCCTCGGCTCCTATATGTTTGTTACCCTGAAGTTTGACGGTGCTTCTATCGGCGCAGTTTATAGCTCACTGGGTATCGCCGCGGTCTTTATGCCTGCGCTGCTGGGGATTGTGGCCGACAAATGGTTAAGTGCGAAATGGGTCTATGCCATTTGCCACACCATTGGCGCTATCACGCTGTTCATGGCGGCAGAGGTCACTACGCCGGAGGCGATGTTCCTTGTGATATTGATTAACTCGTTTGCTTATATGCCAACGCTTGGGTTAATCAACACCATCTCTTACTATCGCCTGCAAAATGCCGGGATGGATATCGTTACTGACTTCCCGCCAATCCGTATCTGGGGCACCATCGGCTTTATCATGGCAATGTGGGTGGTGAGCCTGTCCGGCTTCGAATTAAGCCACATGCAGCTGTATATTGGCGCAGCTCTTTCCGCCGTTCTGGTTCTGTTTACCCTGACTCTGCCGCATATTCCGGTTGCTAAACAGCAAGCGAATCAGAGCTGGACAACCCTGCTGGGCCTCGATGCATTCGCGCTGTTTAAAAACAAGCGTATGGCAATCTTCTTCATCTTCTCAATGCTGCTGGGCGCGGAACTGCAGATTACCAACATGTTCGGTAATACCTTCCTGCACAGCTTCGACAAAGATCCGATGTTTGCCAGCAGCTTCATCGTGCAGCATGCGTCAATCATCATGTCGATTTCGCAGATCTCTGAAACCCTGTTCATTCTGACCATCCCGTTCTTCTTAAGCCGCTACGGTATTAAGAACGTAATGATGATCAGTATTGTAGCGTGGATCCTGCGTTTTGCTCTGTTTGCTTACGGCGACCCGACTCCGTTCGGTACTGTACTGCTGGTACTGTCGATGATCGTTTACGGTTGCGCATTCGACTTCTTCAACATCTCTGGTTCGGTGTTTGTCGAAAAAGAAGTTAGTCCGGCAATTCGCGCCAGCGCGCAGGGGATGTTCCTGATGATGACCAACGGCTTCGGCTGTATCCTCGGCGGCATCGTGAGCGGTAAAGTGGTTGAGATGTACACCCAAAACGGCATTACCGACTGGCAGACCGTATGGCTGATTTTCGCAGGTTACTCCGTGGTTCTGGCCTTCGCGTTCATGGCGATGTTCAAATATAAACACGTTCGTGTCCCGACAGGTACACAGACGGTTAGCCACTAATTACGCAAAGAAAAACGGGTCGCCAGAAGGTGACCCGTTTTTTTATTCTTACTTCAACACATAACCGTACAACCGTTTCATGCCATTCGCATCGGTTTCGCTATAGACACCTTGCAACTCCGGCGAAAATCCCGGCAACAAATTCACGCCTTCTTCCAGCGCAAGGAAATAACGTTGAACCGCCCCACCCCAGACTTCCCCGGGTACCACGCAAAGCACGCCAGGTGGATAAGGCAACGCCCCTTCTGCCGCAATTCGCCCTTCGGCATCACGAATCCGCACCAACTCCACTTCACCGCGAATATAAGCGCTATGCGCATCCTGGGGATTCATCACCACTGACGGGAAACTCTGCTGGCGGAACATCGCTTTTTGTAGGTCTTTGACGTCGAAACTGACATACAGATCGTGCATCTCCTGACACAACTGACGCAGGGTGTAGTCGCGATAGCGCACCGGATATTTGTTATAAACGCTCGGCAACACCTCAGCCAGCGGCGAGTCATCCTCAATATGCTGTTCAAACTGCGCCAGCATCGCCACCAGTTGTGCCAGCTTCTCGTGGCTTTCCGCCGGAGTTAATAAGAACAGAATGGAGTTGAGATCGCACTTCTCCGGCACAATGCCGTTCTCACGCAGGTAGTGCGCCAGAATCGTCGCTGGAACGCCAAAATCGCTATATTCGCCGGTTTCGGCATCGATACCCGGCGTGGTGAGTAACAGCTTGCACGGATCAACAAAATACTGATCCGCGGCATATCCTTCAAAGCCGTGCCACTTCGCCCCCGGCTCAAAACTGAAAAAACGGCGGTCGCTGGCTAACACTGACGTCGGATAATCCTGCCACAATTTGCCATCAACAACGGGCGGGATAAACGGGCGGAACAGCTTACAGCGCGCAAGAATCGCCTTCCGGGCTTCAATCCCCAACGCAACGCACTCCGCCCACAGCCGACGCCCACTCTCCCCTTCATGAATTTTGGCGTTAACGTCCAGCGCGGCGAACAGCGGATAGAACGGGCTGGTAGAAGCATGGAGCATAAAGGCATTATTCAACCGCTTATGCGGGCAAAAACGCGCCTGTCCACGGATATGGTTATCTTTTTTATGGATCTGCGACGTCTGTGAGAATCCCGCCTGCTGTTTGTGCACCGACTGGGTCACAAAGATCCCCGGATCGTTTTCGTTAAGTTCTAACAGCAGCGGCGAGCTATCCGCCATCATCGGGATAAACTGTTCGTAACCGACCCACGCGGAATCAAACAGAATGTAATCACACAGATGCCCAACGGTATCGATCACCTGACGGGCGTTATAGACAGTGCCGTCATAGGTTCCCAGCTGAATAATCGCCAGGCGAAACGGGCGCGGCAGGTCGGCTTTTTCTGGCGCAACGTCGCGAATTTGCTGGCGCAGATACTCTTCATTAAAACAGTGCGCATCAATACCGCCAATGAAACCAAACGGGTTACGTGAAGCTTCCAGATAGACCGGCGTCGCCCCCGCCTGAATCAACGCGCCGTGATGATTCGACTTATGGTTGTTACGGTCGAAGAGCACCAAATCGCCACGCGTTAACAGCGCATTCGTCACCACTTTATTCGCTGCCGATGTGCCGTTCAGCACAAAATAGGTTTTATCGGCATGAAAGACTTTGGCTGCGAATTTCTGCGCATCTTTCGCCGATCCTTCATGAATCAGCAGATCGCCCAATTTTACGTCAGCGTTACACATATCGGCGCGAAAGATGTTCTCGCCAAAGAAATCGTAAAAATGGCGTCCGGCAGGATGCTTTTTAAAGAACGCACCATGTTGATGTCCAGGGCAAGCAAAGGTGCTATTACCCATCTCAACGTACTGCGTCAGCGTGTCATAAAACGGTGGCAGCAAATTCTCTTCATACTGACAGGCTGCGGATTCCAGCTCCAGCCACTGCTGCTCGTTGCCGTTGATTACCGCCGTAACGCCCGCAGGTAATTCAACAACATGTTCGGAATACAAAAACACCGGTAGATGAAAACCGGTGCGCTTAAGCAACGCAAGAATGCCACTGCGACTATCCGCAGCGGTAATGACGACTGCCGCGACGTCCGTAAAATCAGTATCTGCCAACGCCACCACGCGGCGATGAGTAGAAAGTCGGGATACCAGTTCACTACTGGCGGCAATATTCATTGATTTCATAAGCGCAAAACCCGTTTCGGGGAAGTAAGAATACCGGACAAGGTGAAAAACCCTGCCCCACGAGATATGGGTCAAACTGGTCACCAGCTCCGACCGCCAGACATCAGTAAAAGCAGAAACGCTCTGATTTTACTGTTGTCCTGCAGTGAGCGTGCGTTAACTTCACCGCATGAGCAGAAAAAGGGAGGAGTTTCGCGCGAAACGGCGATAAGCGAGAGAATGTAAGGAGGTGGCGTGCATCGGGCAAACTCCGTACAGAGAGGAGAAAATTCGCGCAATCATGGCACCTTTCGCTAAAGCGTGCAAGCCAGGACTTTGCGACCAGACAAGCCATCAACAAGGCAAAAAGTTCATAATAAGAAAATCAAACAATACAGTTAACAGGAACTCTTGTGGTCATCGGCCCTTTTATCAACGCTAGTGCAGTCTTACTGGGTGGCGTTCTCGGCGCACTGCTCAGCCAACGCTTACCGGAACGTATCCGCGTCTCCATGACATCAATTTTTGGTCTGGCATCGCTGGGGATTGGTATTTTACTGGTGGTGAAATGCGCCAACCTTCCGGCGATGGTTTTAGCAACCTTACTCGGTGCATTAATCGGCGAAATTTGTCTGCTGGAAAAAGGCGTCAATACCGCGGTCACCAAAGCACAAAATCTGTTTCGCCACTCACGTAAGAAGCCAGCGCATGAATCTTTTATTCAGAATTATGTCGCGATTATTGTCCTGTTTTGCGCCAGCGGCACCGGGATCTTCGGGGCGATGAACGAAGGGATGACCGGCGATCCGAGTATTTTAATCGCCAAGTCATTTCTTGATTTCTTTACGGCGATGATCTTCGCCTGCTCGCTGGGTATTGCGGTATCGGTGATTAGTATCCCATTACTGATCATCCAGTTAACGCTGGCGTGGGCTGCCGCGCTGATATTACCGCTGACCACACCGTCGATGATGGCAGACTTCAGCGCCGTAGGCGGTTTATTGCTGCTGGCAACCGGATTACGCATCTGTGGCATTAAAATGTTCCCGGTGGTCAACATGCTTCCAGCACTCCTTCTGGCAATGCCCCTTTCCGCCGCCTGGACCGCCTGGTTTGCCTGACAATGCGTGCATTAGCGGCAAAGTGATGATAGATTGTGCAGTCTGCAGTAAATTGAAGAAATTTGATTGACGAGACGAGGCGAATCAGGTTTAATGCGCCCCGTTGCCCGGATAGCTCAGTCGGTAGAGCAGGGGATTGAAAATCCCCGTGTCCTTGGTTCGATTCCGAGTCCGGGCACCAAGTTCATATCAACGGACCTCCACGGAGGTCCGT